>URRN01000021.1 GCA_900550185.1 uncultured Collinsella sp.
GTGATTAAATGCACGGCAATGGGTACATAGCCAGTACAGTAAGTCCCCGAGGCAGATTGGAGCCACGTATGGATATCAAGGTTTCTGGACGCAAGACGACGGTAACCGATGCTCTGCGTGCGCATGTGGATGAGAAGATCGGCGAGGCGCTCAAGGTTTTCGATATCGAGCCCATGACAGTCGACGTCGTGCTTCGTTATGAGAAGAACCCCTCGAACCCCAACCCGGCAATCGTCGAGGTCACGGCTCGTGCCCGCGGTTCGGTGATTCGCGTTGCCGAGCACGGCGCAGATATGTATGCTGCCATCGACCTCTCCGCCGATAAGGTCACCCGCCAGCTGCGCAAGTTCAAGACCAAGGTCGTGGACAACCGCCAGGGCGGTGCCAGCGCAGCGGATGTCGCACCGGTCGAGCGCGTCGAGGATCTGGCCGACCTGCTGCTGCCCGAGGAAGAGGACGACCTGCTCGTCCGCGAGAAGGTCATCGACGTCACCCCGATGACTGAGGAGCAGGCGCTGGTGCAGACCGATCTGCTCGGCCACGACTTCTACGTGTTCGAGAACGCGACGACTGGCCTTATCAATGTGGTGTATCACCGTAAGAATGGTGGATATGGCATCATCAAGCCCCGCATCGAAACACTTGACGAGTAAAATACGTTAACTTGCATGAGTTAACGGTTGGCGGCCATCCCATGCGGGTGGCCGCCTTTTTACGTAAGGAGTCGCTTTGATGGACAAGGCCGCATCCGCCGGTCATTCGAGCCGTTGCCGCATCGTCGTCGATACCTGCTGCGACTTTAGCCCCGAGGTCGCCGCGAACCTCGATGTCGATATCCTGGGTTTCCCTTTCATTATCGATGGCGAGGAGCGCACAGACGACATCTGGTCGAGCATGAGCCCTAAGGAGTTCTACGACCGCATGCGCGCCGGTGCCCGCGTGTCCACCTCGGCTGTGTCGCTCGGTCGCTATATCGAGTTTTTTACCGAGTGCGCCAAAGAGGGCACGCCCACGGTCTACCTGTGCTTTACCTCAGCGCTGTCGTCGAGCTACAACTCCGCGTGCCAGGCGGCAGATGTCGTGCGCGCCGAGTATCCCAACTTTGAGCTCTACGTGGTCGACAACGCTCTGCCCTGCGCGACCGGTGCGCTCTTGGCGCTCGAGGCCGTGCGCCAGCGTTCGGCGGGACTGACCGCCAAGCAGCTGGTCGATTGGGCAAACGAGGCAAAGACCTACGTCCACGGCTACTTTACGCTCGAGAGCTTCGATGCGCTGGCTGCCGGCGGCCGCATTCCGCCCGCGGCGGCGCAGCTCAC
This sequence comes from uncultured Collinsella sp., assembly GCA_900550185.1. Classification (GTDB taxonomy): domain Bacteria; phylum Actinomycetota; class Coriobacteriia; order Coriobacteriales; family Coriobacteriaceae; genus Collinsella. Next base: position 1,317 of record URRN01000021.1, read on the forward strand.
GGCAAAGCTCGACGTCAAGCCCGAGCTCTCCTACGACCTGGCCGGCTCGCTGTCGCTGATCGGCGTCAACCGCGGCCGCAAGAAGGCGCTCAAGTCCATCCTCAAGTCGTTCCGCGAGAACTACGTGCCCGACCGCACCATGCCCATCGCGATCATGACGGCCGATGCCGAAAAGGACGGCGACTGGCTCGAAGCCGCCATTCGCAAGGAGGAGGGCTGCGCCGACGTCACGATCATTCGCAGTTCCGTGGGTCCCACCATTGGCTCGCACGTGGGCCCCGGCATGGTGGCCTGCGCGTTTTGGGGTAAGAACCGCGCCGACAAGGCGTCGCTTTCCGACCGCATCGCTCGCCGCGTGCGCGGCCAGTAGGCAGGCGCTGCGGCCGTAGTCGCCCTCGACTCACAGCCCAAACGCTGGCACCGAGTATTCAACCTGGTAATAACACCCAACCCAAAAGGAAAGGTTTCATGGCAAACAAGCTCTCTGTCGCATTTATCGGCACCGGAATTATGGGTGCCCCCATTGCCGGCCACATTCTGGACGCTGGCTATCCCGTCACGGTCAACAACCGCACCAAGTCCAAGGCCGCAGCGCTCGTTGAGCGCGGTGCCGTCTGGGCCGATACGCCGGCAGATGCTGCGGCGAACGCCGACGTCGTCTTTACCATGGTGGGTTATCCCTCCGAGGTCGAGGAGCTCTACCTGGCGGGTGACGGTCTGCTCGCGTGCACTAAGCCCGGTGCGGTCCTGATCGACCTCACCACGAGCTCGCCCGAGCTGGCGCGCGACATTGCCGAGGCCGCCCAGGTCTCCGGCCGCATGGCGTTTGACTGCCCCGTCACCGGCGGCGAGTCGGGTGCCATCGCCGGCACGCTCACGGCTATCGTGGGCGCCACCGAGAACGACATCGCGCCGGTCCGCGACATCCTTTCCACCTTTGCGGCAACCATCTGCTGCTTTGATGGCGCCGGCAAGGGCCAGGCTGCCAAGCTCGCCAACCAGGTGTCGCTGGGCGCCTGCATGGTTGGCATGGCAGACGCGCTGGCGTTTGCCGAGCTGAGCGGCCTTGATCTTGAGAAGACCCGTCAGATGATCCTGGGCGGCACCGGTAAGTCCGGCGCCATGGAGAGCCTGGCGCCCAAGGCGCTCGACGGCGACTACAAGCCCGGCTTTATGGTTGAGCACTTCATTAAGGACCTGCGCTTGGCGCTCGCCTATGCCGACGACCGCGAGCTTGCGCTGCCCGGCGCCGACGTGGCCTTTACGCTTTACGACATGCTCGATGCCATCGGTGGCACCAAGCTGGGCACCCAGGCCGTCACGGTCCTCTATAAGGAGGAGGCCGACGCCATCGCCGCCGGTCTGGACTGGTCGCAGTATCGTCCCGAGGAGCATGGCGCTCACGAGGAAGGCTGCGGATGCGGCGAGCATGACGACGATCACGAGTGCGGTTGTGGCCACCACCATGGCGAGGACCACGAGTGCTGCGGCGGCTACGGCCATGACGACGGCCACGAGTACTGCTGCGGCCACCATCACGGGGAGTAGCGCCTATGAGCTGGACGTTCGTGGTGCTTGCGCTGGTGCTCTTTCTCTTCGCGATCTACATCGGCTTTTTGTGCGGCCAGTGGGCGTGCGAAAAGCGCGTCATCACCAAGCGCGACTACTGGATTGCCAACTTTGCGGGAGCGGCGGCAGTCGTCCTGCTGACCTGGGTGTTCTCGCTGTTCCCGCTGGTGCAGTTTGCGCCGATCGGCTGGCTCGGCGGTTTTATCGCCGGCCTTAAGATGAGCTTTGGCGAGTCCGTCGGTCCGTGGCGCAAGCACGACGAGGTCTTTAACGTCAACAAGGCACACCGCGCCGCCGCCGACGCGGGCGATGCCGAGGAACGCCGCCGTGCGCGTCGTAATGGCGCTGCCGACCGACAGCTCATCTCGGTCACCGATGACAGCAAGGGTGCTGGCAAGCACGCTAAGAAATAGTAAAAAGAGGTAACTATGGCAGAAAACAAAGACGAACAGCTCACCGACGAGGAGCTGGCACAGCTTCAGTTGGCAGAGGAGAACGAGAATGCCGTCGACCGTCTGGTTCAGGAGCTCGGCTGCCCCACGCGCCGCATCCGCCAGTTTGCCGCCCGCGTGCTGCACCTGCTCGCCGAGCGCGATCCGCAGCGCGTCGTGCCCTGCGTCACCGCGCTGATCGAGGCGCTCGACCGCCCCGAGGCTCAGACCCGCTGGGAGGCCCTCGATGCCCTGACGGCGCTTGCCACCACCTGTCCCGAGCAGCTGGGCGATGCCTTTGAGGGCGCCGAGACCGCGCTGTTCGACGAGATTTCCTCCACGTTGCGCTATGCCGCCTTCCGCCTGCTGTGCGTGTGGGGCGCCACGAGCATCGAGCGTTCGCGCGAGGCTTGGCCCATCCTGGACGAGGCCATTCAGTGCTACCACGGCGACCTCGAGTATCGCGACATGCTCGGTTGCCTGTACGAGTTTGGCCAGGGCGAGATCGGCGCCGAGGTCGCCGAGAAGCTTGCGCTGCGCCTTAAGTTCGATGCCGAGAACGGCAAGGGCAGCTATCTCAAGGCCCGTTCGAGCGAGATTTGCGAAATGCTTGTTAAACGCTTTGACCTTGATCTCTCCAAAAAGAAGAAGCGTGCTAGCGTTAAAAAATCTGACGACGCCGAAAACGAGGAGTAACAGATTATGGCGCACGATGTAGTCCTGATTCCCGGTGACGGTATCGGTCCCGAGATTACGCAGGCCATGCGCCGCGTGGTCGAGGCCGCCGGTGTCCAGATCAATTGGAATGTCCAGGAGGCCGGTGCCGGCGTCATGGACGAGTTTGGCACGCCGCTGCCCCAGCACGTGCTCGATGCGGTCGCCGAGACCAAGGTTGCCATCAAGGGCCCCATCACCACGCCGGTCGGCACGGGTTTCCGCAGCGTTAACGTGGCCCTGCGCAAGCATTTTGACCTGTACGCCTGCGTGCGCCCTTGCCTGTCGCAGCCGGGCGACGGCTCGCGTTTCCGCGACGTCGACCTGGTTATCGTGCGCGAGAACACCGAGGACCTCTACGCCGGCATCGAGTTCGATGAGGGCGCTGCCGAGGTCGAGGAGCTCTCGCAGCTCGTCGAGCGTTCGGGTCAGAAGACCTTTGCCACCGATTCCGCGATCTCGATCAAGCCGATCTCTATCGTCAAGAGCCACCGCATTGTGGAGTATGCCTTTGAGTATGCCCGCCGCTGCGGCCGCAAAAAGGTGACGGCCGTGCATAAGGCCAACATCATGAAGGCGACCGATGGCCTGTTCCTGCGCGTTGCGCGCGAGGTGGCCGCCAACTATCCCGATATCGAGTTCAACGATAAGATCGTCGACGCCACCTGCATGGGCCTGGTCCAAAACCCCAATGACTTCGATGTCCTGGTGCTGCCCAACCTGTACGGCGACATCGTGAGCGACCTGTGCGCCGGCCTGGTAGGTGGCCTGGGTATGGCCCCCGGCTCCAACATCGGTGCCGACTGCGCCATTTTCGAGGCAACGCATGGCTCCGCGCCCGATATCGCTGGCCAGGATATCGCCAACCCCACGGCCGAGATTCTCTCTGCTGCGATGATGCTCGATCACCTGGGCGAGAACGACGCTGCCAATCGCATTCGCGCCTCCGTATCTGCCACGCTCGACGAGGGCAAGCAGGTTACCGGTGACGTGCGCCGTGCCCAGACCGGCTCCGTTGAGGGGGCCGTGGGCACGCAGGCCTTTGCCGATGCCGTTATCGCGCACCTGGCCTAAGGTAGGCACGCTGCAAACGCCTGAATAGTACTTAAGTGTTTGCGTATAACCTAAGAATCAATACGCCCGGCGCTCTGTCGGGCGTATTCTATTAAAGACTATGTTTCCTAACAAGGAGTAACCGATATGGGTCTGATTCAAAAGAAGGACGAGAAGGACGAGATCGACGGCATCCAGATCATCGAGCGCGGCGAAGGCCCCGACGGTGACGAGGACGAGAAGATCGACCTGGTCGCCGGTACGTCTGCCGAGCACATTGCTGCCGGTACGACGGCCGAGGAGGAGGACGCCCGACTGGAGGCTCAGATTGCCGCGGATGCCGCTGACGAGAATCTGATGCCCGAGGCCCAGGATGAGGACGACGATATTCTGGGTTCCGATGAAGACGACCATGCATCCAGGCACAAGAAGACGATGATTGCCGCCTTTGTGGTTGCCGTTGTGATCGCCGCCGTGGTCGGCTTCTTTATTGGCAATGGCGGCTTTGGCGGCAAGGGTGTCGGCTCGTCGACCCTGACCGAGGACCAGCTCGATTCGACCGTGGCAAGCTATAGCTACAACGGCAAGAAGAGCGACATCACCGCGCGCGAGGCCATCGAGAGCCAGTACAGCCTCGACACCGTCAAGGATAGCGATGGCAACTACACCGCTCCTTCTGCCGACGTCATCCTGTCCTACGTGCGCAACAAGATCCTGCTCGACGCTGCCGAGGACGAGGGCATTACCGTCTCCTCTAAGGAGATGAAGCAGTACGCCGAGGAATCCATCGGCACTTCGGACTACAAGACCATGGCCACGCAGTATGGCGTGTCCAAGGACCAGGCCAAGCAGATCGTCCGCCAGTCCGCGACGCTGCAGAAGCTCTACAAGAAGAAGGTGGGCGATAGCTCCGCAAGCATGCCGACCGCTCCGACCGAGCCTTCTGACGGCAATGAGGACACCGCGAGCAAGGATTACGCCGACTACATCATCAACCTTGCCGGCGACGAGTGGGATAGCTCGAAGGGTACCTGGAAGGACGAGAACGGCACCTACGCTAAGGCCTTTGCCGACGATGCCTTTACGGCCGATAGCGCCACCTATAAGCAGGCCATGACCGCCTACTACACTGCTTACCAGCAGTACTCTTCGCAGGCTTCGAGCGCCAGCTCCAAGTGGACCGAGTATGCTAACGGCCTCTACGCCAAGGCCAACATCAGCATCTACGGCCTGTTTGCGTAAAGAGTCGCACGGCTCATCGAGCATCTAGCCGATAGACAGCAGAAAGTCCGCCAGTACGGAAGCCGTTCTGGCGGACTTTTTGCGTTGAGGGCGTGATTGGCGGCTTAATTATGGCTATTCATCTTTAAGTCCAAAAAGGCTATCGGCTTCATCGTCGGATATATATTCCAGTACATCGCCCGGTTGGCAGTCGAGTGCCCGACATATCGCGTCAAGAGTTGAAAAACGTATGGCAGAAACCTTGCCCGTCTTAATGCGTGACATATTGACCTGGGAGATGCCCACGCGTTCCGCAAGCTCTTTGGATGAGATCTTGCGTTCGGCGAGCATGCGGTCAAGCCGCAGAATAATCATGGATTCCTCCTAGAGCAACTCGTCATCTTGTTTTTGCAGGATATACCCGTAGCGGAAGATGCTGGCAATCAGGCAAATAATCAGGCCTGCAAAGAGCATGGAGGGCTCGAATAACTGGCCGGCGAACGCATCCGTAAAGCTGCCGCCAAATCCTAAGAGTATCATTCCCGTGATTACGGCACCAAGAAGCCTCACGGCAACGCCGCCGATAAGGAATAAATGTCCTACTCGACGAAGTGTCTGGTTACATTCAAGGTCAAAGGGCCTGCCTTCCTTTTCAATGTTGAAGAAAAGCCTGCGCACGCTTATCGCGATGGTAAGCGCGAGGCATGTCATCAAGAGGCTCCCTATGGCAGTGTGGCCATCGTGTGCGACGAGCATAAGTGGGGCCTGCGCATCGGTACCGACAATAGCCAGGCACGGCCCTTCGCCGGCTTGAAGTTCTACGGATTGGAGGCACGACCCTTGGGAGAGGCCGGGCAATATAAGTAGAAGGTCAATCGCAATGACTGCGAGGAGTCCCAGAGCGAGCGCTGTGGTAATGCAGATTGTGGCCCATTTGCAGATGCGAGCGAGCTTCCTCAGTTTGGCTATCGTCTGTTCGCGGCTGATGGTTTCATTCGATATAGATGCGTTTCGGTGGACCATAACCCCTCCAATCGGCGTTTTGGATGATACTTGTATCATATCAAAATTAACGATAAACGATAAATAATTACGTATACTGAGTAAGTAATGATTGAAAACGATTAGCGTGAGCTATTAGCTCATTTTGGATGCCGGAGTTTGGCGTTCGGGGGATGAGGACAAATGCCAAAAACTTCCCGTGATCGCGCAAGCGCTCCATCGCGCTTCCCTAATTCATCTGGGAAAACAACTGCAAACGATTGCAAGTAACCGGTGAACGGTCGAAAACTACCGTTCACCGATAATCTCAAAACTGGTTCTAACTGGTATTAAGTCAAAAAGACCAATTCACATATCTTCACAATGACCTGCAATTTTTCTTCACGCTATTTTTAGCCGCCCTGCGTTGTTTAGACACAGGAAAAGATCCGATCTTTTGCCAAAGCATTTCGAAACGGTTTCAAAACCGCAGGTAGAAGTGTTAACAACCGGTAAACGGTCGATTTATCACCGTGAGCGGTGCAAAAACGTTTTACCGTATGAATCAAGGAAAGCGACCTCTTCTGGGGTGATATAGTGACAACAACACGTCACGTGGTTACTACCAGTTTAGAAACCACTGGTATTCAAAGAACGCTTTCCAAGAAGCTTTAAGGGCGAGCGCCCGCTGGCTTCCGAAAATCATCGGACTCAGATTGTACACACCTTCGGAAGGGAAATTTGAATGGTTGGCTTTATTCTTACCGGTCATGGACAGTTCGCACCCGGCCTTGCAAGCGCTATTGCGATGGTTGCCGGCGACCAGCCTGCTTTTACCGTCGTTCCTTTTGAGGGCGACCAGGCCGCATCCTACGGTGAGGATCTCCGCGCCGCTATTACCGCCATGCGCGAGGAGTGCGATGGCGTGCTCGTCTTTACCGACCTGCTTGGCGGCACCCCGTTCAACCAGTCGATGATGATTGCCCAGGATGTCGACAACGTCGAGGTTCTGACTGGCACCAACCTTCCCATGGTTATTGAGCTTCTGTTCCTCCGCGGCAATGCCACGCTCGCCGAGCTTGGCGAGCAGGCCGTGACCGTTGGCCAGACGGGCGTCACCGCCCAGACGGTCGCATCCGTTGCCGGCTCCGAGGAAGAGGATATCTTCGGCGACGAGGACGGCATCTAATGGCCGATTTCGGAGCCAACGTCCTGAGCTCCTCGGTCGCCCTTTTAGGCCTGCTTGTCATCATGGGCTTGATTTACACCATCTGGTCGCAAATCAACATGAAGAAGAAGCAGAAGTACTTCAAGGAGCTGCACACCGAGCTCAAGCCGGGTCAAGAGGTTCTTTTCGCCGGCGGTATCTACGGAACCGTCAAAGGCATCGAAGGCGAGAAGGTCCAGATCAAAGTCCGATCCGGAGCCGTCGTAGATGTTTCGCGTTACGCGATTCAGGAGATCAAGTAACTGTCGTCAGCAAATAACGAAAGGAAGCTGATCAACATGGCAGAACCCAACATTCTTCTTACCCGCATCGATAACCGACTGGTTCATGGTCAGGTTGCCACCCAGTGGAACTCCACCCTGGGCTCCAACCTCATCCTCGTCGCCAACGACGACGTGGCGTCCAACACCATGCGCCAGAACCTCATGAAGATGGCCGCTCCCGCCGGCGTCGCTACGCGTTTCTTCTCTCTGCAGAAGACCATCGACGTCATTGGCAAGGCGAGCCCGCGCCAGAAGATCTTCATCGTGGCCGAAACACCGGAAGACGTGCTTACGCTCGTCAAGGGCGGTGTGCCTATAAAGAAGGTAAACATCGGCAACATGCACATGTCGGAAGGAAAGCGCCAAGTCGCCACCTCCGTCGCAGTTAACGACGAGGATGTCGCTGCGTTTAAAGAGCTGCAGGAATTGGGGGTGGAGTTGGAGATCAGGCGCGTTCCGAGCACGCCTGTTGAGGACACGAGCAAGCTCTTCTCGTAATCCTCGTGATCCACGTTGTCAGGAGTGAAACCCTGACGTTCTGTACGTGAAATCCAAAGTGCGTACATACATTTTGAAAGGAGGAGCAAGATGGAATACTCGATCATCCAGATCGCTCTGGTCTTTGTCGTCACGTTCATCGCGGCAATCGACCAGTTTGACTTCCTCGAGTCTCTCTATCAGCCCATCGTCACCGGCGCCGTCATCGGTCTTATCCTTGGCGACCTCAACACCGGTCTTCTCGTGGGTGGTACCTATCAGCTCATGACGATCGGCAACATGCCGATCGGAGGCGCTCAGCCGCCTAACGCCGTCATCGGCGGCATCATGGCAGCCATTCTCGCTATCGCTACGGGTCTCGAGCCCAACGCGGCAGTCGGCCTTGCCATTCCGTTCGCTCTGCTTGGTCAGCTCGGCGTTACCCTGGTCTTCACGCTTATGTCCCCGCTTATGTCCACGGCCGATAACATGGCTCATAACGCGGACACCAAGGGCATCGAGCGCCTGAACTACTTCGCCATGGCTCTGCTCGGCCTGATCTTCGCTGTCGTCGTCACCCTGTTCTTCATCGCTGGCGCTACCATTGGTCAGACCATCGCTTCCGCCATCCCGACTTGGCTGCAGACCGGTCTGTCCGCTGCAGGCGGCATGATGCGCTTCGTCGGCTTCGCCGTCCTGCTCAAGGTTATGATGAACCGCGATATGTGGGGCTTCTTCCTCATGGGCTTTGGCCTCGCGCTCATCACCGTTGCCAACGATTCTCTGGCAACCCCTGCTCTGCTCATCCTCGCTCTCATCGGCTTCGGCATCGCTTTCTGGGACTTCCAGCAGCAGACCGAGCTGAAGGGTGCAGCTGTTTCTGACGGAGGTGACTTCGAAGATGGCATCTAATGAGTATGTGATCCCGGAGCACTACGAGGATCTTACTCCTGCTCCGCAGCTCGATCAGAAGACCCTCAACAAGATGGCTTGGCGCTCCTGCTTCCTGCAGGCCTCGTTCAACTACGAGCGTATGCAGGCTGCTGGCTGGCTCTACTCCATCATCCCCGGTCTGGAGAAGATCCACACCAACAAGAACGACCTCGCGGCTTCCATGAGCCACAACCTGGAGTTCTTCAACACCCACCCGTTCCTCGTCACCTTTGTTATGGGCATCGTGCTTTCGCTCGAGCAGAACAAGGTTGACATCCCCACGATCCGCGCCGTCCGCGTCGCCGCAATGGGCCCGCTCGGTGGTATCGGTGACGCCCTGTTCTGGCTGACGCTCGTGCCTATCACGGCCGGCATCACCTCCAACATGGCCATCAACGGCAACGCTGCTGCGCCGATCATCTTCCTGGTGATCTTCAACGCTGTCCAGTTCGCTCTGCGCTTCTGGCTCATGAACTGGTCCTACAAGCTTGGCACCAGCGCTATTGACGCTCTGACCGCCAACATGCAGGCCTTCACGCGTGCCGCTTCCATCATGGGCGTCTTCGTCGTCGGTTGCCTGGTCGTCACCATGGGTGGCACCCAGATCAACCTCCAGATCCCCAACGGCACCACCCGTGGTCTCTCCGCTACTACCGTGATCGTCTCCGAGAAGGAGGCCGAGAACTTCACCGGTATGGAGGGCATCGATACCGAGACCGCTGAGGCCGGTACCATCGCCATGACCGATAAGGACGGCAACGCCCTTACCGCTTCCGATGCCGACGGCAACGCTGTCGAGTGCGGCGTCACCGATCTGGGCAACGGCATGGAGTCCGTGACCTACGGCACCGTTACCGAGGATCCGGTCAACTTCTCTGTTGCCGACACCCTCAACACCATCGTCCCGAAGCTCGTCCCGCTTATGCTTACGCTGCTGCTTTACTACATGTTCGCTAAGCACAGCTGGACCCCGACCAAGGGCATTCTCCTGCTCTTCGTCCTTGGCATCCTGGGCGCTGGCCCGCTTGGTCTCTGGCCGAGCATCTGGTAAGGCTCTAGCTTGAGGGGTGTGTCCCTACGCGGCTCACACCCCGACCCCTTAAGCCATGTGTATGTTAAAAGCCGCGTGCTCGAAAGAGCGCGCGGCTTTTGTTTTCTTGATGAGTCGGGTGTTGCAGACAGATAATTCTTAACACCCTAGGTAGTTAGCCGAATTCGAGCAAAAGGGAGGATAGGATGGCGATCGGAGCGCGTAAGCAACCGCTATACGATCAGCTGGTCGATATTCTGACCGAAAAGATTGACCATGAATATCGCGCCGGTGACATGATTCCTTCCGAGCGTGAACTTTCGGAGCGCTATGGTCTCTCGCGCACTACGGTGCGCCTGGCTCTGCAGGAGCTGGAGCGTTTAGGACTGGTGGTTCGGCAGCACGGTCGCGGTACCTTTGTGACCGACCGTTCGGCAAAGGCAACCAATCTTATGCAGTCCTACAGCTTTACCGAGCAGATGCGCGCGATGGGTCGCGACCCCGCGACCACGATTCTCGAGTTTTGCGAGATGGAGGCCGATAAGAATCTGGCTGAGCATATGGGATTGCGCATCGGTGATCGCATTTTTAAGCTCAAGCGCCTTCGTTCTGCCGACAACATGCCCATGATGGTCGAACGCAGCTATCTACCGGTTCGTCAATTTATGTCCCTAAAGCGACCGCTGCTGGAGCGTAAGCCGCTTTACGATGTGATTGAGCAAGACTTTCAGCAAAAGATACGCGTGGCCGAAGAGGAATTCTATGCGAGCATAGCCCGTCCCACCGATGCCCACCTTTTGGGAATTGTCGAGGGCTCGCCTGTGCTCGATTTGGTCAGGACTACGTATAACGAGTCAAACGAGGTTGTGGAGTATACACTCTCGGTTGCTCGTGCCGACCAGTTTAAATACAAGGTTTACCACCAGCGTAGCGGCTAGTGTTCGCATCGTTTCCATATGATGATTCTTTGCATTTAACTGGTTACTACCAGATAACCAACTGAAGTGTATAATTGCACGTCAGAGGATTACTTCTAGAGAGAGGTATTAGAAATGTTCGAGAAGAGTGTCGAGGAGCTCACCGAGCTAGGCGCCCAGATCACCACGGCCGAGATTGCTCAGCAGCCCGAGCTTTGGCGTGATACGCTCAACATCTACCGCGAGAACAAGGAGGCCATCGAGGCCTTTCTGGCCGAGGCTCGCGCTATGGGCGAGGGTCGTCTGTCCGTTGTCTTCACCGGTGCCGGTACGTCCGACTACGTTGGCGATACCTGCGCCCCGTACCTGCGCCACGCTGGTAACACTGATCTCTACGACTTCAAGCCCATCGCCACGACCGACATCGTGAGCGCCCCGCGCGACTTCCTGCGCGCCGAGGATCCCACGCTCGTGGTTTCCTTTGCCCGCTCTGGCAACAGCCCCGAGAGCCTTGCCGCCGTTGCCGTTGCCAAGGAGCTCGTCCACAACGTCAAGTTCCTCAACATCACCTGCGCTCCCGAGGGCAAGCTCGCCGTCGAGTCTGCCGATGATCCCAACGCGCTGACGCTGCTCATTCCGCGCGCCAACGACAAGGGCTTCGCCATGACCGGTTCTTATTCCTGCATGACCCTGCTCTCCACCCTTATTTTTGACACTGCCTCTGACGAGCAGAAGGCCGAGTGGGTCGAGACCATCGCCAAGATGGGCGAGGAGGTTATCGCTCGCGAGTCCGAGATCGCCGATTACCTGGCTGGCGACTTTAACCGCGTGACCTACTTGGGTTCTGGCGCCTTTGGTGGCCTTGCCCAGGAGAGCCAGCTCAAGATCCTTGAGCTCGCTCACGGTCTGGTCGCTACTTCCTACGACACCTCTATGGGCTATCGTCACGGACCTAAGTCCTTCGTCGACGATAAGACGCTCGTCTTCGTGTTCGTCAACAACGACGCCTACACCCGTCAGTACGACATCGACATCCTCAACGAGATCGGTGGCGACGAAATCGCTCAGCACACCATCGCCGTTCAGCAGGAAGGTGCTACCGTCTATGAGGGTGAGTCCTTCACCTTTAAGGGCTACGAGGCGCTTCCCGAGGGCTACCTTGCTCTGCCGTTCGTGATGTTTGCCCAGGCTATCAGCCTGCTCAACTCCGTGCGCGTGGGCAACACGCCCGATACGCCGAGCCCCACCGGCACGGTCAACCGCGTGGTTAAGGGCGTGACGATTCACCCCTTCACCGCTTAATCGCGTCCCCCTGTAAGGGCGCCCGTCCGCTCATAACGGCGGGCGGGCGCTTTTTGTTTTGCGTGAGCTGGGTATAAGCATCACCACAGTCAACTGCTTTAGAAGCAAGGAGTGCATATGAGCACGTACGCAATTAAGGCTGACAAGTTCTTCTTGCCGGCAGGCCCGCAGCTGGGCGGCTATCTTATGGTCGAGGATGGCGCCTTTGGCGCCTGGCAGGCCGACGAGCCCTCTTGCGAGATTAAGGACTATACGGGATCGTGGATCGCACCGGGTATGGTCGATACTCACATCCATGGCTTCTACAACCACTCAACTACCGATAACGATCCCGAGGGCATCGATATCAGCTCGACCGAGCTCGCCCGTCGCGGTACCACCAGCTGGCTGCCCACGACGTTCACCGATGGCGTCGAGCAGATTAAGGACGCCTGCGCCGCCATCGCTCAGGCGGACGAGGGTCGCGGCCCCGACTTCTGCGGTGCTCGCATTCAGGGCATCTACCTGGAGGGCCCCTTCTTTACCATGAAGCACGTGGGCGCGCAGAACCCCGCTTACCTTATCGATCCCTCCGAGGAGGTCTTCGATCAGTGGCAGGAAGCTGCGGGTGGTCGCATCGTTAAGAGCGCCATGGCAGCCGAGCGCGACGGTGCCGCTGCTTATGCGGCTGCTCTGAACGCCAAGGGTGTGGTGACCAGCATCGGTCACTCCGACGCCACCTACGATGAGTGCATCGCCGCCATCAACGCTGGTGCCAGCTGCTTTACGCATACCTATAACGGCCAGCGCGGGCTGCATCACCGTGAGCCCGGTGTCGTGGGTGCTGCCATGTCCACGCCCGAGACCTACGCCGAGATCATCTGTGACGGCAAGCACGTAAACCCTGCCGCCATTAAGGCGTTGCTGCAGGCAAAGGGCTGGCAGCACACGGTGCTCATCACCGACTGCCTGGGTTGCGGCGGCATGCCCGAGGGCAGCTACACCAGTGGCGGCATGGACGTCATCATGAAGGACAACCTGTGCTGGCTCGCCGACGGCAAGAGCATTGCTGGCTCGGTGCTCACGCTTGCCCAGGGCGTCAAGAACATCGTCGACTGGGGCATCGCCAGCGCCGATATCGCCATTCGCATGGCAACCGAGGTGCCGGCACGCTCCGCGCACATCGAGGATAAGTGCGGCAGCATCATGCCGGGTCGCGACGCCGACTTTGTCGTGTTCGACCATGAGCTCACCCTCGTCGAGACGTATGTTGGCGGCCAGAGCGTCGGCAACGCCTTTACCGAGTAGCGATAGAAAAAGACGGCGGGCCCGAATCTGCTCGGACCCGCCGTATGGGTTAAACGCTCAAAAGCACCTTCACAGTTACAGCTTGTTAGCGATCTTCTTTGCCGTGCGCTTGACGCCGGCCACCAGGCCTCCTGCAGGATGCTCCTTCTCGTATGCTAGACGCTTCTCGCGCTTGGCGTACTCTTCGACGATGATGTCGCCATACTCGTCTTCGATCTTGTCGAAGAAGTCGACAGCGCCCTTAATTTCCTCAGCGGTCGGGTGTCCCTTTTGGACACCGCCGGCGAGTTTGAACGGCCCCCATGTATCAAAGCCGGGGCAGCCGTAGACACCCATAAAGATTGCCTGCCTCATGCGACAGATGCCATCGATATCCTTGCCGTACCACTTGTTTTTGCCACCGTAGGTCATAAGGCCAAACACCTTGTCCTGCGGCTGCAGCACGTTCGTGAGCACGCGTGCCATGTCCTTGTCGATCTCGGAGTAATAGATGCCCGTGGCGACACCGATCAGATGATATTCGTGCAGGTCGGGGTACTCGTTTTTACCGAGCGCCTTGACGTCGAGGGTATCGATCTCGGGGTGTGCCTCGACGATGGCGTCCACGAGCTTTTTCGTATTGCCGTGATGGCGCGAGGCGTAGAGGATGATGGTTCGCATAAGAAGGCCTTTCAGCTGTAATTGCATCAATGTCTGTATGGTACCCCGTTGCATGGCTGGGATACCGGACGCATCGATGAACGTGCGGGTTTGTCCTTTGGTTCGGGCCGAGACGGGTACTTGCGAGCAAAAAGCAGTTGTTCGAAAGGATGGGCAATGGAATACGCTCTCTCCAACGATTCGATTTCTATTAAGGTGTCCACGGCTGGTGGTTCGTTTACCTCGATTGAGGCTGGAGGTCGCGAGTACTTGTGGCAGGGCGATCCCGCCGTGTGGTCCGGCCAGGCACCGATTTGCTTCCCGATTTGCGGAGGCTTGCGCGACAACAGCGCCATGACGTTTGCCGGGCATCATGTAAAGCTCGCTCGCCACGGGTTTGCGCGCAAACAGGAGTGGAAGCTGCTGAGCCAAGGCGAGAACGAGCTGGCGATGTGCCTGGCTTCGGAGGATAACGCCGCGCTGCTGAGCGATTATCCGTACCCGTTTAAGCTTGTCGCTCGTTATACGCTAGAGGGGGATGCCGTGCGCGTCTCTTATGAGGTGACCAACGAGGGAACCGAGGACATGCCGTTCTTTATCGGCGGTCATCCCGGCTTTAGGTGCCCGCTCGATGAGGGCGAGGCCTATACGGACTACGAGCTGCGCTTTGAGAAGGACGAAGCTGCGGAGCTCTGCACCGCTGTCCCTTCGACTGGCTTGATTGACGTGACCAACCGCTCCAAGAATCCCATGGAGGGAAAGACGCTGCCCCTGTCGCACGAGCTCTTCGATTTTGCGGAGACTATCTTTGACGTGCTCGAGAGTCATCAGGTCACGCTTTCCAAGAAGGGCGAGGACAAGGGCGTTCGCCTGAGCTTTGAGGGCTTCCCGTATCTCATTGTGTGGAGTAAGCCCGAGGGCGATTTTGTGGCAGTTGAGCCCTGGGGCGGCCTTTCGACCTGCTCCGATGAGGACGACGTGCTTGAGCACAAGCGCGGCTGCCTTATCGCCAAGCCCAAAGAAACCATCGTGCGCTCGTTCACGATTGAGATCCTGTAATTCCGTTTTGTCGACTCGTATCGCGAGGCACAAGGAGCCTGCGAGATAAGGAGCTAAAAATGATCCTCACCGTTACGATGAACCCGTCTGTCGATACGCGCTATCAGCTCGATGAGCTCATTATCGACGACGTCAACCGTGTGACGCCCGAAAAGACCGCCGGCGGCAAGGGCCTCAACGTGGCCCGTGTGCTGGGTCAGCTGGGCGACGACGTTGTGGCAACCGGTCTGCTCGGCGGCCACATGGGCGCCTACATGGCTGAGCTCATGGATGCCAACGGCATTAAGAATGATTTTGTACCCATCAAGGGCGAGACTCGTATTTGCCTCAACATCCTCCACGCCGGCAACCAGACCGAGCTGCTCGAGAGCGGCCCGACGATTGCCCCCGAGGAGCTCGATGCCTTTACCGCCAAGTTTACCGAGCTTGCGAGCAAGGCCGCTGTCGTTACCATCTCGGGTTCGCTACCCCGCGGTGTCGAGGCAGACTACTATGCCAAGATCACGGGCATTGCCGAGAACGCCGGTGCCAAGG
>URRN01000022.1 GCA_900550185.1 uncultured Collinsella sp.
CCTGAAGGGCATGGTCGCTGCCGAGGGTATCTTGACGAGCCATGGTGGCAAGACGAGCCACGCCGCCGTTATCGCCCGCGGCATGGGTACGCCCTGCGTCTGCGGTGTCGAAAGCTTCCATATCGACGCCGCCGAGAAGGTCGTGCACATCGAGGGCAGTGACCGCCTGCTGCATGAGGGCGACATCATCTCCATCGACGGCACCCAGGGCATCGTCGTCGACGGCGCGGTCGACTTGGTCTCTGCAGAGCTCACCGGCGACTTGGACACCATCCTGTCCTGGGCCGACGAGATCCGTCTGGACGAGACCTGCGGCCACGCCAACCACGTGCGCGTCAACGCCGACAACCCCGAGGATGCTGCACTCGCGCTCGAGTTTGGCGCCGAAGCCATCGGCCTGTGCCGCACCGAGCATATGTTCCTGGGCGATCGCAAGAACATCATCCAGAGCTTTATCCTGTCTGACGATGAGGCCGTGAAGCAGCAGGCCCTGGCCGACCTGCTCAAGGTTCAGACCGAGGACTTCCTGGCGATGTTCAAGACCATGTCCGGTCGCGATGTGGTCGTCCGCCTGCTCGATCCGCCGCTTCATGAGTTCCTGGATAATCCTCGCGAGCTCGAGGTCGCCATCACTAAGAAGGAGGCCGCCGGCGCTCCCGAGGAGGAGCTCACTGCCCTGCGCGCCCGCCTGCGTCGCATTGACGGCATGGTCGAGTCCAACCCCATGCTGGGCTTGCGCGGCGTGCGCCTGTCCGTCGTCTTTAGCGATCTGCCTCTCATGCAGGTTCGCGCCGTCGCCACGGCTGCTGCCCGCCTTATCAAGGAGGGCGTCGACCCGCGCCCCGAGATCATGGTTCCGCTCGTCTCCATCACGGCCGAGCATGTTCAGACCCGCGAGGTCATTGAGCGCGTAATCGCCGAGGTTTCCGCCGAGGAGGGCGTCGAGCTCAACATTCCCGTGGGCACGATGCTCGAGCTGCCGCGCGCCTGCATGGTCGCCGACGAGATCGCCCATCACGCAGATTTCTTCTGCTTTGGCACCAACGACCTCACCCAGACGACCTTTGGCTTCTCGCGCGACGACGCCGAGGCCAAGTTCATCCCGCTGTACCTGCACAAGAAGATCCTGAAGGACAACCCCTTCGAGACCATCGATACGGCGGTGCTGGAGCTCGTGCGCATGGCCGTCGAAAAGGGTCGCGCCACCAACCCTGGCATGCACTTTGGCGTGTGCGGCGAGCACGGCGGCGACCCCAAGTCCATCAAGGGCCTGTTTAACGTGGCCGATGTGGACTATGTGTCCTGCTCGCCCTACCGCGTGCCCCTCGCGCGCCTAGCTGCCGCTCAGGCCAAGCTCGAGGCCAAGCGCAACGCCTAGCCCCCCTGCGCATCGACGCCTAGCGTAGCCCCCCTTCATGCCGCCCGTCTCATTCGTGAGACGGGCGGTTATCATGTGCGGGTTTTGTCTTTTTGTCTGCGTAAAAAATTGTTCTTGCAGCAGAAACCCGCGCGTGTATACTCGAATACGTTTGTTCAACTACGTGCCGGCCAAGGTGGTACGGCACCTCTAGAAGAGTAAGGAATTGCACATGGATTACATCCGCGCAATCGAGCGTCAGCAGATCCGCGAGGACATTCCTCAGGTTCGCGTCGCCGACAACGTCAAGGTTCACTACCGCATTAAGGAAGGCGACCGCGAGCGTATTCAGGTCTTCCAGGGCGACGTTATCCGCATGGCCGGCGCCGGTGCCCGCGAGACCTTCACCGTCCGCAAGATGTCCTTCGGTGTCGGTGTTGAGCGTACCTTCCCGCTTCACAGCCCCAAGATCGCCAAGCTCGAGGTCGTTCGTCATGGTCGCGTCCGTCGCGCCAAACTGTACTACCTCCGCGACAAGGTGGGCAAGGCTGCTCGCATCCCCGAGAAGCGCTAAGAAGATCGCAGCGTCTGTCCACTCGTTTGGACGTAAGGGTCACCTTCGGGTGGCCCTTCTTTTTATCTGATTTGCATGCAAGGAGGGCCTGGTATGGCCAACATGACGAGCTCGGTTTCGGCATCGCAGGTTGCCGGTGAGTTGGCGAGCGCTACGTTTGAGGAGATTCCCGCCCTCGTGGAGCATTATCGCGAGGACCCACGCCAGCAGGTGATCAAGGCTTGTGAACGCGCCCTCAAACGCCATGCCAAAGAGCTTGCCGAGCGCGAGCGCGTCAATGACATGTACGAGCTTATGCATGAGCTTGGTGGCGATGGGGTGGTCGTTGGTGTCGACGAGGTGGGTCGCGGATCGGTGGCCGGCCCTTTGACGGTATGCGCCGTCTGTCTTCCTATGGAGCCGCGCGTCTGGGGTATCAACGATTCCAAAAAGCTCACGCCCGCGCGCCGCGAGTTGCTCTCAGTGAAGATTGCCGAGGTGGCGACGGCGATCGGTTTTTGCCATATCGCGCCGAAGGATATCGATGAAATGGGCATGGCCCGTGCTATCCGTACTGCCGTTGCGGGCGCCGTGGCCGATACGGGACTTGAGCCCGACTGCGTCCTCATGGATGGTAACCCCTTGGGCGCCGTTCCTAACGAGCGCGATGTGGTGAAGGGCGATGCCAAAATCGCCTGCATCGCCGCGGCGTCCATCATGGCCAAGGTCACGCGTGACGAGATGATGGTCGAGTACGACGCCGAGTACCCCGAGTACCATCTGGCCGAATCGAAGGGCTATGCGAGCCCCGAGCACATCGAGGCCATTCGAAAACATGGACTTTGTCCACTGCATCGTGTGAGCTTTTGCGGAAACTTTCTGCAGACTGAGCGCCTTTTCTAGGTCAATTGTGGAGACAGGGACCTCTAGGGTTTTATAAACCTGCTGGTAGCGGGCCGTATGCAACAGCATTGCTGCGTACGGCCCTTTTTTTGACGGCATTTGGTCAGCTTTTGGTTTGCTTCCTGTACTTACCCGCATGAAAGGTGCCCTCATCATCGGGGCAATGCAGTGTGCGGGAAAGGAGACCCCATGAGTGCCGCAAGCAAAAAGAGCAAGACGCAGCAGCTCAAGGAGCGTTGGGAAAATGGCGAGCTCGACTGCGGGGCGATGACGCCTGAGTTTATCAAGGGGCTCAGTCCCCGCGAGCTGGGCATGCTGGGCGAGCTGATCACCATCGACTACTTTAACGAGCGCGGCTACACCTTGCTGGAGCAGGGTTATCGTTGCACCGAGGGCGAGGCCGATCTGGTGCTGCTCGATGAGCTCGACGATGTCGTGGTGATAGCCGAGGTCAAGACCAGACGCGTTGCGCTGGATTGCAGCACGCGGGTCTTTCCCGAGGAGGCCGTGGACGCCCAAAAGCAACGCCGCTACCGCCGCATCGCAAGTTGCTACCTCATGGAGCATTATCCGCTCAAGGCGATTCGCTTCGATGCCGTGGGCGTCACCATTCGTGGCGGGCATATCGCCGAGATCGAGCATCAGTACAACGCGTTCGATTGGCAGGTGTCGTGATGGCGTTCGAGACGTTTGCCGTTCACGCGGCCTGCATCCGCGGCGTCGAGGCGATTCACGTCACGGTCGAGGTCTCGCTTGCCGGCGGCGTTCCGGGCATTCAGATGCTCGGCATCCCGAGTATGGAGGTGATGGAGTCACGCGGTCGTATTCGCTGCGCGATGCGCTCCGCCGGGTTCGAGATTCCGCGCTCGGGCATTACGGTCAATCTGGCGCCCGGCGATATTCGCAAGACCGGTAGCGGCTTTGATCTGCCCATCGCCATCGCGGTTCTGGCGGCCGATGGGCAGATTCCCCGTGACAACCTCGATCGCTGCCTTATCGCCGGCGAGCTCGGCTTGGACGGTACGGTGCTTCCCGTCAAGGGCGAGGTGGCGTTTCAGCTGCTGGCTCGCGACATGGGGCTGTCTTTTATCGCCGGCAGGTCAGACCAGCATGTGCCACTCGCGGGCGTGGATTGTGGATTCATCGATCATTTGTCTCAGCTTGCCCATGGCATGGGCGATGCCGCGCGGCACTACTTGGATTCTGAAGTGCTCGAGGCGACCTTTGAGCCCGAGCTCGACTATGCAGACGTGCTGGGGCAGGAAGTCGCTAAACGCGGCATGGCGCTTGCGGCGGCAGGAGAACTCGGCTTGCTCATGATCGGGTCTCCGGGATCGGGCAAGACGATGCTCGCACGCCGTATGACCGGCATCCTGCCCGAGCTTTCCGTTGAGGATCAACAGGAGGCGCTGTGCATCCATTCGGTTTTGGGTGAGAACATTGATGGCTTGTTGGCGGGGCACCGGCCCTTCCGCAGCCCCCATCACAGTATTTCGACCGCAGGTCTTATCGGCGGTGGGCGCCCGGTGCACCCGGGTGAGATCAGCCTTGCTCATGGCGGCGTGCTCTTTTTGGACGAGCTTGCCGAGTTTCCCACGGGTGTGCTGCAGACGCTGCGTCAGCCCATCGAACGCGGCTATGTGAGGATCGTACGCGTCGACGGGGCTTTTACCTTCCCGTCGCGCTTTCAGCTGCTGGCTGCGAGCAATCCCTGCCCCTGCGGCTTTTTGGGCGATCGTGAGGTACCGTGTCGCTGCTCGGCGGCGATGGTCGAGCGCTATCGGTCTAAACTGCGCGGTCCTTTGGCCGACCGTATCGACATGATGATCGATGTGACCCGTCCCGACCCTCAAGTGATTATCGAGGGTGCGGAGGGTATGTCGTCGGCCGAGTTACGTGACTACGTTGTGCGCGGTCGCGCTTTTCGCGCTTGGCGCGAATCCCGTATGGACGATGCGGATGCCGAGGCCGAGGATGACGAGACGCGGTCCATTGACGGCGTCGTTTCGACCTTTGAGCTCGATGATGCGGCGGAGAAGTGTGTACTCGGCCTGTCGAAGCGCACACATCTCACGGGCCGCGGTATCGTGCGCCTGGTGCGTATCGCGCGTACAATCGCCGACGTCGCCGAGAGCGAGCATGTGACGCAGGACCACGTGCTCGAGGCGGCGATGTACCAGGGAAGGAGGGACCAATGATGGCCGAGGGGACCTTTGAGCTGCATCCAGGTGATACGTTGTATCCCGAGACCGTTTTGGACCTTTCTGATGTACCCCAGACGCTCTATGTGCGCGGCAACCCCGAGGTGCTTTCGACGCCCGCGCTCTCCATCATCGGCGCGCGCAAGGCCTCGCCGTATGGTCTTGCCGTGGCAGAGCTTGCGTCAAAGGTGGCGGTCGAGGCGGGAGTGACGGTAGTCTCGGGCGGCGCGGTCGGTTGTGACCAGGCCTCGGGTTGGGCTGCGGTCAACGCTGGCGGTAAACACGTCGTGGTGCTGGGGACGGGCGCCGACGTGGTCTACCCGCGTTCGAGCGCGGGGCTTATTATGCGAACGCTCGATACGGGTGGCGCGGTCGTGTCGATCTCTCCGTGGGGCATGGGTCCGCGCAAGTTTGCCTTTCCGCGTCGCAATCGCGTGATCGCGGCCCTGTCGCAAGCCCTCTTTGTTTCCGAGGCGGGTATGCCTTCCGGAACGTTTTCTACAGCCGAGGCTGCTATGGATTTGGGGCGCGAACTTCTTGTCGTGCCGGGGTCGATCCTATCGCCCGAGTCGCGTGGCACGAATTACCTCATTGCGAACGGTGCTTGCTGCATCATCGACGAGGAATCTATCGAGATGGCTATCTCACGCATCTACGGCACCCTGCGCTACTCGCGCCCCGATGCTCCCGGCATTGCCGACCTGGATCCAACACAGCAGACCGTGATGCATGCGCTCATCGCCTCTCCGCTCAAGGTCGACGACATCGCGGCGCTTGTCTCGCTCGATGCTGTCGGCGTACTCAAACTCTTGGGTTCGCTTGAACTCGAGGGCCTTATCGAGCGCATGATGGATGGAAGGTATGCGCCCTCCAAGTTTGCCCTTCACGCCCAGACGCCCTTCGGTCACAATGGAAAACGTGTCAATTAGAAAGGTGTTTGCAGATGCAGTTCGATCAGGTGACGGTTATCGGTGGCGGTCTGGCGGGTTCGGAATGCGCGATCCAGCTGGCAGACCGCGGTTTTGCCGTAAAGCTGTGCGAGATGCGCCCCCAGGTGAGCTCCCCGGCTCACCATACCGATCACTTGGCAGAGCTCGTCTGCTCCAATTCGTTTAAGTCGACCCGTCCGGATTCCGCGGCTGGTTTGCTGAAGGCCGAGCTTAAGCGCATGGGTTCAGTCCTGCTCGATTGCGCCCATCGCGCGGCTGTTCCCGCCGGCGGTGCCCTGGC
Source organism: uncultured Collinsella sp. (assembly GCA_900550185.1). Lineage (GTDB taxonomy): Bacteria > Actinomycetota > Coriobacteriia > Coriobacteriales > Coriobacteriaceae > Collinsella. The sequence goes on from URRN01000022.1 coordinate 6,245, forward strand.
GGTCGACCGCGTCAAGTTTTCCGAGCTTGTCGAGGCCGAGGTTGCCGCCCGTCCCAATATCGAGGTCGCGCACGGCGAGGTCACGCAGATTCCCGAAGGTCACGTGGTCATTGCCGCCGGCCCCTTGTGCTCGCCGGCGCTGAGCGAAGAGGTCATGAAGCTCGTCGGTGGCGACGCCCTTGCGTTCTTCGATGCCGCGGCGCCGATTGTCGATGCCTCCACGCTCGATATGGACGTGCTGTTCTCGCAGTCGCGCTACGAGGAGCAGGGGAGCGGCGACTATCTCAACGCTCCGCTCAACAAGGAGGAGTACGAGGCCTTTATCGAGGCGCTCACCACGGCCGACCGCGTGGTGCTCAAGGACTTTGAGGGCGGCGATCTGTTCCAGGCCTGCCAGCCTGCCGAGGAAGTTGCGCGCACCGGCAAGGACGCCATTCGCTTTGGCGCCATGAAGCCCGTCGGCCTCACCGACCCGCGTACCGGACGTCGCCCTTGGGCGGCGATTCAGCTGCGTGCCGAGAACAAGGAGAAGACCGCCTATAACCTGGTGGGCTTCCAGACCAACCTGACCTTTGGCGAGCAGAAGCGCGTCTTCCATATGGTGCCGGGCCTGGAGAACGCTGAGTTCTTCCGCTACGGTGTCATGCACCGTAATACCTTTGTCGACGCCCCGCACGTGCTCGATGGCACCTTTGCCGTGCCCGGCACCGGCGTGCGCCTGGCCGGTCAGATCACCGGCACCGAGGGGTACATGGAAGCCGTGGCGACCGGTCTGCTCGCGGCGCTCAACACCTATGCAGAGGCTATCGGCGCCGATTCCGTCGAGTTGCCCCGCGTGGGCGCCCTGGGTGCGCTCGTGGGCTATGCGACCGATCCTGCCACCGTGGGCTATCAGCCTATGCATGTCAACTTTGGCCTGGTGCCGCCACTCGAGGATGGTAAGCGCCGCAGCAAGCGCGACCGCTACCAGGCCTATGCGGACCGTGCGCTCGAGTCCCTTGATGCCTATCTGGCCACTCGCCCCGATCTATTTGGAGGCGACCGGTCATAGCCTTTGACCTGTACGACACCGTCGACTCTTTTATCGCCTATATCGCACGCGTTGAGGGGCTTTCTCCCAACACGGTGACGGCCTATGGCTCGAGGCTGGAGCGCTTTGCTGCCTGGTGCGAGCGTGAGGATATCGATGCTTTCGCTGCCGACGTGCGCACCATTCGTCGCTATCTTGCTGAGCTTTCGCGTGAGCAGGTGGCTCCCCGAACGCTTGCGGCGCACCTGTCGGCTATTCGATCTCTCTATCGCTGGATGGCTGCCGAGGGGGTCGTGGAGGGCGATGTGGTCTCGGCAATTTCCTCGCCCAAGCTCCCGCGCGATCTACCTGGTGTGCTGACGACCCAACAGGTGGAGGCGCTGCTCAAGACGCCTGATACCTCAACACCCGCGGGACTGCGCGATGCGGCGATGCTCGAGCTGCTCTATGCCTCGGGCGCCCGTATCTCTGAGCTCGCAGCACTCAATGTGGAGTCCATTGCGTGGTCCGAACGCACGCTGCGCCTGTGGGGCAAGGGGAGCAAAGAACGTATCGTCCCTCTGTATCGTCGTGCGCTCGAGGCGACGCGTCTCTATATTGAGGAGGGAAGGCCGGAGTTGCTCGCTCAGGCAAAGCGTCGTGACCCCGTTACCGGGCCGCATCCGTTGCTTATATCGGCGCGCGGTAATCGCATGAGTGCCGCCATGCTCAGGCGGCGGTTTCATACGCTGGCGACGCTCGCCGGCATGCCTGCCGACATCGCCCCGCATGCGATGCGCCATACCTTTGCGACCGACTTGCTCGAGGGCGGTGCGGACCTGCGCTCGGTTCAAGAGCTGCTGGGCCATGCGAGCCTGTCCACGACGCAGATCTACACGCATCTCACACCCGATCGGCTTAAGCGGGCTGTGGCTCAAGCCCATCCCCGCGGCGAATAGTGGCTGGGACGTCCCGCGCCGCGCTCAGGTGTGTGGTTTTGATTGCGGGTTGGCAGGAAGATGCATTCCTGCTATCATTCATCGGGTTGCTTCACGGCAACAGGTTTTTATCACGCACGCGCGGCTACTTCATACCGTGGTGCCCGGGCTTTGGTAGCACATGTCCGGGTTGGTTTTGGAGGATGACCCCGCGCGGAGGCAAACCACAGGAGGTTTAACATGGCTACCAAGATTAATATCCGCACCCTGCTCGAGGCCGGCTGCCACTTCGGTCACCAGACCCGTCGCTGGAACCCCAAGATGAAGCCGTTCATCTTCGGTGAGCGCAACGGCATCTACATCCTCGACCTCAAGCAGACCATCCTCGACGCCGACCAGGCCTACACCTTCGTCAAGAACGTCGCCAAGGGTGGCAACGTGCTGTTCGTCGGCACCAAGAAGCAGGCTCAGGAGGCCGTCAAGAACGCTGCTGAGCGCGCCAACATGCCTTACATCAACCAGCGTTGGCTCGGCGGTATGCTGACCAACTTCGTCACCATCCGCTCCCGCATCAACCGCATGGAGGAGCTCGAGGCCATGGTCGAGGACGGCCGCATGGCTGTTCTGCCTAAGAAGGAGCAGGCTGTTCTCGGCAAGGAGCTCACCAAGCTCCAGACCAACCTCGGTGGCGCCCGCGACATGAAGGGTCTGCCCCAGGCTCTCTTCGTCATCGACACCAAGCGCGAGGAGAACGCCATCAAGGAGGCTCAGCGCCTGAACATCCCCGTCGTCGCTCTGATCGACACCAACTCCGATCCCGACGAGGTCGAGTACGGCATCCCCTGCAACGATGACGCTATCTCCGCTGTCACCCTTATGTGCGAGCTCATGGCTGACGCCTGCCTCGCTGGCTCTGGTAAGGAGCAGGTCTCCGAGGCCGAGATGGCCGCTGAGCCCAAGGCCGAGTAAATCAGTCTTAGTTAATTCTTTTTCATCTCTTTGAAAGGAACCACAATGGCCCAGATTACCGCCGCTATGGTCAAGCAGCTCCGCGAGATGACCGACTCCCCGATGATGGAGTGCAAGAAGGCTCTCGTCGAGGCTGACGGCGACATGGACGCCGCTGTCGACGTTCTGCGTAAGAACGGTCTTGCCAAGGCTGCCAAGAAGGCTGGCCGTGAGACCAACGAGGGCGCTGTCGCCGCGTTCGTCTCCGAGGATGGCAAGACCGGCGCTCTGCTCGAGCTCTCCTGCGAGACCGACTTCGTTGGCTCCAACGCCAAGTTCACCGGCTTTGCTTCTAAGGTCGCTGAGGTTGTCGCTACCACCGAGCCTGCTGACGTCGACGCTCTGCTCGAGAAGCCGATGGGCGAGGAGACCGTTTCCTCCGAGCTCACCGAGATGATTCACATCATGGGCGAGAACATGAAGATCTCCCGCTTCGCTGCCCGCAAGGCTGAGAACGGCGCGCTCGCTTCTTACATCCACATGGGTGGTAAGATCGGCGTCCTCGTCGAGTTCGCCTTCGAGAAGGCCGAGACCGCTCAGGCTGAGTCCTTCAAGACCTTCGCTCACGACGTTGCCCTTCAGGTTGCCGCCGTCGCCCCGATCTGCGCTACCCGCGATCAGGTTCCGGCCGAGACCGTCGAGCACGAGAAGCAGATCTACATGGCCCAGGCTGCCGAGTCCGGCAAGCCCGAGGCTATCCAGGAGAAGATGGCTGTTGGCCGTCTGGAGAAGTTCTACAAGCAGTCCGTGCTCACCGAGCAGGAGTTCATCAAGGACAGCTCCCTCACCATCAAGAAGTACGCTGAGCAGGTCTCCAAGGAGCTCGGCGACACCATTACCGTCGTTGCCTTTGACCGTCTGGTCCGTGGCGAGTAAATAAGCTCTTGTAGCTGGTAATGAGCAGGCTGTGGGTTTTACTCACAGCCTGCTTTTTCATGGCTCTTATCAGAGCCTTTGATATCATATTGAGAGTCTAATTAAAGGAGGATCGCTTTGTCCGACATCCGATATAAACGAGTGCTTCTTAAGCTTTCCGGCGAAGCGCTGATGGGCGACGGCCAATATGGCATCGACCCCAAGGTTACCGACCATCTTGCCAAGCAGGTCAAGGAGCTGCTTGCCGTTGGCCATGAGGTCGGCGTCGTTGTCGGCGGCGGCAATATTTTCCGCGGCATGGCCGGCGCTGCCGGTGGCATGGAGCGTGCTCAGGCCGACTACATGGGCATGCTCGCGACCGTTATGAACGCGCTCGCCCTGCAGGATGCTTTCGAGCATAACGACGTTCCCTGCCGTGTGATGAGCGCTATCCAGATGAACGAGATCTGCGAGCCCTATATTCGCCGTCGCGCCATCAACCACCTTTCCAAGGGCAACGTCGTTATTTTTGCCGCCGGTTCGGGCAATCCGTATTTTACGACCGACACCGCCGCGGCTCTTCGTGCGTGCGAGATCGGCGCCGAGATTCTGATTAAAGCCACCAAGGTTGACGGCATCTACGATAAGGATCCCGTCAAGTGCGCTGATGCCGTCCGTTTTGACAAGATTACCTATCACGAGGTTCTCGTTCGCGGTCTGCAGGTTATGGATTCCACGGCTACGGCCCTGTGCCAGGATAACCGTATGCCTATTTTGGTCCTCAACATCGATGGCGAGGACACCGTCAAGCGCGCGCTCGCGGGTGAGCCCGTCGGCACGCTCGTCTATCAGGAGGATTAAGCATGGCAGAGAACATCACCGCCCATATGGACAAGTCGCTCGAGTCCCTCAAGCATAACTTCTCCAAGGTTCGTACCGGCCGCGCCAATGCCAACATTCTGTCCGACATCACCGTCGATTATTACGGTGTTCCCACGCCGGTCACGCAGGTTGCCGCCGTCAAGACCCCCGAGGCCCATATGCTGCTCATCGAGCCGTGGGACAAGGCACTCATCAATGCTATCGTCAAGGCCATCGGCGCTTCCGATCTGGGTATTACCCCCAACTCCGATGGCACCGTCGTTCGTCTTCCGTTCCCGGCTCCCACTGAGGAGCGCCGTCGCGAGCTCGTCAAGGAGTGCCGCGAGTACGCCGAGCAGGCCAAGGTGTCTATCCGTAACATCCGTCGCGACTTCAACAACAAGCTCGAGCGCGATGAGGAGCTCACCGAGGACGATGTCCGTCGCGAGCAGGCCAAGGTCCAGAAGCACACTGATGAGTATGTCGCCAAGGTCGAGGAGCTTCTGAAGGAAAAAGAAGCCGAGGTCATGGAGATCTAAGGTGCAATACGACGAGCATAAACTGGTCGAGTACTTTGCCGACGCCCCTGCGGGCGTCGGTTTTTCCGACCTTGACCTTAATAACATTCCGCACCATATCTCGTGCATCATGGACGGTAACGGTCGTTGGGCCACGTCGCGCGGTCTTGCACGCACCGAGGGCCACAAGGCGGGTATCGTCTCCCTGCGCGAGATCATTACCGCATGCGTGCGCTTGGGTGTCGACGTCCTTTCGGCCTATGCGTTTTCGACCGAAAACTGGAATCGTCCGCAGCATGAGGTCAACGTTTTGATGCATTTGTTTGCCAAGACGTTTATCGATGAGTTGCCGCTGCTTAAGCGCGAAAACGTTCGCGTTGTCTTTTTGGGCGATATTTCCGCACTGCCTAAGAAGACCCGCGATGTCTTTGAGCGAGGTCTTGCCGAGTGCGCCAATCACACCGGCATGACGCTGGCGCTTGCCGTCAACTACGGCGCGCGTGCCGAGATTACCCGCGCTGTCCGTCAGATCGCATCCGACGCTGCCGCCGGTAAGATCGATCCTGCCGCAATTGATGACGACATGGTGGCTTCCCACCTCTATACCGCCGGTCTTCCCGATCCCGAACTTGTGATTCGCACCTCTGGTGAGCTGCGCCTTTCGAACTATCTGCTGTGGCAGGTGGCTTATTCCGAATTCTACGTCACCGATACCTATTGGCCCGACTTTGATCGTTGGGGCCTTGTCGACGCCATTTTGGCCTATCAGGGCCGTGACCGTAGGTTTGGTGGTCTGAGCAAGACCGAGGAGGCTTAATCGTGTCCGATCGTCCCAAGGCATCTGCTCCCAAGACGCCAGTTTCCGCGGCGCCTGCGCGCAAGGCTGCCACTGCGGGAGCGCCTGCAGCGAAGAGCGGCACCGGTTCGTGGCTGGCGGGCTTTATTACCCGTGCCGCCGCCGGTATCGTCTACGCCGTTGTCTTTATCCTGTGCCTGGTTTTGGGTATCGTGCCCACGGCCATCTTTGTTTCTGTCATGAGCGGTCTGTGCTGCTATGAGTTTTTCCGTATGACAAGGCTCGATGGCAAGATGGCTAACGAACGCATGGGTATCGCTGCCGCCGTACTCTTTCCGCTGTCGGCGTTGGGCGATTCGATGTTGCTGAATGCCCTGCTTTTTGCCTTGATGCTCGCTGTGGGCATTTGGTATGTCTGGTCGCCGCGTACCCGCATCTCTGATGTGGCCGTGACGCTCATGGGTCCCATCTACACTGGCTTTATGCTGTCGGCTATCGTGCTGCTGCGCGATGCCGTGCCCGGTTTTGCCGGCGCCCTGCTTTCAGTGGGCGTTTGCGCGTCCCTTTGGGTCTCCGATTCGTTTGCCTACATCGTGGGCAGCCGTATCGGCAAGCACAAGATGGTTCCCAAGATCTCCCCCAAAAAGAGCTGGGAGGGGTTTGCCGGCGGCATCTTGGGCTCGGTTTTGATTTGGCTCATCCTGTGGGCGACGCACTTCTACAAGCTCAGCCTGCCCTATGCGCTGCTATGCGGCGTGGTCGTGTCCATTCTGGGCGTTATCGGCGATCTTATCGAGTCGCGCATCAAGCGCGGTGTGGGCGTCAAGGATTCCGGCAACCTTATCCCGGGCCACGGCGGAATGCTCGATCGTAGCGATTCGCTTATCTTCGGTTGCATCACCGCACAGCTGTTGCTGATGATCGGAGGCGTGCTGTAATGTCCTTCCAGACGACGTATGGCCCCGATGGACGCCTTCGCGTTGCCATCCTGGGTTGTACGGGCTCTATCGGCACCCAGGCGCTCGATGTGTGCCGCCAGCATGCCGATCGCCTGCAGGTGACGGCGCTGTCCGTTAATTCCAGCACCTCGGAGCTCGTTGCCGCTGCCCGCGAGTTCTCGGTTCCGGCGGTTGCCGTTGCCGATGTCGCTCATGGCGATGACGCCGTGCTGCAGGAGTTGCCCGAGGGCACACAGCTCGGCGTTGGCGCGCAGGCGGTTTGCGAGCTCGCGCGTCGCGACGATGTCGACTGCGTGCTCGTCGCTATTGTGGGCGCCGCCGGTCTCGAGGCGAGCCATGCGGCCTTGACCTCGAATAAGCGCCTTGCCCTTGCCAACAAGGAGTCCCTCGTCGTCGGTGGCAACTTGCTTATGCCGTTGGCGCAACCGGGCCAGCTTATTCCGGTCGACTCTGAGCATTCCGCCATCTACCAGTGCTATCTGGGGGAGAACCCGCGCGAGGCCCACTGCATTTGGCTCACCTGCTCGGGCGGTCCGTTCTTTGGCCGCACGCGCGACGAGCTCGATCGCGTGACGCGTGCCGATGCCCTCGCGCATCCCACGTGGGCCATGGGTGCCAAGATCACCATTGACTCCGCCACCCTCATGAACAAGGGCCTGGAGCGCATTGAGGCCATGCATCTGTTTAACTGCGACCTCGATTTCATTAACGTGGTCGTGCAGCGTCAGTCCAAGATTCACTCTATGGTCGAGTTTGCCGACGGCTCCGTGATGGCGCATCTCGGTGCTTCCGACATGCGTATTCCCATCCAGTTCGCGTTCTCGTATCCCGAGCGTTGGGATACTCCGGCGCCTCGTATCGATTTCCGCGAGCTGGGGCAGCTCACGTTTGATGCTGCCGACATGGATACCTTCCGCTGTCTGGCACTGGCCGAGCGTGCCGGCAAGACGGGTGGCACCATGCCGTGCGTGCTCAATGCCGCCAACGAGGTCGCCGTCGATGCCTTCCTGCACGATGGCTGCAGCTTTACCGATATCGATCGCATTGTGGAATCCTGCATGGACGCCCACGATATGCAGGTGGTCGATTCGTTTGAGCAGCTTCGCGACATCGATGCGTGGGCGCGTGAAAAGGCTGCGCAGGTGCTCGCCGCAACCCGTTCCTAACCCATAAGGATTGCTTTTTCGTTTTATGGATACTGTTCTGAGCGTTCTCTCATCGGTCTTTTGGGGCCTGCTGATGCTTTCCGTCCTCGTGTTTTTGCACGAGGGCGGCCACTTTTTGGCGGCGCGTGCCTGCGGCGTCCGTGTGACCGAGTTCTTTTTGGGTCTGCCGTGCCGCTTTGACATCCATTACACGTCGCGTCGCATTGGAACCAAGTTTGGCGTGACCCCGCTGCTGCTGGGTGGCTACGCTGCCATCTGCGGTATGGATCCGACCGATGTTTCGTGCGCCGACCGCGTGCTCGCGGCTATCTATCGTCATGGTCGCGTGACCGTGGCCGACCTTGCTGTCGAGCTCGAGCTTTCCGAGGAGGATGTGCTCGAGGCATGCGCCCTTTTGCTGGGCTGGGGCTCCATCGCGCCCTGGTATGAGGAAGGGGAGAAGCCCTCGCCGAGCTACTATCCCACCAAATATCAGACGTTGCCGCGAGACAAGGCAGGCTATACCACCTTTGATGGTCGCCGTTTCGATCGCGAACATGCGACTGCCGAGGGCGATGTGTGGGAGCTGCCGTGCGGCGAGGCCGAGTTCCTTGCGCAAGAGCGCTCGCACACCTATCTTGGCCAAGGCTTTCTCAAGCGCGCCTTTATGCTGCTCGCGGGCATTATCGTCAATATCTTGACGGGTTTTTTGCTCCTTATGAGCATCTATTCCATTGCGGGTGTCACCGTGCCGATGGATACCAACGTGATCGGTCAGGTTGACGAGGGGTCTATTGCCGCCAAGGCGGGTATCGAGGGCGGTGACGCGATCCTTTCGGTTGACGGTGTCTCATGTTCCACTTGGATGGATGTCTACGATGCCATCGGCAAGGCTGCCGGTAAGGACGATATCGCCATCGAGTACGAGCGTGACGGCAAGCAGCATTCGACCACGGTTGCGCTCAAAGAGGACGAGCGCCTAGGTGTGTATGCCTCTACGCAGGTGGTCCGTTTAGACCCCATCACGTCGGCTCGCCTGTCGTTCTCCTATGTCGTGCAGACAGCGGATGGCGTGATGCGCCTGCTCCAGCCGCAGCATACGATGGAGATTCTCGATCAGTCTTCTTCGATCGTTGGTATTAGCGTTATGTCCTCACAGGCCGCTGCTGCCGGCCCTGCCACGTTCCTTTCGTTTGCCGCCCTCATTTCGTTCTCGCTTGGCTTTATGAACCTGCTGCCCATCCCACCACTCGATGGCGGCAAGCTGGTCATCGAGACCATTCAAAAGATTGCGGGCCGCGAGCTGCCGCTCAAAGTGCAGACAATCGTCAGCTATGTCGGCATCGCGCTCTTTGCACTGCTGTTTGTCTATATGCTTCGTTCCGACATCCTTCGTTTTATTCTGTAGGGGAGTGTTTGGATTGTCTTTATCCCATCCTTTGCCTCGCGAGTTGACACGCCCCGTGCATGTGGGCGGCGTGCAGATCGGTGGTGGCGCTCCGGTCGTGGTTCAGTCTATGACCTGCACCGATACCGCTGATGCCCAGGCAACGCTTGCGCAAGTGTGCGCGTTGGCGCAGGCTGGCTGCGATATCGTGCGCGTGAGCGTGCCCTCCGAGGCCGCGCTTGAGGGCTTCCGCACCATCTGTGCCGAGTCTCCGGTGCCGATTGTCGCCGATATCCACTTTAACCATAAGCTCGCCATTGGTGCCGTTGAGGCCGGTGCCGCCAAGCTGCGCATCAATCCCGGCAATATCGGCGATTGGGCCAAGGTTGACGCGGTGATCGATGCTGCGGGTGCCGCGGGCTGTGCGATTCGCATTGGCGTGAACGCGGGCTCGCTTGAGCAAGATATTGCCGAGCGCGACGACCTCACGCAGCCCGAAAAGCTCGTGATGTCGAGCGAGCGCTTTGTGCGGCACTTTGAGGACCGTGGGTTTACCAACATCGTGCTATCCGCCAAGGCCCATAGCGTACAGACGACACTTGATACCTATCGCGCCCTGTCGCGCGAGATACCGCATGTTCCGCTCCACCTGGGCGTGACGGAGGCGGGGACCAAGCTTCAGGGCACCATCAAGAGCTCTGTAGGCTTGGGTATCTTGCTTTCCGAAGGCATCGGTGACACCATGCGTGTGTCGCTCACGGCCGATCCGGTTGAGGAGCCGCCGGTCGCCTGGGGAATTCTACAGTCGCTGGGCCTGCGTCGCCGTGGTCCCGAGATTGTCTCGTGCCCCACGTGCGCCCGCTGCCAGGTTAACCTGATTCCCATCGCCGAGGAGGTCACCGAGCGGCTTAAGAACTATTCCGCGCCGCTTTCGATCGCCGTGATGGGATGTGCGGTCAACGGCCCCGGAGAGGCATCTGACGCCGACCTGGGTGTTGCCTGCGGACGTGGTCAGGGCCTGCTCTTTTCGCATGGCCAGATCATTGGTAAAGTAGCTGAGGATCAAATTGTCGA
>URRN01000023.1 GCA_900550185.1 uncultured Collinsella sp.
TCGCGAGCGTTGCCGCCATCTCCTCGCGTTTTGCGCTTTACTCGGCATCGATCGCGCCGCATCTGAGGGGTGCCTCGAAGCGTCAGACGCTGGCTGTTGCCGCGACACTTACCGAGGAGGCATATGGCATCTCGCTTGCCAAGTTGGTTGAAGGGGAGGATTGGGGCCCGCGCGAGTCCTTTGTGCTCAACGCGATCCTTATCGCAACATGGGGCGTTTCGTGTACGATGGGCGCTATCGTCGGCGCCGTTGTCGATGTTCCCACCGCCATTGCAGCCTTTGTCTGCACCTCGCTCTTTATCTGTCTGCTCTTTTCGCAGCGGCTGTCGCGCGGCAACGTTGTCGCGGCGGTTTCGGGTGCGGTATCCGTCTCCGTATGCAAGTTCTTGGGCCTCACGAATATTGCCGTGCCGGCAAGTGTCGTGGTCGGCATTGCCATTGCGCTGGCGTGCGATGCTGTATTTGACGGAAGAGGTGCCCGCGATGCCCGCTAACGAGTTCTTGGTTCTGTGGCTGTCGTCGTGGGCTGCTATCGCGTTCTTTCGCATCGCGCCGGCGTTCGCCTTGCGCGGGCGGACCCTGTCGCCCCGCATTACCGAGGCCCTGGGCTATATCCCGCCCGCTGCCTTTGCCGCGCTGGTCGCCAACGACTTGGTGAACCCCGGCGCGTTCGACGCGGGACTCTGGCCTGCCTTGGTTCCCTGGATTGCGGCCGCCGGCGTCGTAGCGGTGGCAATCAAGACAAAGTCGATGTTGTGGTGCTGCGTTTCGGGCATCGTGTTCTATATCGTTTTGAGCCTCGTATAGGAGCAGGACGCGTTATCGTCCCGGCCTAACGAATCGAATTTCTCACCGAGGCGGTCTGCTTCTTCTGGTACCATGGTCAAACTTTACTGTAGCAAAGCGTGACGTGGGCTTTTGTTCTGCGTCAGCGGAAATGGGGGTTTCATGGCACAGGAAGCGACCGCCAACGAGCAAAAGAAATTCAAGGTACCGCGCATCCCGGGCGACATCATGATCTATCCGATGATCGTCGGCCTTTTGCTCAATACCTTCTGCCCACAGGTCTTTGAAGTCGGCGGCTTCTTTACGGCTGCCTGCCGCGGTGGGTCCAATACCATCGTCGCCGCGATCCTGCTGTTTGTGGGCGCCGGCATCAGCTTTAAGTCCACGCCGGGCGCCATCAAGACCGGCATCGTCGTGCTGATCCCCAAGCTGGTCGTCGCAGCGGCTCTCGGCCTGGGCGTGGCATATTTCTTTAACGACAACTTCCTGGGTCTGAGCTCCGTGTCTATCATCGGCGGCATCACGTTTTGCAACATGGCGCTCTATACGGGCATCATGGGCGAGTTCGGCGATGAGTCCGAGCAGGGCGCCGTCGGTATCCTGTTCTTTACGGCCGGCCCCGCCGTCACGATGGTCATCCTCGGTGTCTCGGGTCTCGCCAACATCCCCGTCGGCACTATCATCGGATCCATCCTGCCGCTTGTTATCGGCATGGTCCTGGGCAACTTGTTCCCGTTTATCAAGAACCTGCTGGTTCCCGGCGCCAATCCCGCGATCGCTGTAATCGGATTTCAGCTCGGTGCGTCCATGAGCCTGTCGAGCTTTATCACCGGCGGTATCTCGGGCATCCTGCTGGGCCTCATCACCCTCTTTATCGTTGGCCCCATCACCTTTGCCTTCGAGCGCTTGTGCGGCGGCAACGGCAAGGCCGCCGTTGCTTGCTCCACCATCGCCGGCACGGCTATGACCACGCCGGTTGCCCTTGCCGAGGTCGCGCCACGCTATGCCGAGCTTGCGCCCACCGCGTATGCGCAGATCGCCACCGCCGTCATCATCACGGCAATCATGGCCCCGATTCTGACCGGCTGGGTCGATAAGAAGTTCTGCCACGGCGAAGAGGATCTGTCGGTCGAAGGCGTCGAGGCTATTGAGGAGGCCGTCGCGACCGACATCGACGGCGAGTAACGGCCGTTACCGATAATTGATTCCGGCGTGCAGTTCGCGCCGTCCGAGCGCCCGAACGGAAACTGTTTTGCAGTGATGTTCGGGCGCTCTGCTATTATTCCCCTTACCCCTGCGGAGAAAGGGGCGTTTGGCGCCTGGGCGCGACTCGGGCGATTCTGGCCGCTTGGATATAGAGGGAATGGCACCTGGTGATTAAGGCACTCAAGATCGAGATATTCCTGCTGTGCATGATTATTCTTATCGGACTTGCCGTACGAAGCCGTCGCTCCCTGTTCTCGAGCACCCAGCAGCTTTTGTTTAGCATGCTGGGCTACACCTCTGCTGCCTACATTTTCTTCGATATGATCTGGACGCTCTCGGACGGCGTGAGCACTCCTGTAGGCATCACGGCCAACTGGATTTCCAACGCGGTTTCGTTTTCGCTGTTCGCCATCGCGTGCCTCATTTGGTTTTTCTATTCCGAGACGATGCAGGGCTCACGGCTTCTGACCACGCCCTATAGGGTGATACTTTTAGCGTTGCCAACCGCTTTGGTGGTCGTGTTGGCATTTACCAGCTACTGGACGCACACTATGTTCTATATCGATACGCAGGGCGTATATCGTCGCGGAGCGCTTTATATGATTCAGCCTATCGTTAGCTACTGCTACGTCATATATACGTCCTTGCATGCCTTTATTCAGGCTCGAAAAGTCGAAAGCCTGCAAAAGAAGGCCATTTATCGCACCCTCGCCTTTTTTGCGGTTCCCGCTCTGGTGGGCGGTACCTTCCAGGTTTTGTTTTCGGTACCGGGCCTTTGCTTCGGTATAACGCTGAGCATCCTGCTGCTCTATATCGTCTATCAGGAGCAACTTATCTCGACTGACCCGTTGACTGGACTCAACAACCGTAACCGTTTTGAGACCTATATGCTGTCGCTGTTCTCGGGTGCGGACCAGGCCGATGATGTGTATCTGCTTATGATGGACGCTGACGGTTTTAAGCAGATTAACGATCACTATGGACATGTTGAGGGCGACCATGCTCTTCAGGTCATATCCGCTGCGCTCAAAGAAGTCTGCTCGGCGTCTGGTGGCTTTATCGCACGCTATGGTGGCGATGAGTTCGTGGTGCTCCAAAAGGCAGCGGCGGAACAGGACATCATAGACCTGTGTTCGGCGATTGACGACGAGCTCGCTCGTGCCGAGGTGCCGTATGCATTGCGGATGTCTATCGGTTACGCGCGGGTCGGCGATAGTGTCGATACTTGGCAAGACTTACTTCGCGCTGCCGATGCGGAGCTCTACCGCGTCAAGGCCGAGAAAAAGAAAGCCGGCATCCAGATACGCTAGGAAAAGGGTCGCACGCTTGCGTGCGTGGCGGCCCTCAGCTCATCGATGTATTCCATTAAGCTAAAGTATGCGAATGCCCTCCCTAAAAAGGTGAGCTCGCTAGGCTTTTTAGGTTTGTTGACGATGATGATGCCGCCGCAGACCAACAGCAGGGCAACGATGACGGTAGCGGGGCTCGTGCCGGCACCCTCGCCGAGCAGCAGCGCGCTCAGCAACACGCCAAAGACCGGGTTCATAAAGCCAAAGACCGACACGCGGCTGACGGGGTTGACGGCAAGCAGACGCGACCATAGCGAGTAGGCGACCGCGGAGATAAGCGCCATGTAGATGATGAGCGCGATGGCGGGGGCAATCGCCGTGGGGGAGAGCGCGCCACCCATCAAAAAGCCGATGGCGGTGAGGACCAGGCCGCCGACTAAGAACTGCCAGCCGGCAAGCAAAACACCGTCGTGCTTGCGTGAGAAGATGCCGATCAGGCAGGTCGACAGAGCACCCGCGACGGTGGAGGTCAGGATAAAGCCCTCGCCGTCGAGCGTAAAGCCAAAGGTGCCGTCCGCGCCCGAAAGGTTGACGAGCGCGACACCGGCAAAGCCCAGTACGCAGCCGAGCACTTTGGCCGCATCGAGCTTTTCGGTGCGAAACGCCAGGGCGGCAAAGAGGATGGCTAGGAAGTTGGCGCTGGCCTCGATGATGGAGCTCGACATGGCGCTGGCGCGCGAGAGTCCCAGGTAGAAAAAGAAGTACTGCCCGATGGTCTGAAAGAGCGACAAGATAAAGATGGGCTTGATGTCGCGAGCCTGCGGTATGAGGGGGCGGCGTTGGGCCGCGCTCATCCCAACGATAACCAGGGCGCCGGCAAGCGTAAAGCGCAAACCTGCAAAGAGCAGCTGCGAGGCGCTATCGTGCGCCGGGATACCAAAGAGTGCGTAGCCGATCTTGATGCAGGGAAAGGCCGATCCCCAGAGCGCGCAGCAAACGAGGCAGCCCAAGATGAGTCCGGGCAGGGTGGCGAGATACGGCTTGCGGCTTTCCATGATGTCCTTCCTACATGCGCGGAGCAAAAAAGAACCCGCCACCGGGCGTGCCGGTGGCGGGTGTTGTTACCCGAAGGGATTGTACCCGATGGGAAAGCTTTAGGCGAAGTAGGCCACGCCGCTCTCAAAGATCGGCATGAACTTATCGCCGGGGA
Source organism: uncultured Collinsella sp. (assembly GCA_900550185.1). GTDB lineage: Bacteria > Actinomycetota > Coriobacteriia > Coriobacteriales > Coriobacteriaceae > Collinsella. Next base: position 4,492 of record URRN01000023.1, read on the forward strand.
CATGCTCGGGCACGTTGCGGTACAGGTTGTCGCCGCGACGCTCAGCATGGCCCATCTTGCCCAGGACGCGGCCGTCGGGGCTCGTGATGCCCTCGATGGCGAGTGCGGAGCCGTTGGGGTTGACGGAGAGATCCATGCTGGGCTTGCCGTCCTCGCCCACGTACTGCGTGGCGACCTGGCCGTTGGCGATCAGCTGGGCGAGCACATCGTCATTGGCGACAAAGCGGCCCTCGCCGTGGCTGATGGCGACGGTGTAGGGGTCGTCCAGGCTGCACTGCGACAGCCACGGGGACAAGTTGGACGAGATGCGGGTGCGCACCAGACGGCTCTGGTGGCGACCGATGGTGTTGAACGTCAACGTGGGCGCATCGGGCGTGGCGTCGACGATGTCGCCGTAGGGCACCAGGCCGAGCTTGATCAGGGCCTGGAAGCCGTTGCAGATGCCCAGCATCAGGCCATCGCGGGCCTTGAGCAGGTCGCGGACTGCCTCGGTGACCTCGGGAGCGCGGAAGAACGCCGTGATGAACTTGGCGGAGCCGTCGGGCTCGTCGCCGCCCGAGAAGCCGCCGGGGATCATGACGATCTGGCTTGCACGGATGCGGCGGGCAAGCTCGTGGGTGCTCTCGGCGACGGCCTCGGGCGTGAGGTTGTTGATCACGAAGGTGTCGGCCTCGGCACCGGCGGCACGGAAGGCGCGGGCGCTGTCGTACTCGCAGTTGTTGCCGGGGAACACGGGGATGATCACGCGCGGGCGGGCGATCTTGGCGCCGCCGTACACGTGGATGTCCTTGGCGCGGAAGTCGATGGTCTCGACCTCGGGGGTCTCGTCGGCGCTGCGGTAGGCAAAGACGCCCTCGATGCCGCTCTCCCAGGCCTCCTGGAGCTCGGAGAGCTCGATGACTTCGGAGCCGGTGTCGATGACATAGCCCTCGACGGTGGTGCCCAGGGGCTCGACGACAACGCCGTCGGCGACCTCGGGCAGCTCGGCATCCTCGGCGAGCTCGACGATAAAGCTGCCGTAGAGCGGGGTGAAGAGGCTCTCTACGTCTACATCCTCGGCAAGCTCGATGCCGATCTGGTTACCGACGCACATCTTAAAGAGGCTCTCGGCGCCGCAGCCGTAGCCGGGCGTGGAGATGGCCAGGGCGTTGCCGGTAGCAGTGAGCGCCTCGACGGCGTCAAACGCGGCGAGCAGCTGCTGGGCGTCGGGACGGTAGTCCTCGCCATAGGTGGCGGGGGCGATGCGGACGACGCGGTGCGTGAGGCCCTTGAACTCGGGCGAGACGGCGCGGGCGGCCTTGCCCACGGCGACGGCGAAGCTGATCAGGGTCGGCGGAACGTTGAGCTCGCCGGCCTCGTCCTCAAACGAGCCGCTCATGGAATCCTTGCCACCGATGGCGCCGGCACCCAGGTCGACCTGGGCCATAAGGGCACCCAGGACGGCGGCCATGGGCTTGCCCCAGCGCTCTGCCTCGGTGCGCAGGCGCTCGAAGTACTCCTGGAAGGAGAGGTAGGCGCGCTTGTGCTCAAAGCCGGCAGCCACGAGCTTGGCGATGGACTCGACCACGGACAGGTAGGCGCCCGCAAACTGGTCGGCCTCCATCAGATAGGGGTTGAAGCCCCATGCCATGGCACTCGCCGTGGTGGTCTCGCCGTCTACGGGGAACTTGGCGACCATGGCCGAGCTCGGGGTGAGCTGCGTCTTGCCGCCAAAAGGCATAAGCACGGTTGCGGCACCGATGGTGGAGTCGAAGCGCTCGGAAAGGCCCTTGTTGGAAGCGACGTTGAGGTCGGTGACAAGCGAGGTCATGTGCTCGGCGAGCGTGGTGCCGGCCCAGCTGGGCTGCCACACGCTACGGGCGCACACGTGGGCGACCTGGTGCTTGGGTGCGCCGTTGGAGTTGAGGAACTCGCGGGACAGGTCGACGATGGCGACGCCGTTCCAGGCCATGCGCATGCGCGGCTCGGCGGTAACCTCGGCGATAACGGTTGCCTCCAGGTTCTCCTCGGCGGCGTAGCCCATGAACTCCTCGACGTCACCGTCGGCGACGGCGCAAGCCATGCGCTCCTGGGACTCGGAAATGGCGAGCTCGGTGCCATCCAGGCCGTCGTACTTCTTGGTCACGGTGTCAAGGTCGACATACAGGCCGTCGGCAAGCTCACCCACGGCGACCGAGACGCCGCCGGCGCCAAAGTCGTTGCAGCGCTTGATCAGACGGCAGGCGTCGCCGCGGCGGAACAGACGCTGCAGCTTGCGCTCGACCGGGGCGTTGCCCTTCTGGACCTCGGCACCCGAGGTCTCGATGGACTCGGTGTTCTGGGTCTTGGAGGAGCCGGTGGCACCGCCGATGCCGTCACGGCCGGTGCGGCCGCCCAGCAGGATGATCTTGTCGGTGGGGGCGGGGCACTCGCGGCGCACGTGGTTTGCCGGGGTAGCGCCCACGACGGCGCCAACCTCCATGCGCTTGGCGACGTAGCCGGGGTGATAGAGTTCGTTGACCTGACCGGTGGCAAGGCCGATCTGGTTGCCGTAGCTGGAGTAGCCGGCGGCAGCAGTGGTCACGAGCTTGCGCTGCGGCAGCTTGCCCTCGAGCGTCTCGGATACGGGGACGGTGGGGTCGCCGGCGCCGGTGACACGCATGGCCTGGTACACGTAGCTGCGGCCCGACAGCGGGTCGCGGATGGCACCGCCCACGCAGGTGGCGGCACCGCCGAAGGGCTCGATCTCGGTCGGGTGGTTGTGGGTCTCGTTCTTAAACAGGAACAGCCAGTCCTGGTCCTCACCGTCGACATCGACCTTCACCTTGACGGTGCAGGCGTTGATCTCCTCGGACTCGTCGACATCGGTCATGACGCCGGTCTTCTTGAGGTACTTGGCGCCGATGGTGCCCATGTCCATGAGGCAGACGGGCTTGGCGTCGCGACCGAGTTCGTGGCGCATCTCCATGTAGCGGTCGAAGGCCTGCTGCACCACGGCGTCGTCGATCGTCACGTCGTCCAGGACGGTGCCGAAGGTGGTGTGGCGGCAGTGGTCGGACCAATAGGTGTCGATCACGCGGATCTCGGTGATGGTGGGGTCGCGGTCCTCATCGCGGAAGTACTGCTGGCAGAAGGCGATGTCCGCCTCGTCCATGGCAAGGCCGCGCTCGGAAATAAAGGCGGCAAGGCCGGCCTCGTCGAGCTCGCGGAAGCCGTCGAGCACCTCGACGGGCTGGGGCTCGGGGGTCTCCATGTACAGCGTCTCGGGCAGGTCGAGCGAGGCGATGCGCGCCTCGACGGGGTTCACCACGTAGTGCTTGATGGCATCGATGGCGGCCTCATCCAGAGCGCCCGAGATCATATAGACCTTGGCGGAGCGCACGGCGGGGCGCTCGCCCTGGCTGATGAGCTGCACGCACTCGCTGGCGGAGTCGGCGCGCTGGTCAAACTGGCCAGGCAGGAATTCGACGGCAAAGACGGCGCCATCGCTTGCGGGGAGCTCGTCGTAGGTCACATCGACCTGGGGCTCGCTAAAGACGGTCGGCACGCAGGAGCGGAAAAGCTCCTCGTCGATGCCCTCGACGTCGTAGCGGTTGATGATCCTCAGGGCCTCGATGCCCTTGATGCCGAGAATTTCGGTCAGCTCGCCCTTGAGCTGCTGAGCCTCGACGTCGAACCCGGGTTTCTTCTCCACGTAGATACGAGAGACCATTGGTTCCTGCCTTCCTGATCGGTTGGGCGTACGGTACGGTATGCGGCAGCGGTCGGTTTACGGGGCAAGCCTCGCGGTCGCCTTGAGCCACATGTTTGTAAACCTCACTATGATACGACAGCTCGCGGCGCGTTGAGGACGGCGAGGGTGCTACAGTGAAGCGCAAACAAGAGAAAGGCATCACATGGCATTCGTTTCGCTCGCCATCATCGCACTCGTGGCCTTTGCGAGTCCTTTTATCGCCTCGGCGATTCCCGGAAAACCTGTTCCCGAGACGGTCTTTTTGCTCGTGCTCGGCGCGGTGCTGGGACCCCATATGCTCGGCGTCATCCATGTAGATGCCGAGGTTTCGCTTGTGTCCGAGCTCGGTCTGGCCTTTTTGTTCCTGCTCGCCGGCTTTGAGATCGACCCCAAGAGCATCACGGGCGTCGAGGGGCGCTACGGCTTGGCGACGTGGGTCGTCACGTTTGGTATCGCCTGGCTTGCCGTGCGCTTTACTCCGTGGTTCTCGGTCAGCCATTTCGACGGTATCGCCGTGACGCTTGCCCTCACTTCGACGGCGCTCGGCACGCTCGTGCCCATCATGCGTGAGCGCTCGCTCACTGGCACGCGCGTGGGCGACTCGATTCTCGCGTATGGCACCTGGGGTGAGCTCGGCCCTGTGCTTGCCATGTCGGTGCTGCTGTCTGCCCGCACCGGCATCCAAACGCTTGTAATCCTTGGCTTGTTTGCGGTGGTCTGCGTGTTGCTGGCCGTGGTCCCGAGCCGCTCCAAGCGCGTCGGCAGTCGCTTCTTTGCGTTTGTCGAGGAACGCGCCGATACCACGTCGCAGACCTTCGTGCGCCTGACGGTGCTCATCCTGGTCACGCTCGTGGCGTTCTCGGCTGTCTTTGATCTCGACATCGTGTTGGGTTCTTTTGCCGCCGGCTTTGTCTTGCGCTACATCATCCCCGAGGGTAACCATACGCTCGAGACCAAGCTCGATGGCCTGGCCTACGGCTTTTTGATTCCGGTGTTCTTTACCGTATCGGGCGCAAAGATCGACCTGACGGCCGTGGCGTCGCGCCCGGGTCTGCTCGTGGGCTTTATCGTGGCGTTGTTGATTGTTCGTGCCGTGCCCATACTTATTTCTATGAGCATTTGTCCTGCGACGCGCGATGTGTCGGCGTATGGCCGCATTACCGTGGCACTCTACTGCACCACGGCCCTGCCGATCATCGTTGCCGTGACGAGCGTTGCCGTCAACGCGGGCGCGCTGTCGCAAGATATTGCGTCGGTCATGGTTGCCGCCGGTGCCATCACGGTGTTCTTGATGCCATTGCTCGCGCAGCTCTTCTACCGTGTGGTCGACGCCGCGCCGGTCGCCGCCGTGGCAGAAGTTGCCGAGCATCCATCCGATGCGCTCGACATCCTGCGCGCCCATCACGATTTGGCGAGCCTGCTCGCACGTGAGCACGAGCTGCTGACTTCGCATGGCCATGGTCGCGTATTCGAGGGCCTGCCTACGCTCGATACGATTGCCGAGCGTCTTTCTGCCGAGGCAGCGAGCGGCCACATCGATGCCCGCATCGTGGACGCGGCGCGCCTGCTTGCCGACAAGACCTATGGCGATGAGGTTGACCCGTCCGAGCTGACTCCGCGCGAGCGTCGCCGCCTGGAGCGCGCCAAGCTCGCCGTGCGCGAATACCGTCGCCGCATGCTGGAACTCTATGCGCGCGATGAAGCCCAGGACGACGACGGCAAGTAGCAAGGAATGTCGGGATACGGGTTCCGTCCAAATAATAGAAGGCGCGCTGCCGGCGGTTGATGCAGGCAGCGCGCCTTTTGCGTTGAGGTCCGAAGTCGTGGCTTGCGACCTTTAGGAGCGGGCGGCTCCGTCGACGGGGAGGATGGCGCCCGTGACGTAGGAGGACATGTCGCTCGCCAGGAAAACGAAGGCGTTGGCGACATCCTCGGGCTCGCCCATGCGACCCAGCGGAATGGTGGCGATGATGGGCTTGATGACTTCTTCGGGCAGGTTGGCGACCATGTCGGTCTTGGTTACGCCTGGGGCGACGGCGTTGACGCGAATACCCATAGGGGCGAGCTCGCGCGAGAGCGACTGGACCATACCGTTGACGGCAAACTTGGACGTGGGGTAACCGACGCCGGAGGGCTGGCCGTACTTGGCGACCATCGAACTTGTGGTAGTGATGGTGCCGCCGTGGCCGGCTTCGGTCATGATCTTGGCGGCAGCCTGGTGACCATTAAAGACGGCGACGACATTGAGGTCCATGACCTTTGCAAACTCTTCGGCCGTGTAGTTGAGCAGCGGCGAGCGCTGGGAGATTCCGGCGTTGTTGACGACCGTATCGAGACCGCCCATGTCGGCTGCAGCCTGCGTAAAGGCCTCAGTCACGGCCTCGAGCGAGGTGAGATCGCAGGAACGACCCCAGACCTTGGCCTCGGGATAGGCGGCTGCCAGCTTCTCAACTGCCGCGTCGGCGGTCTCCTGGCGCGAGCCAAAGACGGTGACGGCGGCACCCTCCTCGATAAAACGGCAGGCGATGGCATAGCCGATACCGCGCGTGCCTCCGGTGACGATTGCTTTCTTACCCTCGAGCAGCATGAGCTTTCCTCTCGTTATGGGCGGACATACGCAGCACAGCGTAACGGGAGCCGGAATAGGCTGCGTTCGCATATCGGTGAACGGTAGCCCGCGTTACCGATGAGCGGCTCGCGCAAATGTGCCCTGTCGTTGTGCTTAGGGCAGGAGACAAAAGGGCTCCCATCCCACATCGGACGGGAGCCCTCAAAGCGTGTATTGCTAGGCAAGCGTTGGATTAGTTGGCCATAACACCTTCGGTCCAGGCCTCAACGTCCTCGATGCGCAGGACGTTGGCGACCTCGGCCACGCAGTCGACACTGGCAAGCTCGGCGGCGGCAGCCTGGACGTCCTTCTCGAGCGCGCGGTGCGTCAGGAAGATGACCGAGCAGGCATCGCTGACGCCCGACTTGCCGTCCTCGACCTGGTTGATGAGCGAGATCGAGATGTTGTGCTTGGCAAAGATGTCGACCGTCTCGGACAGGGCGCCCACGCGGTCGGCGACCTTCAGGCGCACATAGTACTTGGTCTGGAGCTCGTCCATGGGCTTAAAGGCGAGGTTGTGGCCATAGGGTTCAATCTCGGGCAGCGGAGCTACGCCGCGGCTGATCTGCTCGGAGAGCGACAGGATATCGCCCACGACGGCGCTCGCGGTGGGGAAGGAGCCTGCGCCGGCACCGTAGAACATGGTCTCGCCCACAGCGTCGCCTACCACGTAGACAGCGTTCATGGCGCCGTTGACCTTGGCAAGCATGTGGTCGGCGGGGATCAGCGTGGGATGAACGCGGACGTCGACGCCGGCGTCGGTGTTGCGTGCGATGCCCAGCAGCTTGATGGTGTAGCCGAGCTCGCGGGCCTGGGCGATGTCCTCGGCGCCGATGGTACGGATACCCTGCTGGTACACATCGTCGGTGGTAACGCGGGTGCCAAAACCGATGGAGGCGAGGATGGCCGTCTTGCTGGCGGCATCGAAGCCGTCGACGTCGGCGGACGGGTCGGCCTCGGCATAGCCCTTGGCCTGCGCGTCGGCAAGCACGTCGGCGTAATCGGCGCCCTCGGCGTCCATGCGCGACAGGATGTAGTTGGTGGTACCGTTGAGAATGCCGGCGATGGTCAGGATCTTGTTGCCCACCAGGTCGTGCTCAAGCGTGCTCACGATGGGGATGCCGCCGCCGCAGCTGGCCTCGCACTTAATCTGCACGCCGCACGCGCGTGCCTTCTCGGCAAGCGTCTCGACGTGACGGCCCAGTAGGGCCTTGTTGGCAGAGACGACGTGCTTGCCGTGTTCAAAGGCAGTGGTGAAGATCTCGGTTGCGGGATGCTCACCGCCGATCAGCTCGACGACGATGTCGACGGCGGGGTCGCTGACGACGTCGTGCCAGTCACTCGTAAAGGCCTCGCGCTCAATGCCTGCCGCCTCGGCCTGCTCCCAAGCAAGCGCGCAGGCGCGGGTCAGCTTAAGGTCGATGCCGTAGGCTGCCAGGTACTCATCGTGGTGGCTCTTGATCAGACGGGCCACGCCGCCGCCGACGGTTCCCAGACCGATCAGACCGACGTTCACGGTGCGCAGGGGTTCGCTCATAGATAGCTCCTTCGTGCATCTTATGGATGGATTAACCGCTTAAAGGTTGAGTGCATTCTAGCGTGAACCGAGGGCGCGTGCTCGCCAGGCAACAGGAGTCGCACAAAACGGCACCCCCGAAACGCTGCGGAAACATTGGAAACATGCTCGCTACAAACGGAACTCCGTAACAAACTGTCAACGTTTGCGCCATAAGGTTTGCCCCGTACCGCAAGACGGCCGCACTGCGGCCAGCGAAAAAGGGGGACACCATGTTCAACATCAACAGCACGCTCAGCCGTAGGAACTTTCTCTTCGGCGCCGCGGCGCTCGGCAGCACCGCGGCGCTTGCCGGCTGCTCCTCGGGTGGCTCGGATGGCGGCTCCGCCGATGAAGACGGCGCATTTAAGATCGGTGCCATCGGCCCTCTGACCGGTGCCGCGGCAACCTATGGCGTTTCGGTCGAGAAGGGCGCCAAGCTCGCCGTCAAGGATTTCTCGACCAAGGACCTCAAGCTCTCGCTTAAGTCCGAGGACGACGTCGCTGACGGCGAGAAGGCCATCAACGCCTTCAATACCCTGTGCGACTGGGGCATGCAGGCACTCGTCGGCCCCGTCACCACCGGTGCTGCCGTCGCCGTCTCGGGCGCGATCACCGACGATATGCTCATGGTCACGCCCTCGGCATCGTCGCTCGACGTGACCAAGGACAAGACCACGGTCTTCCAGGTTTGCTTTACCGACCCCACCATGGGCACGAGTGCGGCGAAGTTCTTGGCCGAGAAGTATGCAGACGCCAAGATCGCCCTGTTCTACAACTCCGGCGATACGTATAGCTCGGGCGTTGCCGACGCTTTTGCCGAGCAGGCCAAGGCGTCCAAGCTCGACATCGTCGATACCGAGACCTTTAAGGACGACTCTTCCACGAGCTTTACCAACCAGCTCACCAAGGCCAAGGAGGCCGGCGCCACGCTTATCTTTGCCCCGATCTATTACACGCCGGCGTCCGTCCTGCTCAAGAACGCCAAGGACATGGGCTACGACATGACCCTCATGGGCACCGACGGCATGGATGGCCTGCTCTCTGTGGAAGGCTTCGATACCTCTCTTGCCGAGGGCGTGCTGCTCATGACGCCGTTCTCCGCCGACGACGAGAAGAACGCCGACTTCGTCAAGGCCTATAAGGATGCCTACGACGAGACGCCCAACCAGTTTGCCGCCGACGCTTACGATTGCGTCCACGCCATCGCCGAGGCTATCGATAGGGCGGGGATTGACATTTCGGCCGACGGTGCCGACATTGCCGGCGACCTTGCCAAGGCCATGCGCAAGATCAAGATCGAGGGCCTGACAGGCGAGCTGACGTGGAATGACGAAGGTCAGGTCGAAAAGCCTGCTACGGCCTATGTGATCCAGGACGGCAAGTACATCGCCGCCTAAGTGCGCATAAAGCACGACCGGTGAGGCTGTTTTATTTAAGGCAGGTATGCTTGTAACAGAACGGAAACATTACTTTCACACAATAAAGTGGCTAAACTGCATAAACCGACAGGAATACGCAGAATTATGGATAAATGGGCAAAACAAAAGAAAAGTTGAAATAATCGCCACTTTCCTTAACTAAAGCGTCTAGTATTTTGCGAACGCCGAACACGGCGAAGGATGGCCTGTCGGGTAACCGAAACCCGACGAGATTTGAGAGGAGAGCCGCATGTCGAGCCTCACCGGTAAGTCATTGAACCCTGTTATGAATCGCAGGAGCGTTATCGCGAGCGCAGCAGGTCTGGGGGCGATGTCCATTCTAGCTGGCTGCTCCTCCAACGGCGGCGACAGCGGTTCCGCGTCGGCCGACGGTTCCTTTAAGATCGGCACCATCGGACCGCTGACCGGCGCCAACGCGTCCTACGGCAAGTCCGTTACCCAGGGCGTCGAGCTTGGCTGCAAGGATTTCTCGACCAAGGAGTTGCCGCTTGCCAGCAAGGCCGAGGATGACCAGGCCGATGGCGAGAAGGCCGTCAACGCCTTCAACACCCTGCTCGACTGGGGCATGCAGGCCCTCGTCGGCCCGACCACCACGGGTGCGTCGGTTGCCGTTGCCGCCGAGTGCGGTAACGACCCCAAGACGTTCATGATCACCCCGTCCGCGTCCTCCGAGGACGTCACCGACGGCAAGGATTGCGTCTTCCAGGTTTGCTTCACCGACCCCAACCAGGGTGTCAACGCTGCCAAGTTCCTGGCGCAGAAGTATGCGGACGAGAAGTTCGTGCTGTTCTATAACTCCGGCGACGCCTATTCTTCGGGCATCGCAGATTCCTTTAAGGCCCAGGCCGCTGAGTCCAAGCTCGAGATTGTCGACGAGGAGACCTTTAAGGACGACTCCGCCACGAGCTTTACCAACCAGCTGACCAAGGCCAAGCAGGCCGGCGCCACCATGATCTTTGCGCCGATCTACTACACGCCGGCGTCCGTCCTGCTCAAGAACGCCAAGGACATGGGCTACGACGTCAAGATGATGGGCTGCGACGGCATGGACGGCATCTTGGGCGTTGAGGGCTTCGACACCTCTCTTGCCGAGGGTCTGCTGCTCATGACCCCGTTCTCCGCCGACGACGAGAAGAACGCCGACTTCGTCAACGCCTACAAGGATAAGTACGGCGATACCCCCGACCAGTTTGCCGCCGACGCCTACGACGGCGTGCACGCGGTGGCCGAGGCCGTCAAGGAGGCCGGTCTTGGTGTCGACGCCGATCCGACCGAGGCCGCCGAGAAGCTGTCCAAGGCTATGCTCAAGATTACCGTTGACGGTCTGACCGGCAAGCTCACCTGGAACGATAAGGGCCAGGTCCAGAAGGAGCCAACGGCGTACGTCATCACCGACGGCAAGTACGTACAGGCCTAATAGGCCGCCTTACATAGAGCGGTTTTGATCCCAAGCAGGGGAGGTTTTGGCCTTCCCTGCTTGCTTGGTATCTAGGGACAGTGTAACGTCCCTGTTTCATACATTAACTGGAAACCTATTCGAAAGGGGGATGTGGAACATGACGGTCTTTATCCAATACCTGGTCAACGGCCTGTCCATGGGCAGCGTCTACGCCATCATCGCGTTGGGCTACACCATGGTCTACGGTATCGCCAAGATGCTCAACTTCGCTCACGGCGACGTCATCATGGTCGGTGCCTATGTCTCGTTCTGCGCCACGTCGTATCTCGGCCTCCCAGGCTGGGCATCTGTAGTTCTCTCTTGTGTGGTCTGCACGGTTCTCGGTGTTCTCATTGAGGGTTTGGCCTATAAGCCGCTGCGCCAGGCGGGCCCGCTGGCCGTTCTGATCACGGCCATCGGCGTGTCTTACTTCCTGCAGAACGCCGCGCAGCTTCTGTGGGGCGCCACGCCCAAGAACTTCACTTCGCTCGTCACCTTCCAGGTGCCGGAGTTCTTGGCCAAGTTTAACGTAAGTGCCGTCTCGCTCGTCACCATCGTCGCCTGCCTGGTTATCATGGCCGGCCTGATGTTCTTTACAGGTAAGACCAAGATGGGCAAGGCCATGCGCGCCGTGTCCGAGGACAAGGCCGCCGCTCAGCTCATGGGCATCAACGTCAACCGCACCATCTCGATGACGTTTGCCATCGGCTCCGCCCTTGCCGCCATCGCCGGTGTGCTCCTGTGCTCCTACTCGCCGGTACTGCAGCCCACCACGGGTGCTATGCCTGGCATCAAGGCCTTCGATGCCGCTGTTTTCGGCGGCATCGGATCCATCCCCGGTGCCTTTGTCGGTGGCATTCTCATCGGCATCATCGAGGCGATGGCGCAGGCCTACATTTCCACGAGCCTTGCCAACTCCATCGTCTTTGGTGTTTTGATCATCGTCCTGCTCGTCAAGCCTGCCGGCCTCTTGGGCAAGTACGTCCCCGAGAAGGTGTAGGTGAGCGTTATGAAGTTTCTTAAAGACAAGCAGACGCGTCACGACTTTGTTACGTACGCCATGTGTCTTGTGGCGTTCGCCATCGTGTTCTTTATGCAGTCTAACCACATGATCCCGCGCATGATCGCCGGTCAGCTGGTTCCCATCACGGCCTATATCGTCATGGCCATCTCCCTTAACCTCGTCGTCGGCATCGCGGGCGATTTGTCGCTGGGCCACGCGGGCTTTATGAGCGTCGGTGCCTATACGGGCATCGTCACTGCCGTCGCGCTGGAGAGCACCGTTCCGTCTGATCCGATGCGTCTGATCATCAGCATTGTGGTCGGCGCTATCGCCGCTGCCATCTTGGGCTTCTTGATCGGTATCCCGGTCCTGCGCCTGAGCGGCGACTATCTGGCCATCGTGACCCTGGCTTTTGGCGAGAT
>URRN01000024.1 GCA_900550185.1 uncultured Collinsella sp.
TTGTGAGCCTGACGCTGCTGGCCCTGCTGCTGGCGCAGGTCAAGTACCGCTTGACCACCAAGCAGGCGCGCATGCTGTTCCGCGAGCTTTCCGATACGGCCGAGCAGATCCAGTGGATTTTGGATACCCAAACCGAGGCCGTTCATGAGGCCGCCCTGCTGTGCAAGGACGCGCAGTCCGCACTGTTTGTGGGTCGCGGCATGGGTGCCGCTATTTCCTACGAGGGCGCGCTCAAGCTCAAAGAGGTCAGCTACCTGCACGCCGAGGCATATGCCGCCGGTGAGATGAAGCACGGCCCCATTGCCCTGATCGACCTGGGCTTCCCTGTCATCGCTGTGGCCACCAAGAGTGCCACCTACGACAAGACCGTGTCGAACCTTATGGAGTGCAAGGCGCGCGGTGCCAAGGTCATCGTCGTTGCCACCGAGGGCGACGAGGAGATCAACAAGATCGCCGATTGCATCATCCGCGTGCCTGCCGTCCGCGACGTGTTCAGCCCCATTACGGCGAGCGTCCCGCTGCAGCTGCTCGCCCGTGAGGTGGCAATCCTGCGCGGCTGCGACGTCGACCAGCCTCGCAACTTGGCCAAGAGCGTTACTGTGGAGTAGTCGGTTTCGTTGTTCTAGCGACTAAGGCCCGGCTCCGCATCAAGACGGAGCCGGGCCTTGTTGTATTTTCCCAGATAAAACCTGCCAAAATAAACCTGTCCCTTTTTGGCAGGTTAGCGGAGCTTGCTGGTCTCGAAGTACTCGGGGAACTGGTCCAGAACCTCGGTCTGGTTGCGGAACATCATATGCAGGTGCTTGCTGACCAAAAAGCTCGCTTCGATGGGGTCGCGACCGGCGATAGCGCGGCGAATCTGCTTGTGTTCGTTCACGATGTCCTGATTGTCGAGAACCTGCGTGGCAGCGCGCAGCCAGCGGAAGCGCTCCAAGTCGGCATTGGTCTCTTCGAGCCACGACCACACGGTGCTGCGACATGCGATGCTAAAAATCATGTGATGCATGAGGTTGTCGCTCAAAAAGAAGCCGATGCGATCCTCTTCGGCCATGGCCTTTTCCTGCAGCACGATGGCGCGGTCGAGCTGCTCGATGCCGGTCGACGTGGCGCGCGCACAGCACTCCACAATCACCTGCTTTTCCAGATGCTCGCGGATGTAACAGGCACTCTCGGCAAGGGTGAGGTTGATGGGTGAGACGTAGGTGCCGCTCTGGGGCACGGTGCGCACCAGGCCTTCCTGCGCCAAGCGAACCAAAGCCTCGCGCACGGGCGTGCGACCCATATCCAGGTCGTCGCAAAGTTGCTTGACGCCCAGCTTTTCGCCCGGCTTGTAGTCCAGGTAGACGATTTTGCGTCGAATGGTGTGGTAGGACTGGTCCTGTAGGCTCGTTTCCTGCTCGCCGACGTGCATCGATTCTTCCATAGTGCCTCGCAACCGTTGTATCACACTGATATGTCAGCTGTTAATTATGCCGCGAATCAGCTCTCCGCGGTGGGTAATTCGGCTGTTGCCCAAGAACTATTGCGGCATCTTAGTCTTTGTTTGCGCAGGGCTGTGCTCAATGTTGTCGTATCATAAGCCGTCGCAAACGTGAAATAGAAGGAAGGAATCCCATATGCAACTGGCGAATATCGCACGCGAGCGCTGGAAGGGCGTCTTGTTCTGCCTGATCGTCGCCATTCCCGCGACGTTGCTCGGCAAACAGATTGAGGTGGTCGGCGGTCCGGTATTTGCCATCCTCTTTGGCATGGTCCTGGCGCTCGTCTTTCCCAAGAATCGTCGCGAACAGCTCGCCGCCGGCGTTACCTATACGTCCAAAAAAGTCTTGCAGTACGCGGTTATCCTGCTTGGCTTTGGCATGAACCTCTCCCAGATTCTGTCCAAGGGCGCCCAGTCGTTGCCGATTATCGTGGCGACAATCTCGACATCGCTTGTCATTGCCTTTGTGCTCTGCCGCGTCATGAACGTGCCGGGCAAGATCGCGACGCTTGTGGGTGTGGGTTCGTCGATTTGCGGCGGTTCTGCCATCGCCGCGACCGCACCCGTCATCGATGCCGACGATCGCGAGATTGCCCAGGCTATTTCGGTCATCTTCCTGTTTAACGTTATCGCGGCGCTCGTGTTTCCGACGCTCGGCGGCATGCTCGGGCTGACCAACGAGGGCTTTGGCCTGTTTGCCGGCACCGCCATCAACGACACCTCGTCGGTAACGGCTGCGGCGAGTGCCTGGGACAGTATGCATCCCGGCGCCAATGTGCTCGAAAGCGCCACAGTGGTCAAGCTCACCAGGACGCTGGCCATTATTCCCATCACGTTGGCTCTCGCATGCTGGCAGATGCATCTGGCGCGCAAGGCCGGCGGCGACGCCAAAAGCACGTTCTCGCTTAAACGCGCGTTTCCCATGTTCGTGCTGTTCTTTGTGCTGGCGAGCGTAATCACCACGGTGCTTCAGCTTCCTGCATCCGTTACGGCGCCCATCAAGGAGCTGTCGAAGTTCTTTATTGTGATGGCCATGGCGGCTATTGGTTTTAATACCGATATCGTCGAGCTGGTCAAAAAGGGCGGCAAGCCCATCGCGCTGGGCTTTTGCTGCTGGATTGGCATTGCGTGCATGAGTTTGGGAATGCAGCACGTGCTGGGAATCTGGTAGAGAAGTAGCTTATTTGCGTGCTGTGTGCTGGCGAGCGCATGTCCGCGGTGGAGCGATAGGAGCTCTTGCGGGTATGGCTTGTCCGCAGGTTGATAGGTCCCGAAGAGCTCTTATCGCCCCGCCAGGATGGCGATGCGGGGCAACTCATATACTCGCAGGACGGCGGCTTCTGCCCTATAGTGTTTGGTGGGCAATATCGTTCAATTTCGAAACACTCGCCCGCGCGGCCGTCGGTGGCGGCGTGGCGCCGAGGACGGGGTGCAATATGAACAGTGACGCCAAGCTACAAATCTTGATCGAGGCCTTGGCTGCTGCCGGGGCCTCGGCGTTGGCAATCGATGGGCATGGACACGTGGCGATTTCGACCATGGATGATGTCGCGCTCGAGCGAGATGTTGCGGCATTTGTTGCCGAGCGCCTGGGGCGCGTGGGCAACGGCACGCGCCTGGTGATGGGGCATGCGGGAGGGCGCTTGAGCCTCGCGGTGCGTCCGGTCGCCAAGGAATACGGCGCGCTTTGGGTGGTCGTGGTCCGCGAGGTGCACGGTGTGGCGGCACACGCAGGTATTGAGTGGCTTAACGCAGATGAGGTCGAGGCGCGCTACGAGGCAAGCGCGTACGGCATTGTCGAGGGTGCCGCTGCGGTCGCTGGCCCCGTCTGCGAAAGCTATGCCCGCGGCGTGCCCCTCATGTTGGAGGGCGAGCTGGGTGCTGGCCAGGCCGAGATTGCAAAACGCCTCTATCTGGATGGGCCTTATGCTGACGAGCCCTTTGTGTCCGTGGCGCTTGACGAGCTCACAGATCGCGGCTGGCGCCATCTGCTCAAAAGCTCGGAATCGCCGCTGTTCCAGGCAAGGCTGACCCTTTGTATTGGCGGCTGGCATGTACTTTCGCCGCAGCGTCTGCGCGAGCTTGTCTCTACGATGACCGACACGGCGCTGGCCGCGCGTTGCCATGTGGTTCTGACGGCAAACGATATGCCGGGCGGTGGCGAAAGCGATCAGGCCGCTTTTGTAACCGAGCGCTTGGCGTGCGCAGTAAGTGTGGCGCCTGCGATTGCCGAGCAGGGTGGTGCATCGAAAAAGGTTGCGCAGTATTTGTCGTATCTGTCGGATGTCTTTGGAACTGCCGCTCCGAGTATGTCCGAGGAGGCCGCCTCGACGCTCAACGGCTATCGCTGGCCACGAAACTATCTGCAGCTTCGCGAGGTATCGGAACGACTGTATATATTAGTAGGGTCGGGTGTGGCGGAGCGCGCGGTGGCGGAGGAGGTGCTCGCCCAGGAGGATGTCATCAAAACCGCAACTTTTGGCGCCCCGACGCTCGACAGCGACCTGTATATCCTGCGTCCACTGGCCGATACCGAACGCGACATCGCGCGGCTGGTCGTAGGCTACCTCCAGGGCAACCGGACCCGCGCAGCCGAGGTGCTGGGGATAAGCCGCACGACTCTGTGGCGCTTGCTGAAGGACGACGACCGCTGAGCGAGGCACCCGTGACCGCGTGCGGCGCGTGTGCTACAGTCCAAAGCAGTAATGTTTCGATTGCGTTACGGCGTGCGGGGGCGTATGGCGGAGACTTCAAAATCAAACCGGAATAGACGGAGCGCGGCTCCAGTTAACCGCCGCACGACGTTCCGGACGTGGGGCAAGCACGCGTCGGGGTTCGACGGTTCGTTCAAGCGCACCAAATACGGCTATCCTTCGGCAAGCGCTCGCTTGGCCATGCAGGCCGAGTCGTCGCTGTGGGGCCGCAAGTGCGTGGTGGGCTCAAAGCTCAAGCACGACGGCACGCTCGGTTACATCAGCCGCGGGGCGGCTCGTCGCAGCGGACTCAATCCGGCTGGTTGGCATCGTTATGTTCCGATCGCGGTCGTCGTTGCAGTGATCGTCATCGCACTCGCTGCGCTTGGCTACGCCGGCGGCGGTGCCAACTTGGACGCGATGTTTAAATCGCCCGAGCTCGCGCATGCAGGCACAGAAATTGTCGAGGGCGCTCAGACCCAGACGGGCGTCGCGCCCCAGCGCGGTATCGTTGCGGCAGCCTCCACCATCGCCGACGCTCAAAAGGACGACGGCGAACAAGGCGACGGCGCCGAAACGACTCAAACGAACGAAACGACGACAACTCCACCGGCAAGATAAGTTGCGAGCGGGTCCGCCGTTCGTTAGAACGGCGGAACTAATTACCCGACGTACACCACGTTGTCGCGGCGCGGCTTGGCCTCGGGAAGCACGTCTTCGGCATAGCCCAGAATGCAGTTGCCCACGCCGCGCAGGCTTCCATCGGCGGGCAGACCCCACTTGGCCAGCAGTTCCAGTCCCTCGGGTGAGTCAAAGACCTCGTGTGCGCGGTGGATCCAACACGAATCGACGCCCAGCGCATAGGCTGCGTTGAGCAGGTTGCCCATGGCGAGCGAGCCGTCTTCCAGATGTGTGGGCACGCTGCGGTCAACCAGCACCACCACAACGGTCTTGGCGCCATAGAAGGGGTCGCTGTTGCTGCCCATGACTTGCGCGTTGAGCTGCGAGAGACGCTCGACGGTCGCGGGGTCGGTGACGGCGACAAACGTCACCGGCTGGCGGCCCATGCCGTTCGGTGCATATTGGCCGGCTTCGATAATACGTGCAAGCTTTTCAGCCTCGACGGGACGATCGCTGTAGTTGCGGCAGCTGCGGCGGTGAATGAGTGCTTCGATAGTCTCCATGGTGTCTCCTTGCGGTGGCGTTGCAGATGCCCCGTTCATACCCGTCGGGCTCAAACGATAGACGGTCAATTGCCCGGCCAAAAGGATAGATTCCAATTGGGAAAGTAGGTTTGCATAAAAGTACCTTCAGAATGTGACAAACAAATGGGATGGTTAAACGTTTTATCCCGTCTACCCTGCGGTTTTTTACCACTTGCCTAAATGACGAACGCATAACCTCTGATAAAGGTTTTACTAAAGGAGTACCAACGTTTATCAATGCGCCGTGGTGGCGCCGGGCCAGGAGGTAACATCATGTTCCAGGCTGGAGATGTCGTCGAGACCGACTTCGAAGGATTTCTGAAGCTGCTGCGTTCCAAGACGCGCGCTTTTGTGACGATTGACGATCACGAGTACTACATCACGCACACCGATGGCTATTGGCGTGTTCAGGATTGCGAGGCCCTCAACGACAAGGGCCACTTTACTGACTGCTCCGAGCTGGTCAACACGGTCTGCGAGGTCGTCGAGCTGCCGTGGATTGCCGGCAAGAGCCTGCATGACAGCTTCTCGGGCGCTACGGTCTATGAGGCCGTCGCCGCTTAACGGGCAATAAAACCCGATTTTCACGTGACCGCTGCCCCCGCGCCGGCGGTCTTTTTCTGCCGATAGGCCATAAAAGTGCAAGCATTTACGGAGAGCCTGTTGACGATAGTCAAAACTCGGACTAATCTAGAGATACAAAATTGGTCAAAAATCGGACAATCGAATGGTGGGATAGATGAATAGTGCGGTTACGCTGGTCGACTTCGACCGGTTGCTCAATGGACTCGACCATATCTATTCGGAGTTCTCGCGCGCCTGCGGTCTTTCGGACTGCGCTTACTGGATGCTCGTCGATACCAGCACGGCGGGCGGCAGTATTGCCGTAAGCCGCCTGACGAGCGAATGGTTCTACAGCAAGCAGACCATCAACTCGGCCATTAAAACCTTGACGGCGCGGGACTTTGCAACGTTGGAGTTTGCCGAAGGCAGACGTAAGAACAAGGTTGTGCGTTTGACCGAAGCGGGTATGCGGTTTGCCGAGCGTTATGCGCTGCCGGCACTCAAGGCCGAGCAGCGAGCCTTTGGCGCGCTTGAGCCGTGTGAGCAGCGCGAGATTATGCGCTTGATCGGAAAATTCTCTCAGGTGCTCGGTGAGGAGTGCGAGGCATTTAAGCAGCATATCGCTGCCGAGAGCCAAGCCGAGAATCAAGGTGAGGGGGAGTCGTGCGACTGTTAATGAGGTTTCTGAAGCCCTATCGAGGGCTTGTCGCAGTGACGCTGCTGGTGCTGCTGGTTGATAACGTCGGCACGCTGTTGGTTCCCACGATGCTGGCGAACATGGTCAACACCGGTATCACCACGGGTGATGTCGACTACATTTTGCGCAATGGCCTCTACATGCTTATCGCGACCGGCATGGCCAGCGGCGGCGCGGTGCTGGGCTGCTATCTTTCGGCGCGCTTGGCCGCCAACGTGGCCTGCGATATCCGCAATGCCGTGTACGACAAATCGCTCGAGCTCGCGGCCAGCGATTTTGAGCGCTTTGGCACCGGATCGATGATCACGCGCTCGCTCAACGACATCAACGTGATTCAGCAGGCGATTCTGCAGACGATTCAGCTGGTGCTGCCCGTGCCGTTTTTGGCTGTGGCGGGCATCATCTTCGCCTGGTTTATCGATCCCGCCATGGGCACGCTTCTGGGCGTAGTCGTTGCGATTGTGCTGGTGGCGGCGGTCTTTACGGTTGCCAACGCGGCGCCGATTTTTATGCGCCTACAGGGCTTTATCGACCGCATGAACGTGGTGCTGCGCGAGAATATTGTGGGCGTGCGCGTCATCCGTGCGTTTAACAAGGAGCGCCACGAGGAACGGCGTCTGGACGAGGTGTTTAGCGAATACGCCGCCAACGCCATCAAAGTCAACCACCTGTTTGTGGGCCTCGACAGCTCAAGCTTCTTTTTGATGAACATCGCCGAGGTGGCGGTGCTGTGGGTGGGCGGCAACCGCGTAGGCGCCCACGCCATGCAGATCGCGAGTATCTCGGCGGTGCTGGAGTATGCAATTCTGATCCTGTTCTTTGTGATGATGGCCCAGATGGTGGTGCTGACGCTTCCGCGTGCTGCCGCGTGCCTGAACCGTGCGCAGCAGGTGTTGGAGATTGAGCCGAGCATCGTCGATGGCGAGCGCACGCTGGATGACGGGGCGCGCGAGCCCCAAGACGAAGCCGATGCGGTGGCCGTGTTCGACCACATGTCGTTTCGCTTTGACGATGCCGACGAGGACACCCTGTGCGACCTGAGCTTTGCCTGCCGTCGCGGTCAGACGACTGCGATCGTTGGCTCGACAGGCTCGGGCAAATCGACGGTGGCAAAGCTTCTGCTGCGCTTCCACGATGCCACCAAGGGCTCCATTCGCCTGAATGGTGTGGACCTGCGCGAGCTTACGCAAGACGAAATCCGCGGGCGCATTGCCTATGTGCCGCAGAAGGCGTGGCTGTTCTCGGGCACGGTGGCGAGCAACCTTCGCTTTGGTAACGAAGGCGCGACCGAGGGCGACATGCTCCACGCGCTTGAGGTTGCCCAGAGCACCTTTGTACTCGACCAACCGCAGGGGCTCGATACCCCGGTTGCCCAGGGCGGTACGAACTTTTCGGGCGGCCAGCGCCAGCGTTTGGCAATCGCCCGTGCGCTCATGAAGCATGCCGATCTATATATCTTCGATGACAGTTTTTCGGCCCTGGACTTTAAGACCGATGCGGCCCTGCGCCATGCATTGCAAGACGAGACGCGTGACGCTGCGGTGCTCATCATCGCGCAGCGCATATCGACGATCTTGCACGCCGACCAGATCGTCGTGCTCAAGGATGGCGAGGTTGTGGGTCTGGGCACGCATGGCGAGCTTATGGAAACCTGCGAGGTGTACCGCGCCATCGCGGAATCGCAGATGAAGGGAGGCGAGTAGCATGACCGAGGAGCTCAAGAAGCAGGGCGGCGTTGATGACGCCGCTGCCGCGGGACTGGTCGAGGAAACGGCTGCCGCGTCGACCGAGCTGGATGACGCCGCCAAGGCTGCAGCCGAGCGCGAGGCTCGCCGCCAAGCGCTCTACGAGGAAAACGAACGTGCCGAGGACGAGCGTGCCCGCGCCGAGGCAGAGCGTATGCGCGACGTGGACGACGAAGACGAGGACGAGACGCCTCGGGATACCTGGGCGACGGTGCGCCGCCTGTGGAGTGAGGCTGCCGGCGACCATTGGCGCTTCTATATCGTGTTCGCGAGCATTGTGTTCTATGTCATCTTTAACACTGCCGCGCCGGCATATAGCGCCCGCGTGATCGATGAGCTGTGGGGCCACATTCAGGTAGCGTTTGTCAACAACGCCACCTTCAGCATCACCTGGGAGAACTGTGGCAGGACTATCTTCATCTACTTTTTGATTTGGACGGCCGCCGCTTCGTTCTACGCGCTCCAGAGCTTTTTGATGTCGAGCGTGGCCGAACGCCTCAATCTACGCCTGCGCAACCGCATCGCGCAAAAGCTCAACCGTCTGCCGCTCGCCTATTTTGACGCGCATCGTCCCGGCGAGGTCGTCAGCCGCGCGACCAACGACCTGGACAAGATGTCCGAGAGCATGCAGCGCGGATTGCTGCAGCTGCTCGTGTCGATCGGCACGGTTGTTGGTGCTGTGAGCGTGATGTTCGTGTTCAGCGTGCAGCTTACGCTCGTCTTTCTGTTCTTTACGGCACTGTCGCTGCTGGTGACGAAGGTCGTCTCGCGCCGCACACACGATGTGACGGGCGAGCGCCAGGAGTGGGTGTCCAAGATTACGAGTGCGGTCGAGGAAGGCTATTCGGGCCGTCTGGTGATCCGCGCGTTTAACCGCGAACGTCAGAGCTCCGCTGAGGTGCACGAGGCTTCGAAGGAACTGGCTCGTGTGAGCACCAAGGCCGACTTTATGATCAATGCTGTCGGCCCCGCAGTGCGCTTTATCGGCCGTTTGGCGCAGATCGTTATTGCGCTTGTGGGCTGCAGCATGCTGGTTGCCGGTCACATGACCGTCGGCGTGTTCCAGGCGTTCTTCCAGTTTATCTACGAGGCGTCCGAGCCCATGACGCAGCTGTCGTTTACCTTTAACTCGCTGCAGAGCGCGCTGGCGAGTGCAGAGCGCGTGTTCGACCTGCTCGATGAGCCCGAGATGGAGGCCGATCCGCTGCCGGACAAGGCCGCCAAGCTGCCGGGTCGCGTGGAGGGCCGCGTCTCCTTTGAGCATGTGCGCTTTGGCTATTCGCCCGACAAGCCGCTTATGCGCGACGTGTCGTTTACCGCCGAGCCGGGTCAGAAGATCGCCGTGGTGGGAACCACGGGCGCGGGTAAGACCACGCTCATCAACCTGCTCATGCGCTTTTACGAGATCGACGGCGGCCGCATTACCCTTGACGGCGTGGACACGAGCCGTATGGACCGCGGCGAGCTGCGCCAGCAGTTTGGCATGGTGTTGCAGGACGCCTGGCTATTTGATGGCACCATTGCCGAGAACATCGCCTACGGCTGTCCCGAGGCGACGCGCGAGGAGATTGTCGCGGCCGCACGTGCCGCACGGGTCGACTTCTTTGTGCGCACTATGCCGCAGGGCTACGACACGCGTGTGGCTAACGATGCCGAGAGCATCAGCCAGGGCCAACGTCAGCTGCTGACCATCGCGCGCGTGCTGCTCAACAACCCGGCGATCCTCATCCTGGACGAGGCGACGTCGAGCGTGGACACGCGCACCGAGCTCGCCATCGGCCGCGCCATGGATGCGCTCATGCGCGGGCGCACGAGCTTTGTGATTGCACACCGTCTGTCGACGATCGTCGATGCCGACCTCATCCTGGTTATGGATCACGGCAATATCATCGAGCAGGGTACGCACAAGGAGCTGCTGGCTGCCGAAGGCGCTTATGCCGACCTCTACCTAAGCCAGTTCGCATAAGGTGACAAAGGGTCAGTCCCGCATGTCACATCGAAAAGAAGGCGCGCCGGGAGCGGATTCCCCGGCGCGCCTTTTGTGTTGGCGTTCATGCTGTGGCGGTTGCCCGCGGCCCTAGCGCTCGTCCACGAACTTGGCGACGAGGGCCTTGAGCTCGGCCACCTCTTGCTCGAGTTCCTTGACGCGACGGGCGTTTTCGGTGATGCCCTGACGGTTGAGGGCGCTCTGCTCGGCGGCATCGTCGGGCATGTACTCGCGATGCTGCTTGGCATCGAAGCTCTCCTCGAACACGCGGCAGCCGTTGCGCTTGATGATGCGCCCGGGCACGCCCACGACGGTGCAGTTGTCGGGCACGTCCTTGACGACGACCGAGTTGCCGCCGATCTTGACGTTGTTGCCGATGTGGATGTTGCCAAGCACCTTGGCGCCCGTGCCCACGGTGACATTGTTGCCCAGGGTGGGGTGGCGTTTGCCGGTCTCGTTGCCGGTGCCGCCGAGCGTGACGCCCTGGTAGAGCACACAGTTGTCGCCCACGATGGTAGTCTCGCCAATAACGACGCCCATGGCGTGGTCGATAAAGAAATGCTTGCCGATCTGTGCAGCGGGATGAATCTCGACGCCGGTGATATGGCGGGTTAACTGCGAGAGCACACGGGCAAGCGATCGATGGCCGTGTTCCCACAGCCAGTGCTCGGGCACATGATTCCACTTGGCATGCAGGCCGGGGTAGGACAGGAAGATGACCAGGCCGTTTTGCGCGGCAGGGTCCTGCGCCTGGACGGTCTTGATGTCCTCGCGAATGGTGTTGATAAAGCTCACCGGCCGCCCTCCCTTAGCGCCGTGACAATGCGATTCAATAAAGTATAGCGATTCGCTAGGGATTAGGAAGGGCAATCTTTCACGCTTAGCGTGACAGATGTCAGTTATGCATACTTGCTGGTAATGGAGTCATGCTTTTGTGGGGTTGCGCACGAGGGGGCGCCGCAACCGTATACTGGTCAACTTGGACGTGTCCGCGCCCACAACTGAGAGGTTTAACTTCATGGGTTTCATTAATTTTATCGCCGAGCTGCTCAAGGACCCGCGCACCGCGATCGCCAGTTGGATCGCCGCCGGCCCGCTTATGGCCTACGGCTGCGTGTTCCTAATTATCTTTATCGAGACGGGCGTGGTGTTCTTCCCGTTCCTTCCCGGTGATTCGCTGCTGTTCGCCTCGGGTTTCTTTGCCCACAACGGCGGCTTTAACATCGTGGCGCTTCTGGCCACCGCATGGGCCGCTGCCATTTTGGGCGATCAGTGCAACTTTATGATCGGTCACTTCTTTGGCCGCAAGATCATCGCTTCGGGCAAGGTCAAGGCCATGACGCCCGAGCGCATCAAAAAGTCCGAGGACTTCTTGGACAAGTGGGGTCACCTGGCCATCTTCCTGGGTCGCTTCTTCCCGTTTATCCGCACCTTTGTGCCCTTTATCGCTGGCATGGGCGGCATGCACTGGCGCAACTTTGTCGTCTTTAACGTGCTGGGCGGCATTACCTGGTCGACGGTCTTTACGCTGCTGGGCTACTTCTTTGGCGGCATTCCCTTTGTGCAGGAGCACTTTGAGCTGCTGATTATCGGCATCGTTGCCGTGTCGATCATCCCGACCGTGGTCGGTCTGGTTAAGGCCAAGCTGGGCAAATAGAACGCCTAGCTCGAGCCAGCGCGCAGACCGTACAGTTGAGGCCCGTCACCGCTTACGGTGGCGGGCCTTTTTGCTTCGGTCAAATGAAAATACTTTAGTTAGTTAAAGAAAAACGTTTTATCCGACGCGCGTGCGGAGTACAATCTCGTGCATGCGAATCGACGTGCCATCGGATTTGATGCCGTTTGCGTGCCCCGTCCGGCTCTACGCTCCGGGCGTGTGACGTTGCGACGCGGTCGGCCTCGGTCCTTGCGTGCGGGTTCGCGAGTTTGCAACTGTGTATATAAGGAGCGACATATGACTGTCGAGAAGAAGGATATCGATTGGGGTAGCCTCGGCTTTGGCTACATGAAGACCGATTACAGCTACGAGGCTCATTGGAAGGATGGCGAGTGGGACGAGGGCGGTCTGACTACCGACCACACCCTGCATGTCTCCGAGTGCGGTGGCATCTTCCATTACTGCCAGGAGGTCTTTGAGGGCCTGAAGGCCTACACCGCCGAGGACGGCAGCATCGTCTGCTTCCGTCCCGATATGAACGCCGAGCGCATGTATAACTCTGCCCAGCGCCTCGAGATGCCCCCGTTCCCCAAGGACAAGTTCGTTGAGGCCGTCAAGCAGGTCGTCTCTGCCAACGCCGCCTGGGTTCCGCCCTTCGGTTCTGGCGCGACCCTGTACGTGCGTCCGTTTATGATCGGCTCCGGTGACGTGATCGGCGTGGCTCCCGCTCCTGAGTACACGTTCCGTATTCTCGTGACCCCGGTCGGTCCGTACTTTAAGGGTGGCCTTAAGCCCGTCAAGCTGCGCGTTTCCGAGTATGACCGTGCCGCACCGCACGGCACCGGCAACATCAAGGCTGGCCTGAACTACGCCATGTCCCTCAAGCCCACGATGGAGGCCCATCGCGAGGGCTATGCCGAGAACCTGTATCTCGACTCCGAGTCCCGCACCTATGTCGAGGAGACCGGTGGCGCCAACGTCCTGTTCGTGAAAGAGGATGGCACGCTCGTCGTTCCGCAGTCGCACACCGACTCCATCCTGCCCTCCATCACCCGTCGTTCGCTCGTTCAGGTCGCTCAGGACCTGGGTATGACCGTCGATCAGCGCCCCGTCGAGTGGGCCGAGGTCAAGGCCGGCACCTTTGTGGAGTGCGGCCTGTGCGGCACCGCTGCCGTCATCTCCCCGGTGGGCGAGATTGACAACAAGGTCTATGGCGCCGACGAGACCGTGACCTTCCCGGCTGGCTACACCGAGATCGGCCCCGTGATGAAGAAGCTCCGCGAGACCCTGACCGGCATCCAATCTGGTGCTGTCGAGGATAAGCACGACTGGGTTTACACCGTCGCGTAAGCTGTCTTAGCTGTCCGGCCCGAGCGCGGCCTTCCTTTCCGGCGCGACCTCGGACATGAAAGAACCTCCGCTGCGCACTTCGTGCGGCGGAGGTTCTTTCGTCCTGCGGAGTGCGCCGGAAAGGAAGGCCGCGCTTTTGTTTTGGTTCGCGCCATGTGGGGGTGGCGGCGACGTGCATTTTTGCGAGTATTCTGCAATCGAAGGCCCCTGCATACCGACCTCGGGCAAAAAATCGGGATTTCTCGATGTTTTCTACGGATGATGGGCGGGGTTATGGGCTGACAGCGTTTGATTTGCAGGGACATTCGCGGTCTTTGGCATTTATCGTGGCGCCCGAAGCTCTTGGTTATGTTGAATACTCCTAAAAATGCACGGCGCTTAGAGGGGGACCTTCGCGAAAAAGGAAACCGCCCCGTCGAAGTATGCATTCGACGGGGCGGTTTATACATTTGGCCGATTAAGGATACGCTGTCAAACTACTAGAACTTGACGGTCGGGGCCTGGCGGGCTGCTTCGGCGGCCTCGAAGCCCTGGCGCTCCTTAAACTGGAAGATGCCGGCAAAGATGACAGCCGGGAACGTCTGGATGGCGTTGTTGTAGCTGAGCACGCAGTCGTTGTAGCTCTGGCGTGCATAGCTAATCTTGTTCTCGGTATCCTCGAGCGATGCCTGCAGCTGCGTAAAGTTGGTGTTTGCCTTCAGATCGGGGTAGGCCTCGGCCACGGCGAAGAGCTGGCGTAGCGCACCGGTCAGCACGTTGTCGGCCTCCATCTTGGCCTCGGGCGTGGTGGCCTTGACGGCGGTGTTACGCGCGCTGATCACGGCGGAGAGCGTCTCTTGCTCGTGCTTGGCGTAGCCCTTGACGGTCTCGACCAGGTTGGGGATCAGGTCGTTGCGGCGCTGCAGCTGCGTATCGATGTTCTGCCAGGCGTTATCGATGCGGTTACGCTTGGTGACCATGTTGTTGTAGATGCCGGCGATGGCGCAGACAATCACAATGACAACAACGATGCCGATGATGACGGTAATCATGATGTCTCCGTTTCGAATGGCCGCGGCGGCATGCGCCAGCTGCCGTTGGTATAACGCTACTAGTATACCCGCAACGTTTTGCCGTGCCGAACTTTCCGGTAAGCGTTATGTTTTCGGCGGGGTCGGCACCGGGGTAAAACGCGCGAGGTACAGGTGTAAGATATGCGACAGATTGACAAGTGTTGTCTTTGCCCTGAGGATGGCGATACCAGTGGACCTTCGCATTAAGAAAACCTACCGTGCCCTGTTCGATGCTTTCACCGAGCTTCTCGAGGAGCATCGTTTTGAGGACCTGACGGTTGCCATGCTGTGCGACCGCGCCATGATTCGCCGCACGACGTTCTACAAGCACTTTCGCGACAAGAACGATTACTTTGCCTTTTATATCGATGAGCTCATGTCCGGCTTGCCGCAAAAACAGCCCGATGAGGCCGGCACAGTGTCTGCCGAGGACGTGCGCGCGCTCCGGCACGCGATTTTGGACGATGCCATGGACCTGATTCTGGCCCATGAGCAGCTCATGGACAACATTTTGGCGAGCAGCATGTCGGGAATGCTGACCAACGTTATTTGCGACCGTATTGCCCGCTCCATCCGCGAGCGTGTGATGAACGTGCTTGCCGAGGATGCCCTGGCCCCCGTGTCACTTGAGGCGACGTCTGAGTTTGTCGCCGGCGGTATTATTCGACTTTTCACGATATGGTGGGAATCGGGCCACGATCTTGAGCGTCGACCCGAGATAGCCGACGTGGTCGATGCACTGTTTGAGCGGACCATGACACCGGTGAATCACTAAAGTGGCGGAGAGAGGGGGATTCGAACCCCCGGAACGCTCTCGCGCTCAACGGTTTTCAAGACCGCCGCATTCAACCGCTCTGCCATCTCTCCGTGAGTCGTAATGATAGCATCGTTTTGAATTTGCAACAGGGAAGGCGAACGATGACGATCACCGAAATCGACGAGAAGTTCATGCGCGAGGCGCTGGCGGAGGCTCGCGCCGCCGCGGCGGTGGGCGAGGTACCGATTGGTGCCGTGGTGGTGCGCGCGGGCGAGATTGTCGCGCGGGCGCATAATCGTCGCGAGCTCGACCAGGACCCTTCGGCGCATGCAGAGTTCGCGGCCCTGTGCGCCGCTGCCCACGCGCTTGGCCGCTGGCGCCTTTCCGATTGCACGGTCTACGTGACGCTTGAACCCTGCTGCATGTGTGCGGGGCTTATGGTCAACGCGCGCGTGGGGCGCTGCGTGTATGGCGCGAGCGACGCCAAGGCGGGCGCGTTGGGATCCCTATACGATTTGAATGCCGATTCGCGCCTGAATCATCGGTTTAACGTGACGGCTGGGGTCCTGGCGGATGAATGCCGCGAGCTGCTGAGTAGCTATTTTGGCGGTCTGCGCGGAGCGGGTGGCAGCGGCTGTGGCTGCGGTCCGAACCTTGAGGCGCATGCCGCCCACGCCGCGGCGCTTGCAGGTGCCGGTGAGGATGCTGGCATGGCGGTTGACTTTGGCCCTGCGTGCCGCCGGCCCCGCCGTGTGCTGCTGGCGATCGACTCCTTTAAGGGCAGCGTGTCGAGTGCACGGGCGGAGGCGGCGGTTGCCGAGGGCATGCGCCGTGTGTGGCCCGATGCCGAGGTGCGCGCGTTGCCGCTGGCGGATGGCGGCGAGGGAACGCTCGATACCGTTGCCGCCTGCGGTGGCGAGCTTGTGGCCTGCGAGGTTGCAGGCCCCTTTGGCGAGCGTGTGCCTGCCCGGATGTTAGTGGACGGCGAGCACGAGTCGGTTGTTATTGAGATGGCCGAAGCAGCAGGCATCGGGTACTCACCTTGCACGGAATCGGCGGCGCTGGCTGCTACAACCTATGGCGTGGGCGAGCTGATGCTCCGTGCAGCTCGTGTCGGGGTAAAGACTATCTATATTGGCTTGGGCGGCAGTGCCACCAACGACGGTGGCGCCGGCATGCTGCAGGCGCTGGGCGC
>URRN01000025.1 GCA_900550185.1 uncultured Collinsella sp.
AGATCGTCACCAAGGTGTGCAAGGGCGTAAACGGCGAGGTCCGCGGATAGGGCTTGCGCTGGGGTATGGGTCAGCGGTGGTTGCCGCCGAGTCTTACGTGACCGCTATGCTCGATATAAGGCACCGTTGAGCCTTCATATATGACACGCGCATTACATAACGGCGTGCTGCTTTGTCGGCAGTGCGCCGTTTTGCTATGATAGCCCGCGGCGTGTTACGAATCTTACAATGCGTAACACTGACAAGGTGATTTAAGCGGCGTTGCAATTCTGTGCGCCGATAACCGGGAGGCGCCCATGCACATTCCAGATAATTATCTGTCCCCGCAGACGGATGCCGTCATGGCAGTGGCAATGGTGCCCGTTTGGGTCCACTGCATCAAAAAGGTGCGTGCCACGCTCGATCGCGAGCACATGGCTTTCCTGGGCATCTGCGCCGCATTTTCCTTCTTGCTCATGATGTTCAACGTGCCGCTGCCCGGCGGCACCACGGGTCACGCCGTCGGCGGCGCGCTCATCGCGCTGCTGCTGGGCCCGGAGGCCGCGGCCATTGCTGTCTCGGTCGCGCTGGCGCTACAGGCACTACTGTTTGGCGACGGCGGCATCCTGTCCTTTGGCGCCAACTGCTTTAACATGGCCTTCGTGCTGCCGTTTGCCGCTGCTATCGTGTTCCGTGCGCTCAACAGCCGTCTGCACGACAAGAGCTGGGGCACCTCGGTTTCGGCCATCGTAAGCGGCTGGGTCGGCCTGTGCCTGGCGGCCCTGTGCGCGGCAATCGAGTTTGGTATTCAGCCGATGCTCTTTACCAACGCTTCGGGCGCGCCGCTGTACTGCCCCTTCCCGTTGTCTATTGCCATTCCTGCCATGATGATCCCGCATATGCTGGTTGCCGGCGTGGTCGAGGGCGTGGCGACGGCTGCGATTTACGGTTTCATTAAGAAGACGGCGCCGAGCGTTATCGTCGGGCCCGAGGCCGTCGATGGCCAGCTTGCTGCCGAGGGCGCTGCTGCCAAGAAGACCTCGCTGGTCCCCACACTCATCCTGGTTGCCGTGCTTGTCGTGGCCACGCCGCTGGGCCTGCTGGCCACGGGTGACGCCTGGGGTGAGTGGGACGCCGAGGGCGCCGCGACCGCCGTTCAGGAGGCTGGTGACAACAGTCTGCAGACTTCGGTCGGCCTCGATACCCCGACCTTTGCCGACGCTCTGCCCACGGGCGATTATCTGCAGGCCTATTCCGAGGAGCAGGGTCTTGGCTTTGCCGGCCAGGCCGCGATGTATATTCTTTCGGGCGTGATTGGCGTGGCGGTGCTCACCATCGCATTCCGTCTGATTTCGCTGACGGTCAAGGAAAGCGGTGCTCATGGCAATAGCCAAGCTGCCTAGCTGGCTTGCGGCCGAGGAGCGATACGAGCCCGCGGGGGTTCGGCATCGAGTGATGCAAAAGAATGTCCTGCACCTGGCGAGCCTGCTTGAGCGGGTTCGCCTGGGTGGAGGCGCGCACGAGGGCGGGTCGATGGTCGACCGCGCCCTTTCTTGCGTTTCGGCTCCGGTGCGCCTGGTGGGGATGTTCGTTTGCGTCCTGTGCGTGTGTCTGACGCAGAGCCCGCTGTACCTCATGCTGATGGCGGCTATCGCACTGGTGCTCGTTGCCGTGCGCCCCGTACACGGACTGCGGGCAACCTTTGTGCCGGCGCTTGGCGCTGCGGGGCTCGCGGTGGTTCTGGCGCTGCCCGCCTTGCTGCTGGACGCTTCTGCCGCGGGCGCCATGCTCAAGATTGCGCTCAAGACCTTCATTAATGTGTCGCTAGTGCTGGGCGTTTCGTGGACCCTCACGTGGAGCCGCATGTCGGCGTCGCTCAAGATGCTGCATCTACCCGACGAAGTTATCTTTACGTTTGATATGGCGCTCAAGCACATCGAGGTGCTGGGTCGCACGGCGCACAATCTGTGCGAATCGGTCATGCTGCGCAGCGTGGGTCGTGCGCCTGCGGGTTTTTCGCGCACCGACTCGCTGGCGGGTATCATGGGCATGACGTTTATCAAGGCGATGGAATGCAGCCGCGCGATGGACGAGGCTATGCTTTGCCGCGGCTTTGCCGGTGCGTATCCGGCGCCCGCGCGTGTCGGGTTTGGCTGGCGCGATGCGGTCTATGCGGCCGGCGTGGCGCTGCTGGCAGTGTTGTGCGCCGTGCTGTAGACGCTGCTGGTTTCGACTGGGGATGCAAATAGGGAAGGGCGACGTTTTGACGATCGATATGAATAGTGCGGCGGGCACGAACGGCGCGCGCGCCGAGGCCATGCCGCTCATCGAGCTGCGCGACGTGGTGTTCTCCTATGCGGGGCATACGGTTGTCGATGGTGTGTCGCTGCAGGTCGATCGTGGTGAACTCGTTGCCCTGCTCGGTCCCAACGGCTGCGGCAAGACGACGATCATGCGCCTTATCAACGGCCTTGAGCTCGCGGACGCAGGGGCATACCTGTTCGACGGGCATGTGATCGATGCGGCGTTTCTAAAGGATTCCGCGGCCGCTCAGCGTTTTCATCAGCGCGTGGGCTTTGTGTTCCAGAATGCCGATGCCCAGCTCTTTTGCGCTACGGTGGGCGAGGAAGTTGCTTTTGGTCCCGCGCAGATGGGGCTGCCGGCAGACGAGCTCGAGCGCCGCGTGCGCGATGCCATGGAACTGTTCCAGGTTACCGATCTGGTCGATGCCTCGCCTTATCAGCTTTCGGGCGGGCAAAAGAAGCGTGTTGCGCTGGCTGCCGTCGTGTCGATGAACCCCGATATCCTGGTGCTCGACGAGCCTACCAATGGACTTGACGAGGACTCTTGCGACATCGTGGTCAACTTCCTGCTGGCCTATGTTGCTGCCGGTAAGACGGTCTTGATGAGTACACATCATCAGGATTTGGTGCGACGCCTGGGTGCCCGCGCCATCTATATCGATCGATACCACCATGTGGTCGAGGCACCTTCGCCGTCGTATGGAACCGAAAGCGGTGCTACGGACTAGTTGCTGCGTAGAGCGTGCGTAGCCGCCCGCGCGGCTTTGCCGTGATGGTATAGTTATCCAGGTTTTTATGGGGGTGGCTATGCCAAGCTGGAACATTCATATCGCTCAGACGGAGCGTTTGCTGGAGCGCACCGGTGCGCTTGCCAATAGCGTGCGCGACCGCAATGCCTTTTTGTTTGGCTGCGTGGTTCCGGATATCTTCGTGGGCTATATGGTCCCTGGCATCGCCGATCCCATCCCGTACCGCATTACGCACTTTGCCAAGCCTGAGCCCATCCCTAAGCCTCGTGAGCATGAGTTCTGGGATACCTATGTGGCACCGTTGCTTAATAGTTCGCCCACCGGTGCGCCGGCCGCAGCGACCTCGATTATCGAGGAACGCGAGCGACTGAACCGCGTGCACTATCCCCAGCGTTACAAGGATGCCGAGCCGGTTGCCGGTCCCGGCACCTGTGAGTTCTCGCTTGCGTCCGAAGATGTGGCGCAGTCGCTGCTCGATTTAACACTGGGCGTCTGGTCGCATCTGGTGGCCGATACCGTATGGAATACGCGCGTGAATCAGTACCTGGAGGCGCACGGCGGCAAGCCGTGTGAGGAGTTCCGCATTAAAAAGCAGGGCGATTTTGACTGGTTTGGCAAGACGCTCGGCATTGTTTCCATCCCGCGTGCGACCGATCGCCTGTATACCGCGGCGACGCGTTTTGGGCAGTATCCCATCCATAAAGAATATGTGCTCAAGACCATCGGCGTTATGCACGAGATTGTACGCGAAAACCCCGGCGAGCCCGATCATCCGCCGTATCGCCTGCTAACCGAGGAGTTTTTCGATGCAACGTTTACCGAGGTCATCGAGCTGACCGAGGCAGGATTTGCGGCTCGCGTTGCTGCTTCTGACGTTCCCGCAGTCCCCCTGATCGCTAGCTGCTAGCTGGCCGGCTTGACGGCGAACAGCTCATCCCAATCGACCAATAGCTCCCGCCGCAGGGCATCTTCGGTGGTGCGTTCCTGATCGGTCTTTGGGATGTAGGGGAGCCCTGCCTTTTTATGGATGAGTTCGGCGATGTTGTTAAAGCTCTTCGTGTCTTTGATTTGCTCATAGGTTATCTGGATAACGTCATAGCCCATGCTTGTGAGGGCGGTGGTGCGCTCGGCATCGGAGAGACTTGCGGCTTCGCCATCGTGGGCGGAGCGGCCTTGGCATTCCAAGATGACGCCCATGCTGTCGTTGTTGCTCTCGATGAGGATATCGGCGTAGCAGCAGGTTTTGTCATACAGTGAGCGCGCGGCGTCGCTGAGTGGGATGCGCACGTTGTTTGCGATGTTGATGCCCATGCCGCCCTCGTTGCGGGGGAGCGAGACAAGCATAGAGGCCTGTACTTCGAAGGGCGAGGCGGTCTGCCCCGTCATGTGCTCGGCCGCCCAGCGCAGTTGTTTAACGCCGCGCAGGCCTGCAGCCTGCTTGGCGAACGCGGCGATATCCGCCGCGCTGAGGAGCGGCGGGCGCTTCCACAAATTGGTGTCATTGCCCTTGGTGTCGACAACACGCTCCCAGCAGCAGTTGGGTGGAATGAGCTTAAGCGAAATAGCTTCATCAAGTTGTTGTTGCGTTCGCTCGCAGGGCTTAAACACTGCAAAGGAGCCGCACATCTCGTAGCAAGCCATGAGTAGCTGGTTGCGTGAGACCTGCGTAGCAAGGCTGAGCAGCGTAAACTCGGGCGACGTGACATCAAATCCATGTTCAGTTTGCCTAAACGACCCGGGAGGCGGCTCTTGGGTCAGGAGGTGCGATTTAAACAGGCTTCGCGACCCGGATTGTGCTCGAGTGAATACAAACCTGTGAAGCGGTGCGTGAAGTAGGTCTTTTACAACTGCATGACTTCCGAGGCCGCAACATCTGCGATCCATATTGCCAAGGCTAATGGCGGGGTAAAGCCCTAATACCTGCGGCGGGATACAGTGATAGTAAAAAGCGGATTGACCGCATAGCGTCAGGTCCATGATATCCTCCTGGTCGAAATGTGCTTTTGGACCGTGCGATGCCAGCGTCAATTCGGAAGTATGCGGCAAAATCTGAACCCTGTGAGCAGACCTGGCTTTTGAGGCCAGTTTATCAGGCATTTTGTTGCGAAAAAACGGGGTGTGCTCGGAGGTCTCAGAATTTGCCGCATACTTCCGAAAACGCGGTCGATCTGGCTCTTGCTAAAACGATTTAGCAGCGTCGGGTAAGGTGTGGTTTCGCCATCGGGCGAACACTTTTAGCGCTTGGGACTTTATTTTTGGGCCTCGAAAGGTGGATTTCGCGCTTTTGGTAAAGAAATGGGTGCGTGTTTTGCCGTGTGCCGGCATTGACACAGAAAAAGGGCCCGGAAGGCGAAGCCTTCCGGGCCCTTTGCAATGCAAACATGCTTGCAAGTGCGACTTAACGCACCTGAGCGACGTAAGCGACGTTGGTCGAGGAGACCTTGTCCTCGAGCTGGACGCTCATGCGGGGATCGCCGGCGGTAGCGACGGTCAAATCGCCAGCCTCGACGTAGCCGAGCTCCTTAGCGGTCTCGATCGCCTTGACGATCGTGCCGTTGACGGTGCCCTGGGTAATCTCGGCCTGGTGCGGGATAACGCCCCAGTACATAATCATCTGCTGGACGGCCCACTCGTGGCGGGAGAACGCGCAGATCGGCATGTTGGGACGGAAGTGCGAGATCAGGCGGGCGGTACGACCGGTGGTCGTCGGCACGGTGATGCATTTGGCACCAACGGTGGTGGCCATGTTCACAGCGGACATACCCACAACGTTGTTGACAACGCGGGTGCCGTGAGCATCGGCCGGAACCTCGAGCGGAGCGTGGGCCGGGAGGTACTTCTCGGTCTCGAGAGCAATGCTGGCCTGCATCTTAACAGCCTCAACCGGGTACTTACCGGCAGCGGACTCGCCAGAGAGCATAACGGCGTCGGTGCCGTCGTAGATGGCGTTAGCAACGTCGGCAACCTCGGCGCGCGTCGGGCGCGGGTTCTGCTGCATGGAGTCGAGCATCTGCGTAGCGGTGATGACGGGCTTGTAGGCCGCGTTGCACTTGGCGATGATCTCCTTCTGGATGTGGGGAACGAGCTCGGGCTTGATTTCGATGCCCAGGTCGCCACGGGCGACCATGATGCCGTCGGAAGCCTCGAGGATCTCGTCGAAGTTCTCGACGCCCAGGGCGCACTCGATCTTCGGGAAGATCGTCACGTGCTCGCCGCCGTTCTCGCGGCAAAGCTTGCGGATGCCACGGACGGACTCGCCGTCACGGATGAAGGAAGCGGCGATGTAGTCGATGTTCTCGGTCAGGCCAAAGAGGATGTCCTGACGATCGCGCTCGGTGATAGCGGGCAGCGAGATGTTGACGTTGGGCATGTTGACGCCCTTGCGCTCGCCGATCAGGCCGTCATTCTTGACGACGCAGGTCATGTCCTGGCCGTCGACGGACTCGACCTCGAGGGCAACCAGGCCGTCATCGATCAGGATGAGGGAGCCCTTCTCGACCTCGGAGGGCAGAGCCAGGTAGTCGAGGGAGATGTGCTCAGCGGTGCCGTGGAAATCCTCGGACGTAGGCTGAGCGGTGACGACGATCTTATCGCCAGTCTTGACGGCAACCTTCTTGCCGTCGACCAGAAGGCCGGTGCGGACCTCGGGGCCCTTGGTGTCGAGCAGGATGCCGACGGGCAGACCGAGCTCCTTGGAAATACGACGGACGCGCTCAATGCGACCGTGGTGCTCGTCGTAGGATCCGTGCGAGAAGTTAAAACGGGCGACGTTCATGCCCGCCTTGATCATCTCGCGGATGGTCTCGTCGCTATCGCAGGCGGGACCCATGGTGCATACAATCTTGGTGCGCTTGTACATTCAGACCTCCATCTGACATCGTCTTGCGCTGATAGATAAACCATAAGAAATAAAACCGAAATGATTATAACGAAATGCCGACCGAATACCCCAAAAAATCGACCGTATGCCGAAATGGAAGTTCATTTTTTGCGGGAAAAACGGTATATGAATAATTTTTACCAACCACTCCAACCGCTGCTATCTGGGCGATATGTCAGTTTGGCGATGTGCCGAAGAAAAAACGTTTTACCAATGTTGAGCATCACACGGTCTGCACCGTTGCGTGCGGACCATATTTCCAAACCGATTGTTTTGGCTAGACGCGTCGCTTTGGGGTACCATAGCTCCACTATCAACTGCCGCTCAGCACGGCAGCCTTGATGAGCCCTTGCCCTTCTCCTGGGAATTATGATCGGGCATCAATCTGCTGAGTGGCCCGAATCCCAGGAGGGGACTCTATATGCAAAAGGAATACCTGTCCGCCGCGGCGGAGGTGCTCAGCGACCAAGGTGTCGATGAGAACCTCGGCCTGAGCAACGACGAGGCGTCTTCGCGCCTCGCCAAGACAGGCCCTAACAAGCTCGAGGAAGCCGAGAAGACGCCGCTGTGGAAGCGTTTCTTTGAGCAGATGGCCGACCCCATGGTCATCATGCTGATCGTTGCCGCCGTCATCAGTGCGCTCACGGGCATGGTCAAGGGCGAGCCCGACTTTGCCGATGTTGCCATCATCATGTTCGTCGTTATCGTCAACTCGGTGCTGGGCGTGGTCCAGGAAGCCAAGAGCGAGGAGGCCCTCGAGGCCCTGCAGGAGATGAGTGCGGCGCAGTCCAAGGTGCTGCGCGACGGCAAGCTCGTGCACCTGCCGAGCGCCGAGCTCGTGCCCGGCGACGTGATCATGCTCGAGGCGGGCGACTCCGTCCCGGCCGACTGCCGCGTGCTCGAGAGCGCCACGATGAAGATCGAAGAGGCCGCGCTCACCGGCGAGTCCGTGCCCGTAGAGAAGCACGCCAACGTGATCGAGCTCGCCGCGGGCACCGATGACGTGCCGCTCGGCGACCGTAAGAACATGTGCTATATGGGCTCCACCGTCGTGTACGGCCGTGGCCGCGCCGTCGTGGTCGGCACCGGCATGAGCACCGAGATGGGTAAGATTGCCGGCGCCCTGGCCGAGGCCAAGGAAGAGCTCACGCCGTTGCAGGTGAAGCTCGCCGAGCTCAGCCGCATCCTCACCATCATGGTTATCGTCATCTGCGTCGTCATCTTTGGCGTTGATATCATCCGCCACGGCGTGGGCAACGTTCTTACCGACCCGACCGCCCTGCTCGACACCTTTATGGTCGCCGTCTCGCTTGCCGTCGCCGCCATCCCCGAGGGCCTGGTCGCCGTCGTGACCATCGTGCTTTCGCTCGGCGTGACCAAGATGGCCAAGCGCCAGGCGATTATCCGTAAGCTTTCCGCCGTCGAGACCCTTGGCTGCACACAGACCATCTGCTCCGACAAGACCGGTACCCTTACCCAGAACAAGATGACCGTCGTCAAGCACGAACTCGCCGCGCCCAAGGAGAAGTTCCTGGCCGGCATGGCGCTGTGCTCCGATGCCCAGTGGGATGAGGAGCTGGGCGAGGCCGTGGGCGAGCCGACCGAGTGCGCGCTCGTCAACGATGCCGGCAAGGCGGGCCTCACTGGCCTGACTGCCGAGCACCCGCGCGTGGGCGAGGCCCCGTTTGACTCGGGCCGCAAGATGATGTCCGTGGTCGTCGAGACCCTGGACGGCGAGTATGAGCAGTACACCAAGGGCGCGCCCGACGTGGTGATCGGCCTGTGCACCCATATCTACGAGGGCGACAAGGTCGTTCCGCTGACCGAGGAGCGTCGCGCCGAGCTCGTGGCCGCCAACAAGGCCATGGCCGACGAGGCCCTGCGCGTGCTGGCGCTGGCAAGCCGCACCTACACCGAGGTCCCGGCCGACTGCAGCCCCGCTGCGCTCGAGCACGACCTGGTCTTCTGCGGCCTGTCCGGCATGATTGACCCGGTCCGCCCCGAGGTCGCCGACGCCATCCGCGAGGCCCACGATGCCGGTATCCGCACCGTCATGATTACGGGCGACCACATCGACACCGCCGTGGCCATCGCCAAGCAGCTGGGCATCGTCGCCGATCGCAGCCAGGCCATCACCGGTGCCGACCTCGATCGCATGAGCGACGAGGAACTCGACGCGCACATCGAGGACTACGGCGTGTACGCCCGCGTCCAGCCCGAGCACAAGACACGCATCGTCGAGGCCTGGAAGTCGCGCGACCAGATCGTGGCCATGACGGGCGACGGCGTCAACGACGCCCCGTCCATCAAGCGCGCCGACATCGGCGTTGGCATGGGCATCACCGGTACCGACGTCACCAAGAACGTCGCCGACATGGTACTTGCCGATGACAACTTCGCTACCATCATCGGCGCCTGCGAAGAGGGTCGTCGCATCTACGACAACATCCGCAAGGTCATCCAGTTCCTGCTTTCGGCCAACCTTGCCGAGGTGTTCTCGGTGTTTATCGCCACGCTCATCGGCTTTACCATCTTCCAGCCGGTGCAGCTGCTGTGGGTGAACCTGGTTACCGACTGTTTCCCCGCGCTCGCGCTGGGCATGGAGGACGCCGAGGGCGACATTATGAAGCGCAAGCCGCGCAACGCTAAGGACGGTGTCTTCGCCGGACATATGGGTCTGGACTGCGTGGTCCAGGGTCTGATCATCACCGTGCTGGTGCTGGCGAGCTTCTTTGTGGGCGTGTACTTTGACATGGGCTACATTCACATCGCTGATATGATCGCCGGCAATGCCGACGAGGAAGGCGTGATGATGGCGTTCATCACGCTCAACATGGTCGAGATTTTCCACTGCTTCAATATGCGCAG
The DNA here is from genome assembly GCA_900550185.1 of uncultured Collinsella sp. Lineage (GTDB taxonomy): Bacteria > Actinomycetota > Coriobacteriia > Coriobacteriales > Coriobacteriaceae > Collinsella. The sequence goes on from URRN01000025.1 coordinate 9,780, forward strand.
CCGTCGTGCGTCGCTGTTCACCATGAAGAAGCAGAACAAGTGGCTGTGGGCTTCCGCTGCGCTGGCGCTGGTGCTGACGGTGATCGTGACCGTACAGCCGACGCTTGCCGAGATGTTCTTTGGCCCTGTGACGCTTGAGCTCAAGGGCGTTCTTGCCGCGCTGGGCCTGGCCTTCCTGATCATCCCGCTGATGGAGATCTACAAGGCGATCATGCGCGCGGTCGAGAAGGAGTAGGTCGAAAGGCCATCCTTCCCACCGGCCCGACCGCCTGCGGGGTTTCTTCCTCGCTGGTCCTCGCGCTTCGCGCTGCGGGATCGCTCGGAAGAAACCCCTCCCGGCGGGCGGGCCTTCGGATAACCTCTCGGGACCATTGGCTGAGGGAAAGTTTGTGAGCTGGTCGGGCTTTGCCCGGCCAGCTCTTTTTGATTTAAAATACCTGCTCAGTTGTGTGGTTTTGTGCTGGGAGGCATCTGTGGGCAAGGCTAAGGCTAAAGCGAAGAAAAAGACGACGGGGGCGCGGGCTAAGCGCGATCGTCGTCGGAAGCTCGCGACCGAACCCCCTGCATCTGCTGAGGAGTTGCTGGCGAGTGTACCGGGGCTTGACGCGCTGCAGGATGTTCCGGCGTTTGATGACCTGCCGGTCGATGAAGCTCAGCAGGCTGCCTTTGATGATTTCTGCGCACATGCCGAGGAGCCCGAGCAGATGCAACTTGGCGCCGTGGTGCGCTTAGATCGTGGGTTTCCGCTGGTGGCGACTGCCGACGATACCTTCCGCGCCGAGCATGCCGTGGGATTTGCCAAGTCGCGCGGTGGGGACGAGGTCCTGCTGCCTGCCGTGGGCGACCGTGTGGCGGTACGCCGCGCTCCCGGGCACGATATGGGCGTGATTGAGTACGTGCTGCCGCGCCGTACGAGCTTTGAGCGTTGGCGCGGCCGCGCCCGTGGAGAGCGCCAGGTGCTCTGCTCCAACGTGGATAGCGTGCTAATCGTGCAGGCGCTCGGTGCCGGTGAGGTGCTGCTCGACCGCGTGGCGCGCTCGCTGGTGTTGGCGCTCGACTGCGATGCCGAGCCAGTGGTGGTGCTCACCAAAGCTGACCGCTGCGATGCCGAGGAACTCGAGCGCGATTTGGACCGCGTGCGCCGCCTGGTGGGTCCGGACGTGCGCGTAATCGTGACGTCCTCTGCCGAGGGCCGCGGCCTGGACGAGGTCCGTGCCTGCGTGCCTGCCGGGAGCTGTGCCATGATTCTGGGCGAGTCGGGTGCCGGCAAGTCGACGCTGCTCAATGCACTGCTGGGCCACGATACGTTGGCGACCGGCGGTGTGCGTGAACGCGACGACCAGGGCCGTCACACTACCGTCGCGCGCGTGATGGTGGCACTGCCGGGCGACGCCGGCGTGATCGCCGATGCCCCGGGCCTGCGCAGCCTGCCGCTCGTGGGTCACGAGCGGGGTCTGGCGCGCGCTTTCCCCGAGATTGTCGAGGCATCGCGCGCGTGCCGGTTTGGCGATTGCACGCATACCCATGAGCCGGGCTGCGCCGTTCGCGAGGCCGAGGATGCCGGGCAGATCGATAGCCTGCGTCTGGAAACGTTCCAAAACCTGGCGTCATCCATGCGCGTGAGCGCTCAAATGCTCGATCCCGATGTCCATCTGTAATTGATTTTTCCTATGACAGCCGTCTCCCAACTGTTCGGGAGACGGCTTTTTTTGCTGCGGAAAAGCTTCGAAACATACAGTTTGCTGACGTGCTGACCAAAACCTTGCCACGAGCTTGACGGGCTGGTCAGCTTTTGGTCAGAGATTGGTTTGACATCGAAAACCAAGATTGCGATTGCGCCGCTTTGCACTCTGACCGCTCAGACAATGGTGGTACGGGCATTCGCCCGGCACTGCCATGAGAGGAGCGGCCGTGAACAAGAGCAAGCGCATCGCCATCAGTCTGGTCGCGGGCGTGCTCGCTGCTCTGCTCTGCATGGTTTACGGCTCGTCGATCCGCTCGCAAGCCGAACAGGTCCAGGCTGAGACCTTGGCCAAGTACGGTGGCGATCGCGTCGAGGTTTGCGTCGCGGCGCGCGATATCGATGTGGGCGAGACCCTCGATGAGACCAATGTCATAACCCAGGAATGGCTGACGAGCCTGCTGCCGCGTGACGCAGCGACCGAGCTGCGCCAGGTGCGCGGCGACGTGACGACTTCGCGTATTCCCAAAAACGCCGTGATCTGCAATGTCTACACCAAGGCCGAGAGCCACAAGCTCGAGGTGCCTAAGGGCAAGGTCGCCGTTTCGGTGGCGGTCGATGCCGAGCACTCGGTCGGCGGTGCTACAGGCGTGGGCAGCTACGTGGATGTGTATGTGCAAAAAGACGGCGTAACCGATCGGCTATGCGGCGCGCACGTGATCGATACCAGTGAGGATTCCGGTGCCACGCGCGAGGGCAAGATCGAATGGGTGACGCTGGCGGCTGACCCCGAAGACGTCAAGGAACTGCTGGGAGCCTCGGGCAAGGGAACGGTCAGCTTGACGATTCCTGCCACGGCGCGCGGCAAAAAGAGCGGAGGCGACGAGTGATGAAGGCGATCTGGCTTGCGTGCTGCGCGTGCGGCGATTACGGGTTGTTGCAGCGGGAAGTCGAGGGCCGTGATGCGGGTGCACAGGTGCTTCGCGTGGGTGACCTGGACGGGCTGGTTTCCATGGCGCGGGCGTTTCCGTCGCGCCGCGGGGCTGCCATCATCGCGGCGTCTCTGTTTGATGCCGAAGATGTGCGCAAGACTGTTGCGCGCCTGACGGCCGAAGGTCGGGTGAGTCGCGTGGTCGTGTTGATAGAAGCGCTCGATCCGTCGGATATCGAGGGGCTGTTTCGCGCGGGGGCGACCGAGGTCATCGCTGCGCACAGTATATGCGGCAACGGACGCGCGGGCGAGGGAGCGGTTGATTCCGATCGGCGCATGACGATTGGGCCCGATGCTTTTGTTGATAGGGAACCCGGGGCGCCTCGCGCTACAAGAGGCCCGCGTGTTGATGATTATGGAAAAGCGGAAGCCGAGCATGGTCGGCGCCCCCGGAACCCCCTTGTATACGATGACGCTGGAGGGCCGGCGCAGCATGCTGGCGACTCCCCGGCTGTAGATATGGGATACGTGCACGGCGTGCATCTGGTGGATGAACTCGACGAAGTTGAGGGCTTTGCCGGGTGCGGCGAGTTGTCGCTGATGCAGCATGAGCAGATTGTACAGAACGAGCCTGCCTCGCAGACCGAACAAGCTGCCATGCCGGCTTGGACGCAGCGTGTGGTTGCGGCGGGGGAGACGGGTGCGCTGCCACCGACGCCCGCCCCGCCGCCTCCGATGCCGCCGGCAGACGCTGCCGCTCCGCCGCATCGAGCTCCGGTCATCTGCGCTATTTCGGGTTCGGGCGGTTGCGGCAAGTCGACGATCGTTGCCGCCATGGCACACACATCGTCGCTGTTGGGCTTGCGTGCCGCCGTGCTCGACCTGGACCTGATGTTTGGAAACCTTTACGACTTGTTAGGCGTCGATGCTCCGCGCGATATGGCGGCACTTATCGAGCCGTCGGCGGCGGGCGCGCTTGCCGAGCCGGATATCGTGGCCACATCGATGCGCGTGGCGCCGGGCGTTACGCTCTGGGGCCCCGTCGCGGCGCCCGAGCAAGCCGAGCTCATGGCACGTCCGGTGGAGCTACTGCTTGATGTTCTGCGTCGCGAATCCGACGTGGTCTTTATCGATACCTCGGTCTTTTGGGGCGACGCCGTGGCGGCTGCGGTGGCGGCGAGCGACCGTTGCCTGGTCGTTGGCGATGCGGCGGTGTCGTCCGCGACATCGGCGTCGCGCGTCATCGAACTGGCAAGTCGAGTAGGTGTGCCGCGCACGCGCATGAGCGCCGTGTTCAACCGGTTCGGTGCGCGCGGGGCAGACGAGGACGTCGCCATGCGCTTTGAGATTGCCTGTGCGTTGAGCTCCAAGATTCGTATCGCCGATGGTGGGCAGGATCTCGCCGCGCTCATGGCGTTTGGGCGCGCTGACGAGGCAGTGGGGCAGACCAGCGCTTTTGCGACCAGCGTGCGCGAGGCCACGCGCGAGATGCTCGTGGAACTGGGGTGCGCCGTCGGCCCTTGGAGCGATATGGTCGCCGACCGTGCAACGCGCACCGAACGCCCGCGTATCCGCCTTCCCTGGTCGCGCGAGGGTGATCAGCGATGAGCCTGCAAACGAGGATTAAGGCTGCCGGCGCTGCAGCGGCGGCAGCGCCTGTAGATGCGGGGCGTCGCCGCGCGGTGAAACGACGCACCAAGCGCGCCGTGATGGACCGCATGGGTTACGACGAAGTGGCGCGTATCAGTGCCTATATCGACCCGGCACTTGCCCGCTCGGAATTGCGTCCCGCGGTGGAGGCGGCGCTCAATGTTGAGGAGCCGACCGATCTCGCGACGCCCGAGCGCGAGACCATCATCGACGAGATTTTGGATGACGTGGTGGGCCTGGGGCCGTTGCAGCCGCTCATCGAGGACGACACCGTTACCGAGATCATGATCAACGGCTGCCGCTCGGCTTTCTTTGAACGCGGCGGCGTCTTGTACCCCATCGAGCATGCGTTTGAGGATGATGAGCAGATCCGTGTGCTTATCGACCGCATCATCTCGCCACTTGGCCGCCGTATCGACGAGCGCAGCCCCATCGTCAACGCCCGCCTCAAAACGGGCTATCGCGTCAACGCGGTGATTCCGCCTGTGGCGATTGACGGACCGATTCTCACCATCCGAAAGTTCTCGGACCGTATCTGCTCGCTGGACGAGCTCGTGGGGTTGGGATCGCTGCCGCTTTGGTATGCGCAGCTGCTGTCGTGTGCGGTGTCGCTGCGACAGGACCTGGCGGTTGCGGGAGGCACGGGATCTGGTAAGACCACCCTGCTCAACGCGTTGTCATGTGAGATTTCCACCGGCGAGCGCATCGTGACGATCGAGGACTCTGCCGAGCTCAAGTTTGCGCATCATCCGCACGTGGTGCGCCTAGAGGCGCGCGAGGCTTCAATTGAAGGCGAGGGCGCGGTGACGATCCGCGACCTGGTAACTAATGCCCTGCGCATGCGCCCCGACCGCATCGTGGTGGGCGAGGTGCGCGGTGCCGAGTGCTGCGACATGTTGCAGGCCATGAACACGGGCCACGACGGGTCGCTCACCACACTTCATGCGGGTTCAGAACAGGAGACCGTGGTGCGTCTGACGTTGCTTGCACGTTATGGCATCGATCTGCCGAGCGAGCTCATCGAGGAGCAGATTGCCATGGCGCTCGACGGCATCGTGATGTCCGAGCGCCACGCCGATGGCAGGCGCTTCGTCTCCTCGTATTCGGGGGTGCGTCGCGCCGCGTCGGGCGGCGTAGAGCTCGAGCGCTATGTGACTTTCGATGCCGCCGAGCGCACCTGGACGCTTGACCGCGAGCCGCCGTTTATCGCAGAAGGCCTGCGGTCGGGGACGCTCACACAAGAGGAGGTGGACGAATGGAGGTCGCTGTGCCCCTCGTCGTAGGGGGTTTGGCAGGGTTTTCTGTTGCGACGGCGTGCGGGGCGGAACCTCGTGTGCCGCAGGTGCCGCCGGCGGAGCTGGCGCGTCAGGCGCTCGAGACGGTGGCAGAGAGGCTGCCGCGTGAGCTGGTGGAAAACGATCTGCTGAAAAAGATCGCCCGTTCGTGGGCATCGCTGGCTCCGGCGCATCGCCTTGGCCTCGTGATCGAAGATGCTTCGGGGCGTTTGGCGTTTCTGCTGCTATCGAGCGGTATCTGCTGCGTTTTACTAACGATGGTGTCGTTATCGCCACTCGGATTTGCCTTGGGACTTGTTGCTCCGATTGCCGTTGGCGCCGCTCGGGACGGCTTTGAGAGCCGGCACGAGCAACACGATGCAGAAGAGGCAATGCCCGAGGCGTTTACCGCACTTTCCATGTCGCTTGCCTCGGGACATTCGCTGGCCCAGGGCATGCGCTTTGTGGGCGCTCATGCGCAAGAACCGGTACATAC
>URRN01000026.1 GCA_900550185.1 uncultured Collinsella sp.
GAGGAAAACGACGTCATCGTCATCGAGGGCGCCGGCAGCCCCGCCGAAATCAACCTTGCCGAAAACGACATCGTCAACATGGGGCTCGCGCGCGCCGTGTCCTCTCCCGTGCTGCTCGCGGGCGACATCGACCCAGGCGGGGTGTTTGCCCAGCTCTACGGTACGGTCGCGCTCTTTGCGCCCGAGGATCGCGCGCTTTTGCGGGGGCTTGTGGTGAACAAGTTCCGCGGCGATGTGGAAATCCTGCGCCCGGGTTTGGCCCCGCTCGAAAAGATGTGCGGGGTTCCCGTCGTGGGGGTCGTGCCGTATCTTACGCTCGACCTGGACGACGAGGACTCGCTCGCGCCGCGCCTATCTGCCCGCGAGGCGCGCGGCGTCATCGACGTCGCCGTCGTGCGCCTTCCGCATCTGTCGAACTTCACCGACTTCGACCCGCTTTCGCGCGTGCCCGGCATGGGCGTGCGCTACGTTTCCTCGACGACCGATCTGGGCCGACCCGACCTGGTGGTGCTTCCCGGCTCGAAGACCACGCTCGACGACGCGCGCTGGCTTGCGGCTAGCGGCATCGGAGCCTGTGTACGCGCGCTTTCGGGCGCGGGCACGCCGGTGCTCGGCATATGCGGAGGCTACCAGCTTTTGGGAGACGAGCTTTCCGACCCGCACGGCAGGGAAGGCGCTGGCACCGCGCGCGGGCTCGGGCTCATCCCTGCAAGTACGGTGTTCAAGGAGGAAAAGCGCCTCGCCCAGTCGGAGCTTCGCATCACGGGCGCCCAAGGCGCGTTCTCGGTGTGGAACGGCATGACGGCTCGTGGGTACGAGATTCACGACGGCGAAACGACCGTCTCCTGCGCCCCTGCGGGCACGATTGGCGGCAAATCAGAAGGCGCGGCCTGCGGAAACGTGTTCGGAACCTATCTCCACGGCCTGTTCGACGAACCGGGGGTGGCGCTCGCCCTCGCGCGCTCGCTTGCGCGCATGCGCGGCCTGCCCGAGAGCGTCGTGGGTGCTGCGGGCGCAGCGTCCGCAGCCGATCACCGTGCGCGCGAGTTCGACCGCCTGGCCGACGTCGTGCGCGGGGCGCTCGACATGGAGTATGTCTACCGCATTATCGAGGAGGGCGTATGATCCACGTGTATCATGGCGACGGCAAAGGCAAGACCACGGCGGCGATGGGCCTCGCCCTTCGCATGCTCGCCGCAGGCCGCCACGTCGTCGTCGTGCAATTCCTGAAAGACGGCGATAGCGGGGAGGCGCGCCTGCTCGCCGAGCGTTTCGGCGTGCCCGTGTTCGCGGGGAAGGTGTCGGACAAGTTTACCTGGTCGATGACGTCGGAAGAACTTGCCGCTACGTGCGAGCTGCACGATAGGAACCTCGCTTCCGCGCTCGCCGAGCTCGAGGGCGCGCAGGAGGGGCTGCTCGTGCTCGACGAGGCGCTCGACGCGCTTTCGAAGGGGCTTGTCGACGAGGCGCTCGTGGACCGCGCGCTCGATATGTCCGCGCGCGGCGTCGAAGTAGCGCTCACCGGGCGCGCGCCTTCCCGCAAGATCGTGGAGAAGGCCGACTACATAACCGAGATGCGGTGCGAGAAACACCCCTATGCTCAGGGGATATGTGCAAGGGAAGGAGTGGAGTACTAGATGGATTCCAAGGAGATGGCGCCCGGCGACATCGAGCGGCGCAGCTTCGAGATCATCACCGAAGAGCTTGGCGGCCGCACGTTTCCGCCGCTCGAAGAGCCCGTCGTGAAGCGCGTCATCCACACCACTGCCGACTTCTCGTACGCCGATTCCCTCGTGTTCACCCATGACGCCGCGCACTGTGCGCTCGACGCACTGCGCGCAGGGGCCACGGTGCTCACCGACACGAACATGGCGCTCGCAGGCATAAGCAAGCCCGCGCTCGCGAAGCTCGGCTGCAAGGCCGTGTGCTACATGGCCGACCCTGATGTCGCCGCGGCTGCGCGCGCCGCGGGCACGACTCGCGCCGTTGCGAGCATGGACAAAGCTTGCGGCATTGAGGGTCCGCTTATCGTGGCCGTCGGCAACGCTCCCACAGCACTTCTGCGCCTCGCCGAGCTCATGGACGCGGGGAAGATTGCGCCCGCGCTCGTCGTTGGGGTGCCGGTCGGGTTTGTGAACGTGGTCGAGGCGAAAGAGGAGCTACTTGCGCGACGCGTGCCGGCCATCGTCGCGAGGGGTCGCAAGGGCGGCTCGACGGTGGCGGCCGCCATTATGAACGCGCTGCTCTACCAGATCACGCGCACGGGCGGCCCGAAGTGACGGCGCCCGCATCCGCGCCGGCCCTGCGCATCTTCGCCGGCACCACCGAGGGCCGCCTTCTGTGCGAATGGGCGAGCGGGGCGGGCATCCCCGCCCGTGCCTACGCGGCAACCGAGTACGGAGGCGAGCTTTTGGGCGAGCTTCCGGGCATCGAGGTGCATGCGGGCAGGCTCGACGAGGCCGACATGGAGCGCGAGCTTTCCGGCGCGCGCATCGTAGTCGACGCCACGCACCCCTTCGCTACGCTCGCAAGCGGCAATATCCGGGCCGCTTCGCTCGCCGTGGGTGCACGATGCCTGCGCCTTGCGCGCCCGTTCGAGGCGCTGCCCAAAGGCGTCGTGCCGGTCGCGTCGATCGCCTGCGCGGCGCGCTTTCTCTCCGAGAACTCGGGTCGCGTTCTTCTCACGACGGGGAGCAAGGAGCTTGCTCCCTACACGCGCGTCGCCGATTTCGCGGAGCGCTTCTTCGTGCGTGTGCTCCCGCTGCCCGGTGCTATAACGAAGTGCATTGACGCGGGGTTTTCGCCGTCGCACATCATCGGCATGCAGGGGCCCTTCACCCGCGAGCTCAACGAGGCGATGCTTCGGCAGGTGGGCGCCCAGTGGCTTGTGACCAAGGACTCGGGAACCGTAGGCGGCACGGCCGAGAAGCTCGCCGCCGCGCGCGACGCGGGAGCGCGCTGCATCGTGGTCGCCCGTCCCGCCGAGGGAGGCGGGGCCCTTTCGCTTCGGGAAGTGGAAGACGCGCTCTTACGGGAGTTCGCGCGCTAGGCGCTCGCCGTGCCTAGGGCCCTTCAATCAGTTGCGGTGAAATAGTGTCTGTTTTTGCTGTTAGATAGCATATTCAGTCCCTAATTCACCGCAACTTATTGGTGGTGGCTTACTGGTAGCGTAGACACTCGACGGGGTCGAGCTTTGCTGCGCGGCGAGCGGGGTAGAAGCCAAAGATTACGCCGATGCCGACGGAGACGGCGAAGGCCAGCAGCACCGTGGCGATTGAAAAGCTCGGTATGATTTGCCCGCTGGCTCCGAGCTCGCCAAGAATCCCAGATCCGGAGGCAAACATCGCGAGGCCCCAGGCTAGCAGATAGCCCATCAGGACACCCAACAGTCCGCCGGTGACGCACAGCGCCGAAGACTCGACCAAAAACTGCGCGGTGATATCGCGACGACTGGCGCCCAGAGCGCGGCGGATGCCGATCTCGCGAATGCGCTCCGTTACGTTGGTAAGCATCATATTCATAATGCCGATACCGCCGACAAGCAGCGAGATGCTGGCGACAGCACCCATGATGAGCGAGAACGCGCCCATAAAGGAGTTGAGTGCATCGATGGCGCTTTTCATGGATGTCGCCGATACACTGTCGTACTCATCCTCCTCCGCGATGCCCTTCATCGCGCGCACCTTGGACTCGATGGTCTTACAAAGCTCATCCATGTCCGTGCCCTCGGCGGCAAGTGCCGTCACACTGGGGAATGAAGGATTCTCGTCGCCAAACAGCCCGGCGATGGTTTCGCGTGGCATATACAGCGTGAGCGAGCCCATGGAGTCGCTGCCGCCATCAATCACGCCTACAATCTGCACCTCGCCGTTGGACACCTTGATGGTTTTCCCCAGCGCATCCTGTTCGTTGCCGTAAAGCTGATCGGCGCCGCCGCGGCTGATGAGCGCCACGCGCGAGCCTGATTGGGACTCGGCCTGGGAATAGGTGCGCCCCGCAACGAGCTTGCTGGCCCCCACGGCGTCGAGCATGTCGCTATCGACACCCTGTGCCATGACGGTATAGCTTTTATCGCCGGTCTTGTACTCGGTATACGCGCTGTCGACAATGCCGATCTGCTCTATCTGCGGCACCAGTTTTTGAAGCTTCTCGATGTCCGACTCGGTGAGTTCTTGCGACGAATAGATTTGCACCATGCGTGCCGCATTGAGGCCCAGGCTGTTGACCAGGGTGTTTTGGATGCCGCCGATGAGTGAGGTCATGGCGATAACCGAGGCGATGCCAATGACGATGCCCAGGATGGTGAGCAGGCTGCGGCCCTTGTTGGCCTCGAGCGAGTGAAGGGCTTCCTGGATGAGATCGCGGGCGCTCATGCCACCACTCCTTTCGGCGGGTTGGCGGAGGCGGAAATCATGGGCAGGCTATCTACGGCGCTGCGCAGGGTCCGCGGTGCATGTGGAATATACGCGCCGTCGTGAATGCGACCGTCGCGGATGGTCACGGCACGGTAGGCCTCGGCGGCGATGCCGGGGTCGTGTGTGATAAGCACGATGGTTTTGCCGCGCTCCTGAAGTCTATGGAAGGTCTCCATCACAAGCGCTCCGGTCGCGGAGTCCAGGTTTCCCGTCGGCTCATCGGCCAGGATGATGGGCGGATCGTTGACGAGGGCGCGTGCGATAGCGACACGTTGCATCTGGCCGCCCGAGAGCTCGGATATGCGGTGGTCCCAGTGGTCGACGGGCAGCGTGACGGCCTGCAGCGCGTGCACGGCGCGCATTTCACGCTGGCTACGGGGCACATTAGTGTAGGCCAACGGCAGCATCACGTTTTCGATGACCGATAGGCGCGGCAGCAGGTTGAAGCTCTGAAAGACAAAGCCAATGCTCAGGGCGCGAACTTCGGTGAGCTCGTCATCGTCAAGCTCGGCCACGTTGAGCCCTTGCAGGTAGTAGTCGCCCGCCGTCGGTTTGTCCAGGCAGCCTAGGATGTTCATGAGCGTTGATTTGCCCGAGCCCGAGGGGCCGGTGATAGCGACGAATTCGCCGGGTTCTACCGCCAGGCTCACGTTGTGCAGGATGTGGGCGCAACCCGCCTCGCTCTCAAAGATGCGGTGTACGTTGCGGATGTCGATAACGGGACGCATTACATGCCCTCATCGTCAGACATACTGCCCGAATCCGCGCTGTAGCCGCCGTCAGCCGTTGCGTTCGCTCCGGTGTCCATGACGAGGGTGTCGCCATCGCGCAGCTTGGTAACCGGCACGTTGGGGTTGATCTCGTTGCCCTGGTCGTCGCGCTTGACCTGTGTCTTGCCGACTACGGCTTCGTTGTCGTTTTGCGTCACGACGGTCACCTTCACGCGACGGGTTTGCTTGCCCTCGTCATCAGTCGCCACGTTGACGTAATAGTGTTCGCCGTCTTCGGTCATAAGCGCCATCGTCGGCACCATCACCACGTCGTCGAGCTGCTCGGTCACCACCGATACCTCGGCCGTCATGCCCGGCTTCAGGCGCGCGTCGGGCGCCTCGATGAGAATGTCGACGTTAAAGGTTACGCTGCCGCCGCCACCGTTGGCGGCGTCGGAGTTTGCCACCGACGCGATAGCCGTGACGGTTCCCTGGCTCACGATATCGGGAAACGCGGGATACGTGACGTTGGCGCTCTGCCCAACGGCGATCTTGGCGATGTCCTTTTCGCCCACCTGCACGGTCACCTTCATCTTGGACAGGTCGGCGATCTGCATGCACTGCCTGCCGCCGCTCGTATCGCTTTCGCCCATGATCATGCCGCCTGTTACCGTGGCGCCCACCTTGGCGTTGAGCTCCACGATACTGCCCGAGCTCGGGGCCGTGACCGTACGGCTGGCCGCCTTGGCGTTCGCCTGATCGAGGTTTGCCTGGGCCGATGCGAGGCTGCGCTGCGCGGCCGATACGGCGTTCGTGTCCGCTGATGTGTCGGAGACGCCAGCCGCTGCGGAAGCTCCATCGACGTCCGTCGTTGGGGTGGTCTGCGCGGCAGCTGCGGCTTTCTGCGCGTTGGAGAGGTCTTCCTGAGCGGCTGCAACTGCACGCTGCGCCTCGGCAACGTTGCGATCGAGCTCGTCGTTTTTAATGGTCATAAGCATGTCGCCCTCGTTGACGGATTGGCCTGCCTGCACGTTGATCGAATCGACCGTGCCGTCGACAGAAGGGGAGACCACTGAGGACGAAATGGGTTTGAGCTGGCCTTTCGCCTCGACCGTTGTGGTAAACGTGCCCTCGGTCACCATGTCGGTCACAGGCCCGCTAGCGCTCTGAGGCTGCGCATTGATAACCAGGGTTGCGACAATGGCAATGAGCGCGATGGCACCTACGACACCGGCAGCAATACCGCGTCGAATCAGCTTTTTGCGTCGGCGCTCGGCACGTTTTGCTTTGAGCTTGGCATATGCCTCTTCATCGGAAATCTCGGCCGTATCGTTCGTGCGTCCGTTCTGCTTATTGGCATGTACGTCTGTAATCAGAGGAATCGTTTCGGTGGCACCTTCGGGCGTGCGCTCGGTATCATCCGGGCCCGGGGTGATCGTGGGGACATTCGGCATAGCGTCTCCTTTATAGAAAGAACCTTGATAAGTATATGCGCCCACCGGTTGGGGTGGGCGCATAGAACGGTTTCTTTCGGAACTGTTAGATTGGTCGCAGCGGTTCCACGTTGTAGGAATGCGCGCGTTGCACTACGAGTGGACAACCACGCACAGGCCGACTTTGATGCAGTCGTGAAGTGCCTTGGCGTCTGCCAGGCGCAGGTTGATGCAACCGTGGCTGCCGCACCACTTGTACGACTCGGCATTATCGAAGCTCTTGTCGTTTTGCCAGGTGGCGTCGTGGAAGCCGATCATGTTGCCCTCAAACGGCATCCAGTAGCTCACCGGGCTCTCGTATTTGGGCTTACCGGTCTCGGGGTCCTTGGCTCCGATCAGGGTGCTGCCGCCGTCGTTGCTGTTGATCTGCCACACGCCTTCGGGGGTGGCGTCTTCGCCCGGTTTGCCGGAAATAAAGTTGGCCTCCCAAACGATATTACCGTTCTCGTCATAGTAGCGCGCGTGCTGCTCGGACAGGTCGACGTCGATATACGCCTTCCAGTCGGGCTCTCCCTTTGCGGTAAAGGTGTCGGCCTTCTGGGAGTACTTGATCTCGATCTCGCCGGTCTGCTTGTTGTTAATGGCGTCCTCGACCTGCTTGGCGAGCGAGCTGCTGTCGATGGACCAACCAAAGTCGCCGCCTTCGACGGCGCACTGCTTGCCATCGGCGCGCGTCCACCAGCGAGTGGAGCCAACGGTATTAAAGCCATTGGCGAGCTCGGCTGCCCAGCTGCTGATCTGCGACGTATCGAGCGTGGGGTTGGCCGGATCGGCAAAGCTGATCCACTGCAGCACGGAGCTGCCGTCGACCTTTCCGGCATCCTCGCCGTTGAGCTTGAGGGTCACGTTGACGCCCAAGAAGTTGTTGGCGGCATCGCATGCGGCCTGAATCTGATCATCGGTCAGCGTTCCATTGAGCGGCTCATAGGCATCGTTGCCGAGCTTGGAAAGATCTACGGTCTCGGCCAGCGAGGCAAGCTCGAGCTCGGCATACTTAATGACATGCTCGCGGTTGAGTTTTTCGTTGGAGCGCGCCTTCTCGACGGTAAACTTGCCGGCCCGCTCGTCATAGGAGCTATTGGCCTCGAACGTGCCCGAACGGCCTTCGTTAAACTCGTCGATGGCGGCGCCCAGATCCTTCTCAAACTTCTTTTGGTCAAAGGTATCGGAGAGCATGGACAGGTCGACGTCTTGATCAAGATCGACTTCGTTGGAGGTAGCGGTTGTTTTGGTCTTGCCGCTTAAGGATTCCACAAGGCGGACCGGCCATACAAAGGCTTCGTTGTGGCTGATGATCTCTTTTGCGGCAGCTTCACCGTCGACGATGGGTTCATCGGACTCGGGCTGATAGGACCAGCTAAAGTCATCGCCTGTCACGGTGAGCTTATAGTGCTTCCATGCCGAGTTGACCTTGGTGGCGGCAGACGATGCGTTGGAGAACGAGACGTCGACGCCGGCAATGGTGGTGTTGGGGTAGGCTAGCTGCGAAAACGCTACGATGCCAACGATATAGACAATGACGATAAGACCCAAGACGACAAAGAGCGTCGTCTTTTTGCCCGACTTATTGTTGCCGGCGGACTTGCGCGCGGGGCCGCGATCGCCTCGACCATGCGTGGGGGGCTGCTTGGGCGCATTGCCGTTTACCTGGCGCTGCTGACGTTGTTGACGCTGCTGTCGCTGTTGGTTCGGGCGTTGGGAAGCGTTTGCTGCACTACGCTGCTGACCGTGGCTCGGCGCGATAGGACGCGGCGACTGAACGCCGCCGGTGTGCCTGCTCGGCTGCTGCGGATCGGGAATCAGTTGAGTTCGATCGTTTTGCGACATCGTATGCATATCCTTCGAATTTCGCCTTATGGCTCATCGTGTTTTTACTGGGCTTGCATTATAGCGATTGCCTTGCTGTTTGTGGTACGGAAACGGTGGCATTCAAAAGAGGTGGGACATTTGTCCCACCTTTGAGTCGTTCTTTGCCGCTATCCGCACACACCGCATTTTGCACAGGCCGAAAGTGCGGCCGGAGCCTGCGCGATGCCGCCCTTTGCCGTCTCGCGCAGCGTGGCCGGCAACGCGTGGCCCACCGAAAGCATGACATGTGCCATCTGGTCAAACGGCACCAAGCTCTTAATGCCTGCGAGGGCGAGTTGTGCCGAGCTAAAGGCCGCTGCCACGCCAATGGCGTTGCGGTTTTGGCAGGGCACCTCCACGAGGCCACCGACGGGGTCACAAACGAGGCCCAGCAGGTTACTCAGCGCGATGGAACTGGCGTCGAGCGCCTGCTCGGGCGTGCCGCCGAGCATCTGCACCAGCGCGGCGGCTGCCATGGCAGCGGCACTTCCCACCTCGGCTTGGCAGCCGCCCTCGGCGCCGGCAACGCAGGCGCTTGTGGTGAGGTTGAGGCCGATGGCGGCTGCGCAGTAGAGCGCGTCCATGACCTGCTCGTCGTCGAGCTGCAGGCGATCGGCGAGCGCCAGCACGCAGCCGGGCACAACACCCGCGGAGCCTGCCGTGGGGGCGGCGACGATCACTCCCATCGTGGCGGAGCGCTCGAGCACGGCCATCGCGCGGGCCACGGCGTCGGTTTGAACGGTGCCCATCAGGCTCGTGCTCAAATCGTTGCGGCCGGTGGCATCGACGAGTTTAGCCTCGCCGCCGATAAGCCCGCCGAGCGATCGTTGCGGATTGACGATAGGGGTCGTGGTCTCCTCGCGCATGACGTCGAGCACGCGGCGCATGGCGGCGACGGCGTGGGTCTCGCCGGTCAAACGCGCCTCGCGCACGGCCATAACGGCGCCGATATTCAGGCCGAGCTCGGCGCATGCATCGAGCAGCTGCTCGCCGTCGTCGAAGATCTCCTTTGCCGAGACACCGGGGGAGAGCGACGAGGCGGAACCGGGGAGCTCGATAAAGGTCGCGTAATCGACATTGTCGAGTTTGCGTAGCATGGGGATAACGGTGTCGTCGGGCGCGCCGTCGGTCTCAAAGACGGAGTAGGCCTGGCCGCCCACTTCGGTGCGGTAGGTGCGGCAGAAGGCGATGTTCACGTGTGCGTAGGCGAGCAGGTTCGTGAGCGCGGCGAGCACGCCGGGGACGTCCTGGTGTGCCACAAACAGCGTGGAATACATGCCCGAGATGTCGACGCCGACGCCGTTAATGCGGCTGATGCGCATCTTGCCGCCGCCCAGGCTCTCACCGCGGACCTGTGCCGTGGCGCCCGTGTCGTCGACCATGTCAATGTCGACGGTGTTGGGGTGGATGGAGGCGTCGTCGCCCTTGATGTCAAAGTGATATTCGAGGCCCTGCTCGCTTGCGAGGTCGAAGGCCTGCTTGATGTTCTCGTCATCGGTGTCGAGGCCCAGAATGCCCGCGACGAGCGCGCGGTCGGTGCCGTGGCCGCGGTAGGTGTGGGCGAAGGAGTTCCACAGGCCAAAGGTGACTTTGGTGATGCGGCCTTCCAGCAGGCTGGCGGCAACTTGGGCGCAGCGCAGGGCGCCGGCGGTGTGCGATGAGCTGGGGCCGACCATGACGGGCCCCAAGATCTCGAATGCCGAGGTCGTAGCTAGTGTTTGCGGCTTGCCTGCCATATGCGCTCCTGTTCTATCCCGTCGTTCCGAGGGCTTTGGTATTTGGTCGCCTGCTCTACAGTCTTGGCTCGCACGGAGGCCACATTAAGTGGCCTCCGGCTCGTGCGGAACTCGCGATCGACCAAATACCAAAGCCCTCGGAACTTAGGATACATGGTTGGAGTGGCTGGATGTCAAAATTTATCAGCTGGGGACGTGCTGTTCATTGCGCATCGAAATATTCACACCACCGTGTAAATAAAAAGAAGTACCGGTTGGGGCCGGTACTTCTTTTGGTTCTAATGCTTTGCTTTCTGGGCTCTGTGAACCTATTTATAGGCCGCAGGCTGCTTTGAGTTCTTCGACTCGATCGGTTTTCTCCCAGGTGAAGTCGGCGTCTTCGCGGCCAAAGTGACCGTAGGCTGCCGTCTTTTCGTAGATGGGGCGACGCAGGTCTAGGTCGCGGATGATAGCGCCCGGGCGCAGGTCGAAGGTCTTCTCGACGGCCTCGACGATCTTGTCCTCGGCAACATGCGCGGTACCGAAGGTGTCGACCATGATTGAGAGGGGCTTGGAAACGCCGATGGCGTAGGCGAGCTCGACTTCACAGCGGTCGGCCATACCGGCGGCGACCACGTTCTTAGCGACCCAGCGCGCGGCATAGGCGGCGGAACGGTCGACCTTGGTGCAGTCCTTGCCGCTAAAGGCGCCGCCGCCGTGACGGCCGTAGCCGCCGTAGGTGTCGACGATGATCTTGCGGCCGGTGAGGCCCGTGTCGCCCATGGGGCCGCCCACGACAAAGCGACCGGTGGGGTTCACGTAGATGTCCGCGTTGTCCCACGGCATGTTCTCGGCGGCCATGACCGGGGTGATGACGTGCTCGATGAGGTCGGCCTTGATCTTGCCCATGTCCTCGATCTCGGCGGCGTGCTGCGTGGAGATGACGATGGTCGTGACCTCGACGGGCTTGCCTTCCTCGTAGCGCACGGTGACCTGGGTCTTGCCGTCGGGACGCAGATAGGCGAGGGTGCCGTCGTGACGCACGGCGGCCAGGCGCTCGGCCAGGCGGCTTGCCAGGTAGTGCGGCATGGGCATGAGGGTCTTGGTCTCGTTGGAGGCATAACCGAACATCATGCCCTGGTCGCCGGCGCCGATCAGGTCGATCGGGTCGGTGGTAGCGCCGGTCTGGGCCTCGAAGGACTCGTCGACGCCCTGGGCGATATCGGGCGACTGCTCGTGGATGAGGCTCATAACGCCGCAGGTGTCGCAGTCAAAACCGAACTTGGCGCGGTTGTAGCCAATGCGGCGGATGACGCCGCGGGCGATTTCCTGTACGTCGACGTAGGCCTGGGTGCGAATCTCGCCGGCGACGATGACCGTGCCGGTGGTCACGAGGGTCTCGCAGGCGCAGCGGACGTTCTCTACGTTGGCGGGCACACCGTTGGGCGCAATATAGCCCTGCTCCTGCAGCTCTATTTCTTTGGCGAGGATTGCGTCGAGGACGGCGTCGCTGATCTGGTCAGCGATCTTATCGGGATGACCTTCGGTCACCGACTCCGACGTAAAAACAAAGGACCCGTGTTGGGGTGGGATGGAACGAAGTTCTTCTGACATGATTGTCCTTTCAAAAACGTGTCCCGGCGACCGTTACCATTCCGCCGGGCTCTCTATGCAAGGGCACATCATAGCGCGTAAATCAAACATTCACACCCTTTCCGCACCTACTCTTTGGGGACGGACTTAAATGACCAGCCAATAGGAACACTCTTACGGCACCTGGGGACGTTCCTTATGTGCCGGCAGTTTGGGACACTCCTCCATTTGCCCGCTGTAAGTCTGCCCCAACGAATGGTCATTTAAGTCTGTCCCCAATGAATGGGTCGGTGCCCTTTGTGCGGAGGTTGCTTTGTTGCTTTATACTGATGCGGTTAGACATCCATCCTGCAATCGAGGAGATTTCCATGGCATCAGACGTTCGCGTCCGCTTTGCACCCTCACCGACGGGCAAGCTGCACATCGGCGGCGCCCGCACCGCTATCTATAACTGGGCTTTCGCCCGTGCTAACGGCGGCACGTTCATCCTGCGCATCGACGACACCGATCCCACCCGCTCCACCGACGAGAACACGCAGATCATCCTGCGCGCCATGCGTTGGCTGGGCCTGGACTGGGACGAGGGTCCCGAGGTAGGCGGCGACTTTGGCCCCTACGCCCAGACTGAGCGCCTGGACCTGTACAAGCAGGCCGCCCAGAAACTTTGGGATGAGGGCAAGGCCTATCCCTGCTTCTGCACCAAGGAGCAGCTCGACGCCGACCGCAAGGCCGCGCAGGAGCGCAAGGACCCCTTCCAGGGCTATCAGCGTCGTTGCCGCGATCTTGATCCCGAGGAGGCCCGCCGCCGCATCGAGGCCGGCGAGTCCTACGTCCTGCGCATCAAGGTGCCCGAGGACCGCGGCGACGTCGTCATCCACGACGCCGTTCACGGCGAGGTGACCTTCGACGCCAAGGAGCTCGACGACTTTGTCATCTTCCGCTCCGATGGCACGCCCACGTACAACTTCGCGACCGTCGTCGACGACGCCATGATGAAGATCACCCATGTCATCCGCGGCGACGACCACCTGTCCAACACCCCGCGTCAGGTCATGGTCTATGAGGCCCTCGGCGCGCCCGTGCCCACGTTCGCCCACATCTCCATGATCCTGGGCGCCGACGGCAAGAAGCTCTCCAAGCGCCACGGTGCCACCTCGGTGGAGGAGTACCGCGACGCCGGTTACCTGTCCGACGCCTTCGTCAACTACCTGGCGCTGCTCGGCTGGTCGCTCGACGGCGAGACCACGATCATCCCGCGCGATGTCCTGGCCAGCAAGTTCTCGCTCGATCGCATCTCCAAGAACCCGGCGACCTTCGACCCCAAGAAACTCGACTGGGTCAACGCCGAGTACATCAACGGCATGTCCGATGCCCAGTTTGCCGACGAGATCATGGTCCCCGAGCTGCACGAGGCGGGTCTCATCGAGGGCAACGTCGAGTACAGCGAGGACTGGATCGACGCGCTTGCCGCCATCGTCAAGCCGCGCACTAAGATGCCGGCCGACGCCGTGACCGTCGCCGCTCCCATCTTCGCTACGGCCGAGACGCTCGAGTATGACGAGAAATCCGTTAACAAGGGCCTGGCTAAGGAAGGCATGGGCGCTATTCTGGATGCCGCCAAGGCCGCGCTCGAGGGCGTGGACAAGTGGACTGCCGAGGCCATCGACGCCGCGCTTGAGCCGCTGCCCGAGCAGATGGACCTCAAGAAGCGCGTGGTGTTCCAGGCCGTGCGCGTCGCCGTCTGCGGCAACATGGTGAGCCCTCCGCTGGGCGAGACTATGGCGCTCGTCGGCCGCGACGACTGCCTGGCGCGCATCGACCGCGCCCGCACGATGGCGCTGTAGTAGACGCGCAAACGCATGTATCCGAGCCCCGTTCCCTCGAGCGGGGCTCTTGTTTCTGTACCGATGAGTGGGTTGCTGGGACAAAATAATCAGTAGTGTTTGTCCCATGTTCGAGTGACGCAACGAGCTCGACACTCGTATCGGCCATGGGACAAACTCTACTGATTATTTTGTCCCACCCCTTTCAGGTCCGTTCGTTAGAGGTGGTGTATGGCTCAACAACTGTCGCTGTTTGGTTTGCCTGAACCGGAGGAAGCTCCGGTGAAGCCCAAGCCTGCACCCGAACCCATCGCCGCCTATGCGAGCGTGGTCCTCGATATCCCCACCCGTGCGCTGTCGGAACCGTTTGCTTACGGCATCCCCGAGTCCCTTGCCAACGGGGTCCAGGTCGGATCGACAGTCCTGGTCCACTTTGGTAACCGTGCCGCCGCGGGCTATATTGTCGACATTGCGCCTGGGCTGGGCGATCTGCAGGGCAACAACACCCTCGACCCCGTGCGCATTAAAGCCATCGAGGCTATCCTCAGCAGACCGCTCTTTACCGCCGAGGCTGCCCGTATCGCACGCTGGATGAGCCGTGAGTATGTCGCGACGCTTTCCGAGTGCCTGCGCCTGTTTTTGCCCCCGGGTGGTAGCCCGCGTGTGGTCAAGGGGGACGACGGCGTGTGGACGGTTGAACGTCCAGCCGTCAAGCCAATCCAAAACCGCTGGGTGATGCTTACGCCTGAAGGCTTTGACTACACGCCGCCCAAGACCGCGGTCCGCCAGCGTCAGCTCATCGAGGCGCTGCAGTGCGGCCCGGTCACGACTCGCGACCTCAACCTTCTCTATAACAGCATGTCGGCGACCATCAAGGCGCTCAAAAAGCGCGGCGTCGTGGTGGTGGAGGAACGCCGTGCGTGGCGTGGCTGCAGCGAGCAGACCACGCTGTCCTCGGCAAGCGGCAAGGCGCCGGTTTCCCTTACCAACGGCCAGCAACGGGCACTCGCGCAGATTGAGCGCGCCCGTCTGGACGCTCATGGCGACGTGGTGCTGGTTGACGGCGTCACCGGCTCCGGCAAAACCGAGGTTTACCTCTCCGCTATCGAGCGCGTGCTCGCGGCAGGCCGCTCTGCATGCGTGCTCGTGCCCGAGATTTCGCTGACGGCCCAGACCGTCGGCCGCTTCCGCTCGCGCTTTGGCGAGACGGTCGCCGTTTTCCATTCGCGTCTTTCGGCCGGCGAGCGCTTGGACCAGTGGGATATGGTTGCCAGCGGTGCCGCGCGTGTGGTCGTGGGAGCCCGTTCGGCGCTTTTTTGCCCGCTCAGCGACTTGGGCCTCATCATCATCGACGAGGAGCACGAGACTAGTTACAAGCAGGGCTCCAGTCCGCGCTACCACGCGCGCGAGGTGGCGGCCGAGATGGCGCGGCGCTACCGCTGCCCGCTCGTGTTGGGCTCCGCCACGCCTTCTGCCGAGGCCCTCGACCGCTGCCGTCGCGGAACGTACGGCGGTGCCACGTGGACGCGCGTCGAGATGCCCGAACGCCCGGGGCACGCGGTCCTGCCCACGGTTCGCATTGCCGACCTGCGCCGCGAGTTTTCGCACGGCAGCCGCTCAATGTTCTCTAAACCGCTGATGGAAGGCCTGGAGCGCGTTGTAGAGCGGCGCGAGAAGGCCGTGCTGTTGCATAACCGCCGTGGCTTTGCGCCGTTCCTGATGTGCCGCGAGTGCGGCTGCGTTCCCACCTGCAACCACTGCTCCACCGCGCTTACGTATCACGAGCGCACGCACACGCTGCAATGTCACACCTGCGGTTCGTCTTGGCGCGTGCAGCCGTATCCCGCGTCCACGAGTCGCTGCCCCAAGTGCGGCAGCCGCTACCTGGCAAAAATGGGGCTGGGCACGCAGCAGATCGAGGACGCACTGTACCAGATGCTGCCCGAGGACGTCGCCATCATCCGCAT
>URRN01000027.1 GCA_900550185.1 uncultured Collinsella sp.
TGAGGGTGACGGCGCCAGAAGGCGTTTGGACGCGGTTTTTCTCGGTGCAAAGGACTATCGACATCATTCATACCGCAACACCGCGTCAATGGATCCTGATCATGGTGGCCTCGCCCGCCGATGCACTCGCGCTGGTTAAGGGTGGTGTGCCAATAACCAAGATCAGCATCGGCCATATGCGGGCGAGGGAGGGCAAGCGCTCTGCAACGCCTGCCATTGCCGTAGGCGATACGGACATCGCCGCCTTCAAAGAGTTGCAAAAGCTCGGCATAGAGCTAGAAATCCGTTATCTCCCCAGTTCCGACCCAGATCCTATCGAGAACCTGCTCGCGTGATTCCTTGGGGACGGAGGAAAACGGATCGTATTTTCCCGTGGAGGAGCGGCGAGATGCCCTCGGCCAGGAATTGGGGCCATCTACTACTTTTGGTCGCTTACCTCGAACAACGATGAAAATCTCAATATTAAAACCGCAGGTAGCGAACGTGCGATTTTTGAAAATAGGGGCGTATGGTCAGGGGTGCGGGAGTAAAAGTAGTAGATGGGCGCAATCTGTAGCGCGCCGATTTCAGGCATGTTGGCGCATGTGTCGGAGCTATGAAAAGAGTGTCCCTTTCGACTAGTCTTTTAGAACGTCAATGACTGCACCACAGCTTAAGCCGTTCGCAAAAACGGCTCCTAAATCTGTTTCGTTAATTGAATTGCGTAAATATGGTTAATCAGATAACCGAAATTTGGTTAAATGTAAACTGTAAATTTGGTTAAACGCGCTGATAAACAATGGTGAAAAATATGCCAAAAAAGTACTACACTCGAATTATCGAAAATGAGCTCGACCAGATGCTAGGGATATTCGGTGCCGTTCTCATCGAAGGACCGAAATGGTGTGGAAAGACAACCACAGCCGGGACCCGTGCGGCGTCCAGGCTCCTTCTCATGGATCCGTCGCGCAACTTCGAGAATCGCTTGCGTGCCGAGACGGACCCGGCGCTTGCCGTTGCAGGCGAGGTGCCGCGGCTGATCGATGAATGGCAGGAGGTTCCGAAACTTTGGGACGCGGCGCGGTTTGAGTGCGACAACCGCGGCGGCGAGCCTGGCCAGTTCATATTTACGGGGTCGGCGACGCCGCGAGACAATGAACGGCCGATGCACAGTGGCGCTGGAAGGTTCGCTAAATTGCGCATGGATACCATGACGCTTTTCGAGCTTGGGAAATCCAGCGGTGCGGTTAAGCTGTCGGGCATTATTTCTGGCGAAAAGTTCAATGGCGCTTTCGGATCGTTGGATTCTGCCTCGATTGCCGAGTGCGTTGTCCGTGGCGGATGGCCCGCGGCGGTCGGTCGCGATGCGCTGGCTGCGTCGGCGATGGCGAAACGTTACATCGGCATAGTCGCCGAAGAAGATTTGTCTCGTGTTGATGGCTCTCGACGCGATCCCGAAAAGGTCAAAGCCGTCATCGAATCGCTTGCGCGAAATGAATCCACTTTGGCGACACTCAAGACGCTCGTAGCCGATCTTGGCGGAGAGGTGTCGAGACAGACGGCGGCATCATATATATCTCTTCTTGCTCGGGTTAGTTTCGTTCGCGATATTCCCGCGTGGAACCCTGCAATGAGATCTCCGGTGCATTTAAGAGACTCAAAGAAGCATCACCTCGCCGACCCGTCGCTGGCGGCCGCTGCGCTCGGGGCGACTCCGGAGACCTTGCTGCTAGATTTCAAGACGCTCGGACTACTTTTTGAATCGCTGGCACTCCATGATTTGTGGGTTTATGCGCGAGCAAACGGAATGAGCCTCTATCACTATCATGATTCTCGCGATCTAGAAGTCGATGCGGTCATTGCGGCTCCCGGCGGAACGTGGATTCCGGTCGAAGTTAAACTCAGCTCTGCTCAAATCGAAGAGGCGTCTGACAGCCTTGTTGCTGTCGAGAAGCGCATGGTTGCCGCCGGAAACAACCCGCCGGTTTCGAAAGTCGTGATCATCGGGTTTGGTTCGCAAGCCTATGTTACCGAGCGTGGCGTCCAAGTTGTTCCGCTGGATGTTCTCGCGCCGTAACGCGACGGTCGAAGCGGGACGGACGCCACCATTGCGCGCGAGGACACGGCATCATCGATGATGCGGCGGCCACATTCGGCAAAGAGTGTCCCCAACGACTAGTCGTTTAGGAACGCCCCCAATGACTAGGTAGAAAAACGCCCGTCGGCGGTGGTGCCGGCGGGCGCTGCTGTGCGATATGTCGCGTTGTGGGCTTAATGCCTCATAAAGTGGTACTCGATCACATTGCTGTAGGGGTGACCCGGGCCCACAATGCCCTGCGGGAACAGCGGCTGGTGCGGCGTGTCGGGGTACATCTCTGCCTCGAGGGCAAAGCCGGCGCCCCAGCCATAGTTGGCATCGTCCTTGGCGTGCTCGTCACCCAGCCAGTTGCCGGTGTAGAGCTGCACGCCCGGGGCGGTGGTGTAGTAGTCCAGCTCACGGCCGGTCCACATCTCCTCGACGTGCATCGCGCGGCGCAGGTTGCGACCGTACTGATAGCCATCGATGCACAGGCAGTGATCGTAGCCACGGGCCTGCTTAATCTGCGGGTCGTCGGCCTCCATGCCGGGTGCGACGGGGCGCAGCTCGCGAAAGTCAAACGGTGTTCCCTCGACCGGAGCGATTTCGCCGGTGGGGATGTTCTGCTCGTTAATGGGCAAGTAGTGGGCAGCGTTGGCGATAAAGAAGTGCTCACAGTCCATGCCGGCGTTATGGCCGGCAAGGTTAAAGTACGTGTGGTTGGTCATGGACACGTAGGTGGCGCGGTCGCTCTCGCAACCATACTCGATGCGGAAGACGCCGGTGCGCGTAACGGTAAACACAGCCGTAAAGATTCGGTTGCCGGGCAGGCTCAGCTCGCCATCCTTAAGCGAGGTGGTCATGCGCACGGCGTTGTGAGTCTCGTCGAGCTCAACGTTCCATACGCGCTTGTGCAGACCATGCTCAAGATCGCTGTGCAGGTTGTTGACGCCTTCGTTGGCCGGCATGTGCCAGTCCGTGCCGTCGATGGTGATCGTGGCGCCCGCGGTGCGGTTTGCCACGGGGCCGATGGTCGCGCCAAAGCAGGCGGGGTTGTCAAAGTAATCCTCGAGCTTATCGAAGCCCAGCACCACATCGCGCACGTTGCCGGGAATATCGGGCACATCGATACCCAGCACGGTGGCGCCATAGTCCATAATGCGAACGCAGATCTCGGGCCCGTTGAGGGTATAACGATGAACGGAGGTGCCGCACGGCGCGGTGCCGAAAAGCTCGGAAGTGATCATTTGGTTCCTAACATCGAGGTATTTCGGACAAACTGTAGCGCGAACAGGTGAGATTATCACTACACCCCACTAAAGCAGGGGGTATTTTTCTCAAAAAAGTGATGATTGGAGCTGTGCGGGCGTTCATTTCTGACGCGCGCGAGTCTGATACAATTTGTTCGTTATTGTTTGAATTGACGTGAGCGTGGAACAGCGAGGACTCATCGTGATTAAAGCGGAGCGACAGGATAAGGTTCGGCAGCTGCTCGAGGAACAGGGAACGGTCTCGGTCAAGGAGATTTCGGATGCGTTAGGTGTCTCGGATATGACGATCCGCCGTGATCTTGAGGAGCTTGCGAGCCTGGGCGAGATCGAGCGCGTGCACGGCGGAGCCCGCAGTGCGCAGGGCCGTCCACACGCTATGCTGCGCCATGAGTATTCGCACAGCGAAAAGCGCACGAAGCATGCCGAGGAAAAGTTGCAGATTGCGCGCCGTTCTGTGGAGCTTATCGAGGAAGGCTCGACCATCTTTTTGGGCACGGGCACCACGGTTGAGCAGATGGCCTCGATGCTGCCGGCGTTTCGCCTGCGCATTGTGACCAATTCGCTTTCGGTGTTTAACCTGCTCGAGGCGCGCGAAGACTGCGAACTGTGCCTGGTGGGCGGCGTGTACCGCCGCCGCACCGCCGCCTTTGTGGGCCCTACGGCCGAGGACACCTTGCGCGCACTGGGGATCAACGCAGCCTTTATCGGCGCAAACGGCATTCTGGACGGCGACGTGTCCACATCCAACATGGAAGAGGGCCGCATCCAGCAGCTCGCCTTTAGCAAGGCCGACTCGCGCTATCTGATCGCCGACTCCAGCAAGATCGGCAAGCGCGACTTCTACACCTTCTGCCGCTTGGACAGCCTGGACGCCGTGGTGTGCGAGCCGGGCATCGCCGCCGAAGATCGTGCCGCCATCGAGGAGCATACGCAGGTCATTTGCTAGCTAACGCTACGGGATTGCCAACAGGCGATGCGGGAGGACTTTTACCTCCTGTCATTGTGGAAACCAGCGCGTCAGAGCTACGCGATATGACGCGCAAATGAGGACTCCACTATCAAATCGTCTCAACCTGTGATATCTAGGCGGCCAAAAGCGAGTCAAATGTTACAGATCGAGATTTTTGGCTCGGCCTATTCCGTTTGTCTCGATCTGTAACAGCTAGGACCGAAAAATTCAGCTAGTTGTTACAGATTGAGATTGAGAGGATTGACCTGTGCATTCATCTCAATCTGTAACATCTAGACGTCCAAAACCGGTCTTAGTGTTACAGATTGAGACAATTCGGCGGGGTCTACCTTGTTTGTCTCGATCTGTAACGGTTAGGACTTAAAAACTCGGCTACGTGTTACAGATCGAGACAAAAGAAAAAGAACATTAGGACTTGAAAATAAAGTTTTGATAAGGGACCCGCCCAGTTAAGACGGTGCGGCAGACAATTGAGATTAGTTTGCCTCCGGAGTCGTAAGCATAATGAGTCAGTTCGATGACCGGAAGTTTTGCAACACCATAATTACTGGCTTCGGAATCGCTAAGCTGACGTGCTCTATAGCTTTCCCTAACAGATTGGATAGACTTGGACAAGTCGTCCATGATTCTGCTAAATGCCTGAAAATCTAACTGGTTATTCGGAACGCGCGACTTTGAAATGAAGAACGTATCAGCGCCTATGAAGCTGCCTTCAAGTTCGTAGGTCAATTCAAGACGCTGAATTTCATCGCGACTTTGACATCCAAATTGTTGGAGCATCATTACGGAAATTGGACGACCTGATGTGAGGCCGCCGAAATGTTTGGTGATGGCATCCGGATCAACGCCATCGCAATGGCTTGCAAAGTCAAAGTCTAAAAGTGAATTGAGCTCGCTAACGCGTTTCGGTGCAACAAACGATCCCTTACCTTGGATTCGATAGATACTTCCACGACGCTCCAGCTCACTCATGGCAAGTCGGACGGTTGTTCTGCTTACGGCGTATTCGTCGCAGAGTTCCATTTCTGTTGGAAGTTTATCGTCTGCTTGATATTCATCGACGATCTGCTTGAGCAGCGCGTCGGTGAGCTGTAAATAGAGTGGCCGTTTTTCGTGTGTATCGAGCATTAGAGCCTCAGTTTGCATGTTGGTTATACCTGATGATTGCCTCAGTCGGGATGTAACGTGGGCAAGGTAACCTTAACGTATCACAGAGCGGCTCAGCATGACGATCTGATGCCTGTATCCACGAAGGGCTTGTCCGAGCGTGAAGATATTCTGGGGCAGGCAAATACCGTTCATGGAGTCCCCGATATGTTGGAGGTCAGCGCCGGCTGCTTTTGCTGCAAGGCCTATTTTCTTAATGGTCTCGCTGTCGCAGGAGTCTTGACTCGTCCCGTTCGCCGCCATGACGAGAACCTTCTCTTCAATTGACTTGCCTACGTTGTGGGATCGTACAAAGTCTACGATGGCGCGCAGGTCTGCTTCTTGGAAGCAAGGGACGGTGTAGGGGGCTGGCACGAGAAGGATATCGACGCCGAGGTCAACAAACTTGCGCGCAATTTCGAGCGTCATGACAGGTTCCGCAACGCCCGCTCCATGCATTTTTCCGGCTATGACCAGGCCATTGAAATGCTCTTTGGAGAGTTTAATCGAATGGGCGATTGCATCGTTGGAGACGCCGGTTCCAGGGTTGCCCGTCAGGCAGATAAAATCAAATCCGAGTTCGTTAGCCTTTTCTAAGGTCTTGGGAGAGACGCGACGACCCATGGGGATTTCCGTTCGGGTTTCAGACATCTCTGCCTCGTTATCAACTGGCTCCAGATTGACGCCAATGGGCCTTCCGCATGCTCGCTTCACCCAAGTGACCGGGTTTTCATTGAGATCATCTGGAATACCGGCAATAACTGGATCGAACACATCGAGCGCGTTAAACAGAAGCAGGTCGGCACCTGCGGCACGTTCGATTTCTGCATTAGTAACGCCGCCGAGAAATTGGGAAGAGGGTACGTTTTCCGCCATGATGGTACGTCCCTCAGAAGCCAGAATTGCCTGTTTCAGATCCATGGGTGACGTGGCGGCAAAATCGGATGCGGACATGTTCAGTAATCGTTTGGGCATTGTTACTTCCTTTGACTAGAACGACAGGCTTGTGACATTGTCTCTAATATTGTTACAACAATATATTCAATATGTTATATCCAATCGGTGAACGGTTGCAAACTTATAGTACTGCTCAGGGAAAATACTCTTTAGCTGGGAAAACCTTATAGTAATCAGCTACCGTTCACCGAATAAGTATTTGAATTCTTGACATATCGACAAAGCGGAAAAAGAATTGGTTATGACAAATCGCGCAAATGATATTACATTTCGCACAAGAACGTATTCACTTACATAAGTGGATACAAACGGGGACGACGACGGTTGAGTCCGGATAAATCGTTACGTGCCCGGGAATCATGAAAGGATGTGTTATGGACGCTATCGTCAAATTCCTTGAAAAACACCAGCCCCTCTTCGACAAAATCTCGAGGAACATTTATCTGGTGGCGATCAAGGATGGCTTTCTCTCGAATATGCCAATTGTGCTGTTCTCGAGCCTGTTCCTTCTTCTTTCGACGCTCCCTGCCTATGTAGGCATCACGCTTCCGTCTGAGGTGCTGGATTTCTTCAATAAAATCTATGCATATACCATGGGACTTCTTGGCATTATGGTGGCCGGCACCACGGCGAGCTCACTTGCCATGTCGATGAACCGTCGCATGCCTTCGGGTAAATCTCTCAACCCCACCTCGTGCATGGTTTGTGCCATGTGCGGCATGCTCTTGCTATCGGTGACGAACGATGTTGTCTCGATTGGCGGAGCAGATACATCTGTTTTTGAAACCGGCTATATGGGAACCAAGGGTTTTCTCGCTGCGTTCGTAGCCGCATTCTTGACCGTTAATATCTATAAGGTGTGCATTAGCCATAATGTGACGATCAAGCTCCCCAAAGAGGTCCCTGGCTCTATTGCGCAGAGTTTTCGCGATATCTTTGCATTTGGGTTTTCGATCCTTGCGTGCGCTTTTATCGATCTTGCGAGCCGCAAGCTGCTTGCTGTGCCGTTCGCCAATTTGGTATCCGCTCTCATCTCGCCGCTGTTCTCCGCGGTTGACACCTATCCTGGCATGGCGCTTATCGAAGGCGCGGTCGCACTTTTCCAATTTATGGGTATCCACGGTGCTTCGGTTGTCATGAGTCCGATCAATGCTGCGCTCTACGGCAATACCGTTACCAATCTTGAGGTTTTCCAAGCAGGTGGACACCCGTCAATTGCTCTCACGCAGGACTTTACAAGCTTCATCGGCGGTCTGGGCGGTTCTGGCTGCACGTTCATCGTTCCTATTATCCTGATCATGTTTATGCGCTCCAAGCAGCTTAAAGCCATGGGCAAGGCATCGATTATCCCGGTGATTTTTGGAGTTAACGAGCCCGTTATCTTCGGTATGCCGATTGTTCTCAATCCCTATATGTTCGTGCCCTTCCTAGTGGCTCCTATGGTCAACGCCATTATCGGTAAATTTTTCATTGACGTCATTGGAATGAACGCCCCCATGTATACCATGCCGTGGGCGCTTCCCGGCCCAATCGGTGCATTCCTCACCACGGGTCTCGATCTGCGTTCTCTCGTATTGATGGCAGTGCTGTTGGTCGTTGACTTTGTGATTTACTATCCGTTCTGCAAGGCGTATGACCATCAGCTTTGTTTGGAAGAGTCTGCAAAGGAGACTGCAGGAACCTCGGATGCAGATGCTATTGCCGCACAGGAAAATGTCGCAAAAGCTCTCGAGGCGGTAAAGGACAAGGCGGAGCAGATCCGCGTGCTTGTGCTTTGCCAGGGTGCCGGCACTTCGACTCTCTTGGCAAATGCTCTTCGCGAAGGTGCCGCTGCTAAGGGTATCGATCTGGTTTCTCAGTCCGGTGCGTACGGAAGCCACTATGAGACGATGGATCAGTACAACGTGATTGTTCTGGCACCCCAGGCACGCATGTACTATGACGCTATGAAGGCCGATACCGATCGCCTTGGAATTAAACTGCTCACCACAAGGGGCAAGGAGTATATCGACCTTACCAACGATCCCGAAGGTGCAATTGACTGGATCGTTCAGGAGCTGGCCAAATAGTGGATGCACTCCGTCGTTGATTCGTCGGTGTATAGTACGGCCCTGCAGCTTATTGAGCTGCGGGGCCGTATTTCGTTGAGTATCTAATTGAGACAATGCGCGCAACCGTCGTGAGATCGCATTGGCGCTCTCCGAGTCACCGACAAACTGTCTTCCATCTATGTGACCAATTCGCTTTCGGCCTTTAGCCTGCTCGAGGCGCGCGAGGATTGCGAGCTGTGCCCGGTGGGCGGCATGTACCGTCGCCGCACCGACGCCTTTGTGGGCCCCATGGCCGAGGATACCCTGCGCGCACTAGGGATTGACACGGCGTTCATCGGTGCCAACGGCATTCTGGACGGCGACGTGTCCACGTCCAACATGGACGAGGGCCGTATCCAGCAGCTCGCTTTTAGCAAAGCGGACTCGCGCTATCTGATCGCCGACTCCAGCAAGATCGGCAAGCGCGACTTCTACACCTTCTGCCGCTTGGACAATTTGGACGCCGTGGTGTGCGAGCCGGGTATTACCGCCGAGGATCGCGCCGCCATCGAGGAGCACACGCAGGTCATTTGCTAGCTAGCGCAGCAGGAGGACTTTTGCCCTTGCCAGCGCGGGGTTACCGCTTCACAATGACGTGCAAATAACTTTGGGCAACAAGGATGAGGCTATTCTGAGATATGACTAGACTCCGTATCTCGTCTTTATGTCCCTTGAGAATGAATCATAGTCTTCATAGAGCCCCTCTTTGCTTTCATCCTCGGCGTGGTTTATACGTTCAAGGAGCTTATCCTTTGGAGCCTCTTTTGTTATTGCGGCCTCGCTATCGGGTATTGTGGATTGCAAGAATAGTTCTAGAGCATGGACGTCTTTGAGTATGTAGCCTGTCGAACGACCCGCTCCTGTTTTTTCGATTGCGCTGCAACTAACAAGCTGACCGAGGGTTCGCTTAACGGTGACCTCGCTGATATCGGGGCAGTTGGATCGGATGTCGGATTTCTTAATGACGCCGGGTCTCTGTTGAAATAGAACGGCGATGCGCGCTTGCTTCGACATGGGACGAGTGCTTGATTCAATTAAGGTACGCTGCTCGAGCTGTCGGTAGGCGGCCAGGGTTGTTCCGAGCATGAAACGGATAAAGGGTACTTCGGTGTTTTGATTTTCATTCCATCCAGTGGAGCTTGCAGCGAGAGCGTTGTAGTAAAGCGCTTTGTTGTCTTCAATAAGTCGTTCGATGCTGATGTAACGCGCAACGTCGTATCCAGTCTTTTCGAGCAGCAGCGTTGTAAGGAGCCGGCTCATCCTGCCATTGCCATCGTTGAAGGGATGAATGCTAACAAAATCGAAGATAAAGCGGAGCGATATAAGGAGGGGATCGCAAACTTGGCGAGATAAAGCATCGTTGAGGGACTGGCAGGCTTCTTTAATAAGTCCCGGGGTTGCTAGGGCCGAAGGGGGCCTAAAGCGCACAAATCGATTACCTTGATCGTCAATGGAGACGATTTCGTTATCGCCATCTTTCCAATGGCCTCCATACGAGATTGCCGTGTGCGCCATGAGGTCACGATGCAACTGCAGAATGACCGATGGCGTTACGGGAATGGAATCGTGTTGCTCGTGAATAAGCGACAGCACATCTCGGTATCCAGCGATTTCTTCCTCTGCGCGGGAGCTTGGCTTGGCGGAATACGCCATGATCGCTTTGAGTTTTTTTTGGGTGGTAACAATTCCTTCAAGTCCGTTGGAGGATCGGGTGCTTTGGATCTTAGCCTCCTCCATTAGGGACGATAGAAGCTCGGGTTTGACTTGACTCAGAGCAAGCTGACGGCCTTTATGCTCGCGTATCGAGAGGAGGAGGTTGGTGATTGGAGTTGCTTCGAGTTCCGCTGGGACTGTGGTGTAATCGAACTGGCGCATGCGGCTCCTTTCGGTATCACGAACATACTTTCGGTATCATAATACCATTAAATGACACCGAAAGTATGTTCGTGATACCGAAAACTGGAAACCATGGTTCATAACTGCTTGGAAAGTTCGGATTTGACTATCTTATTGTCTTGATCTGTAACAGTTAGACGGTTAAAAGTGGGCTACGTGTTACAGATTGAGATCTTTCAGCCCTGGTCGCCCGTTCGTCTAAATCTATAACAGTTAGGATTGAAAATCCCTGCTAGATGTTACAGATCGAGATAAACGGTCCGCACGGGCTCACCAAAAACAAAAAGACCGCATGTGAACCCGTGGAGGGATTCGCATGCGGCCGACAGGGGGTATGCGGCAAAAGTTAGGCCATAAGCAGGCCAGTCTCTGCGACGTTCTTGTACCAGTACGCGCTCGCCTTGGGGTAGCGCTTCTGGGTCTCAAAGTCGATGTAGAACAGGCCGTAACGTTTGTTATAGCCGTTGGTCCAGGAGAACTGGTCCTGCAGCGACCACACAAAGTAGCCGTCGACGTTCACGCCGCCGTCGATCGCCTTGAGGATCCACGCGAGATGCTGACGCATGTAGTCGATACGAGGGGCGTCGTCGATAAAGCCGTCCTCGAAGTCGTCCTTATAGCCCATGCCGTTCTCGGTGATGTAGATCTTCTTGTAGTTGGGGTAATCGTTCTTAATGCGGAGCAGCAGGTCGTAGAGGCCCTCGGGATAGATGATCCAGTCCCAATCGGTGGTGGGAACGCCTTCGCGCACGCATGCCTCGCCAACGCCCTTGAGGAACCAGCGCGAGGAGCCCTTGTCGCCGGTGCCATTGTGGTTGATGTCGTTTTCGCCCTCGGCGGCACGCAGGAACTGACACTTGTAGGTGTTGACGCCCAGGCAATCGTTATAGGGGAGCGCGGCGGTCAGCGCGGCGATGTCCTCGTCGCGGACGTCGAGCTCGCCGCCGGCGATATGGGCCAGCTTGGTCGCAGCCTCCATGGTGTCGGCTGCATAGTGGCCGCGGAAGGTGGCGTCGAGTACCCAGCGGTTGTTGATGACGTCGGCCATGCGAGCTGCCTCGCAGTCGGCAGCGCTGTTGGGGTCGAGGGGATACTTGGGCTCCAGGTTCTGGACGATGCCGATCTCGCCCTCAAAGCCGCCCTCATGGAAGGCGACGACAGCCTTGGCGTGGGCCACCATCATGTTGTGCATAAGCTGGAAGGCTTTGTCCAGGCGATACTTCTCGCCGTGCGGCCAGTTGCCGACGATAAAGCTGCCCTCGGCGGTTGCGGGAATCTCGTTAAAGGTAAACCAGTGCTTGACCTCGGTGAACTCGGCAAAGCAGAACTTGGCGTACTCGACAAAGGCATCGATGGTCGTGCGCGTCAAGAAGCCCTCGCCACCGTCCTGGTAGAAAGCCTCGGGCGTATCAAAGTGATCGAGCGTGACATAGGGGATAACGCCGGCTTTATTGCAGGTGGCGAAAAGCTCGTGATAGAAGGCAACACCCTCGGGGTTAATCTCGCCGGTGCCGTTGGGGAAGATGCGGCTCCAAGCGATGGAGACACGGATACCGTTGATGCCGAAGCGCTGGCACAGGTCGATATCGACCGGATACTTGTTGTAGAAATCGCTTGCGGGGTCGGGGGAGAAGCGACCCTGAGCAGCCAGGAAATCGTCCCAGGGCACTTTGCCCTTGCCGTGCGTGCGGGTCTCGCCTTCAACCTGGTAAGCAGCGGTGGCGCCGCCAAACACAAAGCCGTTGGGGAACTGCATGGGATTGGTCATGAGTCATCCTTTCTGTGGGATACGAATAGGGAGAGGTGCCCGAACTGGGGATCCGGGCACCAACAGAGGGGGGAGCTAGTCGAGGTTCTCGCGGAGCCACTTGATGGCACCGGCGGGGTCGCGGGTAAGGTCGATGTATTCCTTGCCGCGCGGGGCGAGCAGCTTAATGCCCAGGCGATCGGTGTCGGCCTTCATGTCGTTGTAGTAGCTACGGACCTGCGGGGCAAGCACGATCACGTCGTACTGATCCATGATGGCGGTGTGCTGGCCATAAGCACCTGCGGAGGAAGCGATGTTCTCGCCGGTCTGCGCGGCGCCTTCCTTAATGGCGTTGGCGAGCATGGCGGAGGTGCCGGCGCCGGCGCACAGGACGAGGACCTTCAGGCCATCGACGTCCTTCTTAGCGGATGCGTCGGCGGCGGGCTCGGGCTGATCGGCGACAGGCTCGCTGTTGACGGCAGCGGCGGTCGTCTCTGCGGCAGCGGTAGTCTGCTCGACAGCGGGTGCAGGGGCGCTGGCAGCGATGGCGGCAGCGCCATCGGACTCGAGACCCAGCTCGGCGGCGCGCTCGGCCTCTTGGTCGCAGAGCAGCTTGTCATATGCCTTCAAGAACGGCAGGTAGATGACAGCGTCCAGCAAGATAATGATCGCGACGAACACCAAGGCAATGAGCTGGAAGTTCGTGGTGATGAAGATGCCGATGGGGGCAGGGGTGGCCCAAGGCACCACGAAGGAGAAGCCGTTCATGCCCACGTTATCGATAAAGAACTTGGCAACACTCACATTGACGCAGCCGGCGGCAACAAAGGGGATGAGCATGTAGGGGTTGAGGATCATGGGCGCGCCAAAGAGCAGCGGCTCGTTGACGGCGAAGGCGACGGGGACAATCGAGGCCTTACCGACGGCTTTGAGCTGCTTGGACTTCATAAAGAGAATCAGCAGAAGCGGCACGATGAACGTGGCGCCGGTGCCGCCGAACTCGCCCACGAGCGACATGTTAAAGGTGAGGGAGTGGGCGGGGTGGCCACCGGCCAGCAGAACCTGCAGGTTCTCGGCCTGGTTGGCAAGACGGATGGGGTCGATGCCCGGCTGGACGATCGAGGGGCCGTGGACGCCGATGAACCAGAAGAACGCGGTGGCTGCCTGGATAAGGATAAGGCCAGGATAGGTTTCTGCAGCGGTAAAGAGCGGGGAGAGCAGTTTAATAAGCAGCTCGGAGAACGGAACGCCCATGAGGTTGCGCACGACGACATCGATGATGCCGCAGATAATGACGGCGCCGCCAAAGGGGATAATGTCGCGGAAGTTCTGAGCGATGGCGCCCGGAACCTCCTTGGGCAGCTTAATGGTCAGATCGCGCGAGACGCAGAATTTATAGACCCACACGGTAATGAACGCGGCGATATAGGCCGAGAACAGACCGCGCGTACCCATGCTGGTGCAATCGAAGACCGAAAGCTCGGAGCCGTCGAGCTTGGTGGTGAACTGCGTAACAGCGAGCAAAAGCATGCTGCACTGGGCAGCAACCATGGTGGAGCCGTCGTTGAGCACCTTGCCGGCGGGCATACGACGGTTCATGGATGCCGTAAAGTTCTTGGCGGTGGTGCCGGCAACCATGATGCCCATGACGCCCATGGTGAAGTTGTAGAGCTTGTTGCACCAGTCGATGAGCGGCTGGGGCAGCGTGACGCCAACGACGCCGGGGAGCGTGGCGATGAGCAGGAAAATCGAAGAGGTGAGGACGATGGGCATGCACCCAAGGAATCCGTCCTTAATGGCCTGGAGGTAGATGTTCCTCGAGATCTTCTCAAAGAACGGTTGATGCTTCTCGAGCATCTTTACGATGGCGTCCATAGAGCTCCTTTGCTGCTTGATGCGCGATGCATGTGGATGGAACTGGTCGTCGATGGATGGTCAGGACTGCCCGGAAACCTTCCTGCGTAAGGAAGGCGTTACGAAATGACAACGTTGTCATTTCGTTAATGACAACGTAAGACATTTTTGGAAGAGCAACAAGGATTTACGCGTGAGCGGTCGATATTGTCCGGTAAACGGTTGATTTGAAAATTGAGCAGGTAGTGTATGCTAGAACGCAGAAAGCATGCGACATGAAGCCGATGGGAGAAATAGTGGCAACGTTGGACAAGAAAAACGTGTCGATGAACGACGTGGCGGTTGCCGCGGGCGTTTCTCTTAAGACGGTGTCTCGCGTTATCAACGAGCCCGATAGCGTGCGCGAGTCGACGCGCGATAAAGTCCATGCTGCCATGGAGGCGCTTGGGTTTCGAACTAACTTTGCCGCGCGCTCGCTCAAGTTAGGCCGCTACGGGTGCATTGGCGTGGTGCTGTTTCACTTGTCAGGCGGTGCCGTGGACATGATTGACGGTATCGCCGATGCTGCTGAGGAGCGAGGCTTTGCGCTCACGATGATCAAGAAGCGGGCAGGGGAGAAGATGACCCTCGCCGATGCAGCGCGCAGGATGTCGCAGCTGCCCGTCGATGGCATGATCTTCAACCTGCGCCAGATGGTCGATGACTTTGATACCTTTGAGGCGCCGAAAGACCTCAAGACGGTGATTATCACGCCGATGGAGCATCCTACCTGCTCCACCGTCAGCGATGACCAAGAGGGCGGCGCGCGCATGGCGTGCGAGTACTTCTTGGATCATGGTCACAAGAACGTGTATTTCGTTTCGGGTAAGAAAGAGTCGCTGTCGAGCCAGTGCCGTATGAAAGGTTGGCGTGCGGCACTCGAGGCGCGTGGCATTGAGCCGCCCGAGCCTCTGCAAGGCGATTGGAATGCGGATAGTGGCTATGCCGCGGGCCTTGTGCTTGCCGATAAGCCCGATTGCACGGCGGTCCTCGCTGCTAACGACTGCATGGCAAACGGCGTGATGATGGCTCTACGTGACAAAGGGCTCAGTGTGCCCGACGACGTGTCCGTGATCGGCTTCGACGATGAGCTCTACAAGACGATTCCCAACTCGATTCTGACGTCGGTGAAGTTTCGCCACCGCGAACTGGGCATCCGTGCGCTTAACGAGGTCGTCGCAGGTCTGGAAGCCCCGAGCTCCAGAAGCCGTACGCTCGTCTCGGGCGTGTTGGTCGAACGTTCCAGCGTAAAGGACCTGCGGGCGTAGGGTTTTTCGGCCCGTTCGTCTCAATCTGTAACAGTTAGGACCGAAAAACTCAGCTAAATATTACAGATTGAGATATTTCTGCTCGGGCGTTCTGTTTGTCTCGATCTGTAACAGCTAGGATCCAAAAACTCGGCTAGATGTTACAGATTGAGATGAACAGGAGGGCGGGTGCGGTCTAAACAAAATGGCCCGCGCATCACGCATGAACTGCCTCCCATTTCTTGGACATGAGAAATGGGAGGCTTTCTTTATGCGCGT
>URRN01000028.1 GCA_900550185.1 uncultured Collinsella sp.
CCTTTGCCAATTCTTTCTTCAACAGCTCATCCGTTCCCGTTTTACGGAGCTGGTCTATAAGGAAAAAAGAATTTCCGCCGGTAAAATATATCACATCCGCATCTTCAAAAACAGACTGTATCGTTGAATAAGCCTCCGTTGAAATATCAATTTCAGTTACGATTGCTCCCAACTTTTTGAATAATTTTCGAGCCGAGCCGACATAACCGGTGTAGCCTTCACGCAGCGAAGCTGTTGGAATAAATGCGACTTTTTTATTTTCAATTTCTTCCTTTATCAGACTTCCTACACTTGAAAAGTGCGAACATAAAAACAGTTTCATCAATATTCTCCTTTATATATAAATTCTTATTTGTTGAACTAAGCCGTGTATACCATACGCTCCAATGAAAGAACGCCCTGATATAGCGTAATTTGCTGTTTTCCTACGTACGTGCGTACACACTCCACAGGAATTCTAAGGGCCCTGCCCCCTTAGCACACGGACTTTGGAACAAAGACTAGTGTGTTACGCCTTGCCAGAGGTGTACAGGCTCCCGGTACGCACGTACGCAGCAATTGCCATCAATGCGCCATATAAGTGGCGATCAAGTTCGCATAAAGCGACCTTGGTTTCGCAAAATAAAAGGCAGGATACCATCACCACGATGATGCCCTGCCTTTGTTCGTTCCTGTTTACCGTTCCGAGTAGTCCTTCCGCAGAATTTACGATAAAAAACGTACCTGAACCCTTTCTCGTAAAGAACCGGGTTCGAGTACGAACTGAATGGTGGTGCAATAAAAAACCACCACAAAGGTACTGCTCCCTTGTGGTGGTTTTGGGTTAGAGCTAGAGGGTGTGGCCGTAGGCGTTGGCAGCTTTGATGGCGGCGGCGAATTTTTCGTCGGTGAAGGGCTCGGGGTTTCCCTGCTTCCACTCGTTGGTGGCGTGCGCGTATTCGCACAGGGCCGGGATATCTGCCTCGGTAAGGCCAACCTGCTCAAGCGTTACGGGCAGCCCCATCTGCTTGTTAAAGGCGGCGTAGCGTTCAAGGCTCTCGGTATCGCCCGTATAGGCAAACAGTACGAGCACGCCCAGGCTCACGACCTCACCGTGCAGATAGGTTCCCTCGCGCGGAATGCTGCACGTCGCATTGTAGAACGCGTGCGCCACGCTCGAGTTGTAGTAGTAATCGTTTTGGTTGGTCAGGTTCGAGACATAGCCCGTGTTGACCACGATGTCGAGCGCGATCTGCTTGACGGCCTCGCTCGACAGATTCCGGCGCACGTCCTCAAGACCCTGGACGCCATAAGTAAACAGCGGCTCGGAGCAGGTGTGGGCGAGTGCCAGGCCAAGACCGGCGGTATGCTCCAAATTACCGGCGCTCGTGGCGTATTCGACCTCGGGCTGCTTGGACAGGGCATCGCCCACGCCGGCCCAGAAGTACTCCGCCGGAGCTTCGGCGATAATCTTGGGGTTGATGAAGATATGCGCAGGTCGGTTGGGGTACGAATATCCCTCGAGCGAGCCGTCGTCGTTGTACACGACGGCAATGGCGGTCGCGGCGGAGCAGTTGGAACAGATCGTCGGGACAGTGAAGACGATCTTCTTGAGCTCGATGGCCGCCGTCTTGACGGTGTCGAGCGCCTTGCCGCCGCCGCAGGCGATAAGAACATCAGCCTCCTGGCAGGCAGGGGAGTTCACGACCTTGGCGATATTGGCACGCGTACTGTTGGTGCCATAGACGCGCGTCTCCAGGACCTCGACATCGGTACCTTCAAGTGCCGCCTCGATTCCCGGCAGCGCCGCAGCCAGGGCTCGCTTGCCGCCAATGATGGCGACTTTCTTCGCTCCGTACTCCGCCAGTGCGGTGGGCAGCTCGTCAAAGCAATCCTCGCCAACGGTGTAGTCGCTCATTCCAATCGTGCGCATAGCAACCTTCTTTCGTTCGATAAAGTGCTTTCAGGTATTTTGCTCCAAGAGAAGGTCCACAGCCGCGAGAAATTTCGAACGTATAAAACCAGTGTTGAGGGTTTTTCGTCGGCGTGGAACGTGCTAGCATACTCCGCATAAGCGTTGATGGGGACGAGTAGTCGGCCGTCCGCATGCCACAGAGAGCGGGGAGCGCTGAGAACCCGTGCATGCGACCGATGAATATCACCCCGGAGCTGCGGTCCCAACGGACGTGCCGCGCAGGCACGTCTTAGTAGACATCGCCGAGATGGTCGTCGATACAGGCCAGCCGAGTAACGGATGCGAGCGCGCGATTACGCGGGCGAGGGCATCTAAGCTGGGTGGTTAAGCGAAGAGCTTTTGCGGGCAGGCTGCCCGTTTTGTGGCGCTTCGTCCCAGCTTGCAGGGACGGGCGCCTTTTTGGTGTCCAACGGGCGTGCGCGCCCACGACATGAAAGGGGTACCGTGGCAAACGAGTACAAGCAGACGATGAATCTGCCCAAGACCGGTTTTCCCATGCGTGCCGGTCTTTCCAAGTCCGAGCCCAAGCGACTCAAGGACTGGCAGGACAACAAGGTCTACGAGCAGGTTCTGAAGAAGAACGAGGGTCACAAGAAGTTCGTGCTGCACGACGGTCCTCCGTACGCCAACGGTCCGATCCACATCGGCCATGCCATGAACAAGATCTCCAAGGACATGATCAACCGCTACTGGATGATGCAGGGCTATGAGGTTCCCTATGTCCCCGGTTGGGACTGCCATGGTCAGCCGATCGAGCATAAGGTCGAGGAGAAGCTCGGCACCGAGAAGTTCAACCAGACCTCCACGGCTAAGATCCGCGAGCTTTGCAACAAGTTCGCTGTCGAGAACATCGAGCTTCAGAAGGCCGGCTTCCGCCGTCTGGGCGTGCTCGGCGACTGGGACAACCCCTATCTGACGCTCTATCACCAGCACGATGCCGCCGACATCGAGGTCTTCAAGGCCATGTTCGATAAGGGCATGATTTATCGCGGCCACAAGCCCGTCCACTGGTGTAAGCACTGCCACACCGCACTCGCCGAGGCCGAGATTGAGTACTCTGACGAGACGAGCCCCTCCATTTTCGTGCGCTTCGAGATGACTTCCAAGCCCGCCGGCCTCGAGAACTTCGACGGCCCGGTCGACTTTATCATTTGGACGACCACGCCGTGGACCATCCCCTCCGACCAGGCCGTTTCCCTTAAGCCCGGCGCCGCCTATGTCGCCGTTGAGCACGAAGGTCG
The DNA here is from genome assembly GCA_900550185.1 of uncultured Collinsella sp. Classification (GTDB taxonomy): domain Bacteria; phylum Actinomycetota; class Coriobacteriia; order Coriobacteriales; family Coriobacteriaceae; genus Collinsella. Next base: position 3,196 of record URRN01000028.1, read on the forward strand.
TGCCGAGGTCATGCTCGAGGACCTGGCTCCCAAGTGCTGCGAGGAGTTTGGCTGGGAGTACACCCCGGTAATGGTCGACGGCAAGCCCTACGTGGTTCCCGCCGAGACCTTCCACCACATCCACTACAAGCAGCCAATCTTTGACGGTGTTGAGGGCGTGGCGCTGCTGGCCGATTACGTCGGTGTCGATGACGGTACCGGTATCGTCCACAACTCGCCCGGCCACGGCGTCGACGACTACTTTGCCTGCCTCAAGGAGGGCATCACCGACATCTGCATGCCGGTCGATGACGACGGCAAGTTCTACACCGGCGAGGAATTTGGCACCGGTGGCCCCTTCAGCGGCATGGATACCGATGAGGCCAACCCGCACATCATTGAGTTCCTGCGCGAGCGCGGCACCCTGGTTCTCGAGAAGAAGATCACGCACAGCTATCCGCACTGCTGGCGCTGCAAGCACCCGGTGCTCTTCCGTGCTACCGACCAGTGGTTCGTCTCGATGGACAAGACGGGTCTGCGCGAGCAGGCTGGCAAGGAGGTCCGCGAGAACGTCAAGTGGTATCCGGCCCATGCCGCCAACCGCATCGGCGCCATGGTCGAGCAGCGTCCCGACTGGTGCATCAGCCGCCAGCGCAACTGGGGCGTGCCTATCCCCAGCTACACCTGCGCCGACTGCGGCGAGAAGGTCATGAACGACGCCACGCTCGACGCCGTCATCAAGCTCTTCCACGAGAAGGGCTCCGACGCCTGGTTCACCGACGCTCCCGAGAGTTACCTGGGCGAGGCTTGCGTTTGCCCCAAGTGTGGCGGCCATCACCTCAAGGCTGATAAGGACATTCTCGACGTGTGGTGGGACTCCGGCGTGTCCTGGAAGGCCGTCTGCGAGTATCGACCCGAGCTTGAGTACCCGGCTGACGTGTATCTCGAGGGCTCCGACCAGCATCGCGGTTGGTTCCAGAGCTCGCTGCTCACCTCGGTAGGTGCCAACGGCCATGCTCCGTACAAGGCGGTCGTCTCGCAGGGCTTCACGCTCGATGGCCAGGGCCGCAAGATGTCCAAGTCGCTCGGCAACGTCATCGACCCCAACAAGGTCTGTGACGAGATGGGTGCCGACATCATCCGTCTGTGGGTTGCATCTGTCGATACCAGCTCCGACGTTTCCATCGACCACGAGATCCTCGCTCGTACGTCCGATGCCTACCGTCGTTTCCGCAACACGCTGCGCTTCCTGCTCTCCGAGCTCGAGGGCCAGTTTGAGCCCGAGACCGACGGCGTCGCCTTTGCCGACCTGTTGCCGCTCGACAAGCTCATGGTTGCCCGTCTGACCCAGGTCCAGGCCGAGGTCGACGACGCCTACGCCAGCTATGAGTTCCCGCGCGCCTACCGTGCGCTCTATGACTTCGTGGTTACCGAGCTTTCCAACGTGTATCTCGACGCCCTGAAGGATCGTCTGTACTGCGACAAGCCCGGCTCGCTCGAGCGCCGCAGTGCCCAGACCGTGCTGGCCGAGCTCTTCTCGATGCTCATGCGCGACCTTCAGCCGATCCTGTCCTACACGGTTGACGAGGCCATGGCCTATGCGCCCGCCGGCTGCGTCGATCACCAGAAGTACGCCGCGCTGCTCGATTGGTACAAGTCGCCCATCACGTTCGACGAGGCCAATGAGTTTGAGGGCGTGCTCGAGGCTTCACTCGAGCTCCGTAGCGCCGTGACCAAGGCCCTTGAGGATGCCCGCTCCGCCGGTACCTTCACCAAGAGCCAGCAGGTCCGCGTCAAGGCGGTCGTTCCCGCCGAGATGTACGCGCTGCTGACCGGTGATAAGGCCGTCGACCTGGCCGAGTTCTACATCGTTTCCGATGTTGAGCTGACCCAGGGCGAGGAACTCTCCGTTGCCATCGAGGCGGCCGAGGGCGAGTGCTGCGACCGTTGCTGGAACTACCGCACCACCGTCGGCGAGTACAACGGCCACGCTCACATCTGCAAGCGCTGCGCTGACGCCTTGTAGTTACGCGGTTTTACCAAACCGCGTAACTAGTTGACGCTGCAAACCCGCCAGAGCGGCAATTGGGGGGTTCCGCCGTTCTACCGAACGGCGGACCAGCCGACGCTGCGCGGGCCGCATTTGGACAATCTGCCGTTCAATTTCAAGGGCGCGACCGAAAGGTCAGCGCCCTTTCATTTCACGTCACCTTGTCTCAAATGCGACCCGCTCGCTCATTTATGCTCTACCTGCAGTGTTTCCGTTCTTGGGAGTTTTGTCGCTTCTCGCTTGCGTCAATGTATGATTATCTATTGCGTTAAACGTAATTCGATGTTCTTGAGGGTAGGGGATTGATTTGGGTCGTACTGGGGATATGACGCCGCCTTTGCGTTGGCGGTTGGGTGTTGCTGGTGGGGTGGCGCTCGTTGTGCTGCTTGTTGACCAGTTGACCAAGCTTGCGGTTCGTGCCGTGGGCGATGCGCTGCATGTGACCGTCATCCCCGGCGTGATCGACTTCCTGTTTGTCCGCAATATCGGTGCTGCCTTTAGCATGGGCGAGGGGCATGGCATCGCATTTGCCGTGCTGGCGCTGGCGGTCATTGTCGCTATTGCCGTGTACCTCGTTCGTGCACCCCAGCTCGCCCATCTTGAGGTTGTGGGCATGGCGATGGTTGCGGGCGGTGCTATCGGCAACGCTATCGATCGTTTGGCCTTTGGCTTCGTGACCGATTTTATTGCCACCACCTTCATCGACTTTCCCGTCTTCAATGTGGCCGATATCGGCATTACGGTCGGTGTTGTGCTGGCGCTTATCGGTTACATGTTCTTGAGTCCCGCCGCTCGCGAGGTCGATGCGACTGCTGAGCTCAATGCCCGTGATGAGGCCCGCGCCAAGCGCAAAGCCAAGCAGCGTGGGGAGCGTGCCCGCAAGATTCGCGAAAGGAATGAGCGTTAATGGCCGACATCCATATTCTTGTTGCCGACGATTGCTCTGGCCAGCGTCTCGACGCCTTTCTGGGTGCCAACGACGGCTGCCCCACGCGCTCTGCCTGCGCGCATCTGATCGAGGGAGGCGCCGTTGCCGTCAACGGTGAGATTTGTCTCTCTAAAAAGTACGCCGTACGCGCCGGCGATCGCATCTCGGTCGACTTGCCCGAGCCGCACGACCCGACCGATGTGATTCCCGAGGCCATCCCGCTCGACATTCGCTATGAGGACGACTATCTCATTGTGCTCTCCAAGCAGCGCGGGCTGGTGTGCCATCCCGCCCACGGCCACGAGAGCGGCACGCTTGCGAACGCCTTGGTCTACCACTGCGGTATCGATCATCTTGGTACCGTGCAGGGTGAGGATCGCCCCGGTATCGTGCATCGTTTGGACCGCGATACCTCTGGCCTTATGCTCGCGGCCAAGGACGACGACACACAGCGCGCGCTTCAAAATCTCATTCGCACGCGCACGCTCGATCGTCGCTATATCACGCTTGTCCACGGGCACATCGCCATGGACGAGGGCACCATCAATACCGGTATCGCCCGTTCTACGCGCGACCGCGTCAAGATGGCGGTTTCGGACGACCCCTTTTCCCGTCAGGCCATTACGACCTTTAAAGTCCTCGAGCGCTTTGATTCCACGCGCTTTGACGATGGTTATACGCTCGTTGAGTGCCATCTGTTTACCGGTCGCACGCACCAGATTCGCGTGCATATGCGTCATATCAACCACGCCTGCGTGGGCGATCCACTCTACGGCAAGTGCGATGCGCGCGCCGACCAGGGCCTGACCAGGCAGTTCCTTCATTCCTGGCGCGTGGCGTTCGACCATCCCGTGACGGGGGAGCGCATTGAGTGCCGCGACGAGTTGCCGTGGGATCTCGCTGCGGTTCTCGACGATCTGGCTCCGCGCTCGCTCGGTCGCACGGCCGTTGGAGATGAAATCGTTCCGCAGCTCGGTCTTCTCGAAGCCTAGCCAGTATTAGGTGGTTTCTTGAACTCGGTAAGCCTGCGGTAAGATATACGGTTGTTTACGTAACGCGTTGCTGGGAGCCTGCATGCTCGCCTTTTTACAAACCAACACACCCATCGTGATCTTCAACCAGATTGTCGTCACGCTGCTCACGGTCTGTTTTCTGTACCAGGTGGTCTTCTTTGTCATTGGCGCTCTTCGTGGTGAGGTCGCGCCCCCTAAGGCCAAAAAGCTCCATCGTTATGCCTTCTTTATCGCGGCGCATAACGAGGAGGCCGTGATCGCCAACCTTGTTCGCTCCATCAAGGATCAGGATTATCCGTCCGAGCTTATCGAGGTCTTCGTGGTCGCCGATGCCTGCACCGACAACACGGCGCAGCTCGCGCGCGAGGCCGGTGCCATTGTTTACGAGCGCAATGACCTGGCCCGCAAGGGCAAGAGCTGGGTCATGGACTTTGGCTTCGACCGCATTCTCAACGAGTATCCCGACACGTTTGAGGGCTACTTTATCTTCGATGCCGATAACGTTATCTCCCGCGATTACGTATCCAAGATGAACGATGCTTTTGACCAGGGCTTTCATGTGGTCACGAGCTATCGTAACTCCAAGAACTTCGGCAGCTCGTGGATCTCGGCGGCTAATGCTACGTGGTATCTGCGCGAGGCGCGCTTTCTCAACAACGCGCGCAACATCTGCAAGACGTCTTGCGCCGTCTCAGGTTCGGGCTACCTCATCTCCGCCAGTGTTATCGAGGGCATGCACGGTTGGCAGTTCCACACGCTGACCGAGGACATTCAGTTCACCACGTTCTGCGCCATTCACGGCATTCGCATTGGCTATGCGCCGGCGGAGTTCTTTGACGAACAACCCGTGACGTTTAAGGCGTCCTGGAAACAGCGCATGCGTTGGACCAAGGGCTTCTACCAGGTGTTCTTTACTTACGGTAAGCACCTGATCAAGTCGACCTTCCGCTACCATCGCTTTGCCGCCTACGACATGTTCATGACGATCGCCCCGGGTATGCTGCTGTCGCTCATCTCGATGCTCGCCAATGCGACGTTCCTGATCGTGGGTGGACTCTCGCACGGCTTTTTGGCTACCGAGGTTGAGATGCAGGCGTGCGCCGCTTCGCTCATTTTGACCTTCGCCATGATGTATCAGACGTTCTTTATCCTGGCACTGCTCACGACCATCTTTGAGTACAAGCATATTCACTGCGCGCAAAAGTGGCGTCTTGTGACTAACCTGTTTACCTTCCCGATCTTTATGTTCAGTTATATCCCCATTACGGTGGCTGCTCTGTTCTTGAAGGTTGACTGGGTGCCGACGCAGCACGCCGTGAGTGTTACCCTCGACGAGGTCATGCAAGGCGCCAAATAACCATGATCAAAACCATCACAAAGGGGACAGGCACCTTTGTGGTGGTTTTTGCGTTTGAGCTGCTGCCCAAGGAGGTGTTCGATGTTCTATATCCCGTTTTGGATTTGCATCTTTGCCGGCGCGGCGATTGATGCCCGTGAGCGACGGTTTCCCAATCAGCTTGCCGGCGCGTGTGCCGTGGCTGCGCTTGCAGGCGTTTGGCTCGACAGGGGCGTTAACACAGCCCTTGACCACGCTGGTCTTGCGGTTATCGTCTACCTTGCCCTTGTGCTTACTGAGTCGCTCTGGCGTCGTGTTCGCCACGCCCCTGGCATTGGCATGGGGGACGCCAAGGCGCTCTTTGCCCTTTGCACCCTCGATCCCCTGGGTGGTGTCGTCGCATTTGCGGTTGCGCTCCTGACCCTTGCCGCCGCTTGTCTCATTGCAAAAACGCGCTCCCTGCCTTTGCTGCCGTTTTTGGTGCCTATATTTGCCATAATCGAGGTCGTGGGCTGCACTTTGTAACCGATTGCGCATCCTTTTTAAGGAGCATGCCATGGAATCTAATCAAGAAACGGCCGTCATTAAGGCGCGCATGGACCGTATTCCCTCGGCGTTGTCGCCCGAGCTTGTCGAGCGCATTGCCGCCGATCGTGCTTCGGGCTATGTCAACCCGTATCGTTGCAACGATGATCAGGTCATTCGTCGTATTGATCGCGCCGCCGACAAAGGCACGCTTATGCGTCCGGCGTTTATGCGCGATACCGAAAAGATACTTCATCTTCCGGCGTACACCCGTTATGCAGGCAAAACGCAGGTCTTTAGCTTCCGTAGCAATGATGATCTTTCACGCCGCGGTTTGCACGTACAGCTTGTCTCCCGCATTGCGCGCGATATCGGTCGCGCCCTGGGGCTCAATTGCGATCTGATCGAGGCGATTGGCCTGGGTCACGACTTGGGACACACGCCTTTCGGCCATGCCGGCGAGCGCTTCCTCAACGATATCTATCATGAGCGTACGGGGCGTTATTTTTTCCATAACGTGCAGTCGGTTCGCGTGCTCGACGCGTTGTATGGCCGCAACGTGTCGCTCCAGACGCTCGACGGCGTGCTATGCCATAACGGCGAGTACGAGCAGCGTGTGTTTGAGCTCTCGGACATGGGCTCCTTTGACCAGTTTGACCAGACGGTTGAGGATTGCATTGCCACGGGCTATAGCGCAATTGAGCATCTGCGTCCCATGACGCTCGAGGGCTGCGTCGTTCGCATCTCGGATATTCTTGCCTACGTCGGTCGTGACCGTCAGGATGCGATCGCGGCGGGCCTGCTTTCGCCCGACGCTTTTGATGATGGCCGGGGCGGTGCCTACAACAGTTGGATCCTCACGCACGCTTCCATCGATATCGTTGAGCACAGCTATGGTAAGCCGCGCATCGAGATGAGCGAGGACCTGTTTGAGGAAATTCGCCGAGCCAAGCGCGAGAACTACGAGAAGATCTATAGCAAGGGCGGTATCGAAGGCGATTCCGAGGCGGAGCTGCGCGAGGCGTTCGTAAAGCTCTACGACCGTTGCCTGCGGGATCTAAACAGTGGCGACGAGTCCTCTTACATCTTTAAGCACCATATTTCGCGCATTGAGCAGCAGCTTTCCTACTATGATCGCACCTATGCCTGGCAGGACGACAAGGATCAAGCCGTGGTGGATTATATCACGAGCATGACGGACGGTTATTTCTGCGAACTGACGAGCAAGCTGTTCCCCGGTCTGGAGTTTCCGCACCGTACCTATATTAACGAACGGTAGTTCGTATTAATTCGGTATACTGTTAGTGGAAAACGTATTTGATTGATACACGGGATGACTATGGACGACCTTTTTTCTGCTTCGACGCGCGAGCGTTCCTTTCAGAATGCGCCGCTTGCGGTGCGCATGCGCCCCAATTCGCTCGACGAGTATGTGGGCCAGCAAAAGGCCGTCGGTAAGGGCTCGTGGTTGCGTGCCGCGATCGAGCACGACGTGCTTTCGAGCGTGATTTTGTACGGGCCGGCCGGTACGGGTAAGACGACGCTGGCCCACATTATCGCCAACCATACCAAGAGTGAGTTTGTCGAGGTTAGCGCCGTGTCGGGCACCGTGAAGGACTTGCGCCGCGTGATTGACGAGGCCAAGACGCGTCTGAATACCTACGACCGCCGCACCATCCTGTTTATCGACGAGATTCACCGCTTCTCTAAGTCGCAGCAGGATGCCCTGCTGCATGCAGTTGAGAACCGTACCGTCATTATGATTGGCGCTACGACGGAGAACCCGTACTTCGAGGTCAACTCGGCACTGCTCTCACGTGGTCGCGTCGTGGAGCTTGAGCATCTGAAGGATGAGGAAATCGCCACGCTTATTGAACGTGCGCTTGAGGCGCCGCAGGGCTTGAACGGTAAGTTCTCGGCCGATGAGGATACGGTCAAGACCATTTGTACGTTGGCCGCGGGTGATGCACGCTCGGCCTTGACGACACTTGAGCTGGCGAGCGAGATTGCCGTCACGCGTCCCGATACCGAGGGGACGCCAGCGCCGGCGGCGGGGGAGCGCTATCCCATCACCGTGGATGACGTGAAGATCGCCAACCCGCGTCGCGGCTTTACGTATGACAAAAACGGCGACATGCACTACGACATCATCAGTGCGTTTATTAAGTCTATGCGCGGTAGTGACCCCGATGCCACGATCTATTGGCTCGCGCGCATGATCGATGCTGGGGAGGACCCTAAGTTTATCGCTCGCCGTATTATGATTCACGCTTCTGAGGATGTTGGCAACGCCGACCCGCAGGCGCTTTTGGTGGCGCATGCCGCGTTTAAGTCTGCCGAGGTCATTGGCTATCCCGAGTGCCGCATTAACCTTGCTCAGGCTGCACTCTATGTGTGCTTGGCGCCTAAGTCAAACGCATGTGAGGCCTCGATTGACGCGGCGTTGGCCGATATTCATAGCAGCGGTTTACGTGAGGTGCCGAGTTATTTGCGCGATCGTCATCGCCCAGGTAGCGACGAATACGGTGTATACAAGTATCCGCATGATTATCCCGAAGGCTGGGTCGATCAGCGCTATTTGCCCGAGGGGCTGGAGCGTGGCGCGTTCTGGCAGCCTGCGGGCCGCGGCTGGGAAGAGTGGCGCGTAGAGCAAAGCGAACGCGACCGTAGCGGTAACGCGCCCAAGTAGGTCCTTGGCACCTCGCACATTCCCTTTGGGTATCTTCCCCCTTCTTTGGGGTACCATGAAAGGCGTCTGTATTTCGATTCCTTCGGGAGGCTTGTATGAGTCCCATTCAAATCGCCCTGCTGGTGCTTGCCATTGCCGGCGTGTGGGCTATTGTTGAGCTCGCGCTTACCCTGCGCAAGACCCGCAACGTTGTCGACTCGCTCGATAAGACCGTGAACGACCTCAATAACACCATCGCCGAGGCGCAGCCGGTGGTGGCAAAACTCGACGGCGCTGTCGACGAGCTTACGCCGGCACTTGCCCAGATGGAGCCGCTGCTTAAGTCGAGTAAGACGGCAGTTGATGCCCTTACCTCCAATCTCGTAGAGGTCGAAGCCGTGGTTCGCGACATTTCCGAGGTTACGGGCAGCATGGCCGAGGCCAGCAATGCTGTGTCGAGCGTGACCGACTCTGCCGCCGGTGCTGTGCAGAAGCTCTTCAATAAGGTGAAGGCTCCTGCAGCTGACGCCGAGCGCAAGCTCGCCGCTGCCGCTGCGGAGGCTGAGCAACCTACCGAGCGCGTCCTAATTGGCGAGGACGAGGCCGCCGCGGGCGACGATGATGGCCAGAAGTCTGTAGCCAAGCCGGCTCAGTATTACACTTACACGCCCGCCGAGACCTCTGAGGAGTCCTGCGATGAGTAGCGAAGCAACCTGCCCTATCACGCTGACCGTTGCCGGCGACCCGCGTCTCGCTCGCCTTGTGCGCATGACGGCAGCCAACGTTGGTGCCCTGTGCTCTATGTCTGTCGATCGCATTGAGGACATCCGCATGGCTGCCGAGGAGGCTTTCATTTTTGGTTGCACCGCGGTCGACTGCGACGACATCACCATCAAATTCGATGTCGATGAGACCCACGTTGGCATGACTATTACCTTTGGCGATCAGGCTACGGTCGATGAAGACGACCAAGCTGCGGTGTATGCCGAGCTCATCCTCGCGAGCGTGTGCGACTCCTACGAAAAGACTGCGGCGCCCCTGACGCTTTCCCTCGACCTCAAGGCGGATATCTAATATGACCGAACGTTCCCGGAGCGGTAAGACCGCTTGGGACAAGGAGAAAACCCGCGAGCTGTTTCGTCGCTATAAAGAGACCGGTGACCCGGACGCACGCGAGCAGCTCGTCATGTCCCACATGAACCTGGTAAGGTTTCTTGCCAACAAATTTAAGAACCGCGGCGAGCCGCTCGATGACCTTATGCAGGTTGGCTATTTGGGCCTGCTCAAGGCTATCGACCGCTTTGACCCTGAGCGCGGACTCGAGTTCACCACGTTTGCCACGCCTACCATCTTGGGCGAGATCAAGCGTCACTTCCGCGACAAGGGCTGGAGCGTGCGCGTGCCCCGTCGCTTGCAGGAGCTCTCGGCCAAGGTCAACCAGGCTACCGATAAGCTCACCAACGAGCTACAGCGCTCGCCCAAGGTTGAGGAGATCGCTGAGTATCTAGATGTGACTGTCGATGAGGTCCTCGAGGCTATGGAATCGTCTTCGGCTTATACCTCGGTGCCCATCGAGGCTCCTGGTGCGTCCGATTCCGACGATGCCCCCTCGATTCTCGACCGTTACGCCGACGACGACAGCGAGCTCGACTTTACCGATGACCGCTTGGTGATCGAGGAGGCCATCCGTGATTTCTCGCCGCGCGAGCGCGAGGTGATCGAGCTGCGCTTTGTGAAGGGCATGACCCAGATTGAGATCGCCAAGAAGCTGGGTATTTCTCAGGTGCAGGTTTCGCGTCTGCTGCGCCGCACGCTTAAGAAGATTCAGGACAAGATCGACCCCGACGGAGTGATGATTCGTTCATGAGTGAGCACCCCCAACAAACCGATCGCGTGCTGCGCGACACCCGCATTCTGACGCTTCGCATTTGGGCTGTTGTCGGCTGCATTGTCATCGCCGCTGTCATCTTTAACCTTATGGGCATCCTGGCACCGGTTATTGAGTTTCTTGCCGTTGGCTCCATCATTGCTTTTGTGATGTCCCCGATCACCAACTGGCTCGAGCATCATGGCGTCGGCCGTGGCATCGGTTCGCTTATCGCGCTTATTGTTGTTGTTGCCGTGCTCGTCGGTGTCGTTTGCATCTTGTCGCCGATTCTCTTTGGTCAGATCATGGAAGTCCTGAGCCGCCTGCCCGAGCAGCTTCGTGTTGCGGGTGGCGATCTCAACGAGATGATCTCGCATGCCAAGACGCTCAACAACACGCCGCTCAAGGAGTATTTGGACGACAACCTGTCGTCGCTGGTTGCCGTGGCATCGAAGTATGTGTCTCAGATCGCTGCCGAGCTTGGCCGCGGTGTGTTCCCGCTCATCACCAATACGGCCTCGCAGTTGTTCGTGATCTTCCTTGGTCTGGTGCTTGCCTACTGGATGGCCTGCGACTACCCTCGCATGCATCACGAGATTTGCACCATCATCGGTCAGGAGAAGGAGACCTCGTACCGCTTTATGGTCGCCATCCTTTCTCGCTCTGTCGGCGGCTACATGCGCGGTATGGTCGTGACGTCCATCTGCGGTGGTTTCCTCGCCTTTATCGGTTTTATGATCATCGGTCATCCGTATGCGGCGCTCATGGCTATCTTTACCGGCATCATGCATTTGGTTCCGGTCGTCGGTCCTTGGGTGAGCGCAGCAATCGCCACAGTGCTCGGTTTCATGTTCAGCCCCATGTTGGCGTTATGGACGCTCATTGTGACTATGGTCGCGCAAAATGTCACCGACAACGTGATTTCGCCTAAGGTCATGCAGAGCTCGGTGCAGGTGCATCCCATCATGAGCCTCACGGCGCTCGTTATTGGCTCGGCACTCATGGGTCCCATCGGCATGATTATTGCCATCCCTCTGTGTGCGGCCCTCAAGGGTATCTTCGTGTACTACTTCGAGAATGAGACCGGCCGCCAGCTTGTGGCCTATGACGGCGCCGTGTTTAAGGGCACACCGTACCGCGATGCCGATGGCAACCCGGTCGCCGCCTACGACGCGCTCGGCGACGACACCTTCATCTACGAGTCCGAGCTCATCGGCAACGAGACCGCTCCCGAGGCCCAGGCGATGCCTAAGCCCGAGTTCGATAATCCCTGGATCAAGCTCTCGGGTCTGCAACCCGATGCCACGGGCTTCTTCAAGAATCCCTTCGCCAAGGACGATGACTCCAACTCGGACGACGATACCAAAACCGGCATCGACGGCTCCATGGACGATTCGGATTCTAAATAAGCCCCGTTAGCGTTTCTTGAAGTTGTAAATGACAAGAAACGCGAGCAAAGCGATTGATAAGGGGCCGGCTACGTAGAAAAAGAGAACGTCAATTGCGCGTAGAGTGTAATAAGCCTTATCGCCTGACATTACTGCATACAATACGTAGCCAAATGCTGGTTGGCTTGCGTACCAGCAGGAGAAAGCCAAAAGCGTCAAAAGTGCTACTACCAGAAGTGCATTTAGGAAAAATCGTTTGCTTTTCATCGATCGCTCCTTCCAGGTGACTCATATATGTAATTCTACAGCAGTCCTTTTTCAAAGGATCGTTCAGTCCTAAATAACGTGCACTTTCGCTGGAGGGTCGCTGTTTGGCGGCCCTCTTTTT
>URRN01000029.1 GCA_900550185.1 uncultured Collinsella sp.
TGGCGATACCGACATCGACGGCGTTCATCAGCGAGACGTCATTGCTGGCGTCGCCGATGCCGTATACGGTTCCGTGGTGGGGATCGAGGGCGTCGAGTACGGACTGGATACCCTCGCGCTTGGTGCATTCGCGAGGCGAAATCTCGGTCACTTCGAGCTCGAGCTCGTTAAAGCAGAGCAGCGGCTCAAACGCTTGATCCTGAGCGATGCGGTTGGCAAGCGACGTGGACATTAAGATCTTGTAGGCGCTGTAATGTTGCAGCTGCGTAATTGCATCGCCCACGGTGCGGGCGTATCCCGGGGCGTCGGGCGCATCGGCACTCATGCGAACGACGCCATTGAGTCCCTCAAAACGAATCACTTCGTCCGATTGCTCAAGAATGGGAGCAAGGCGCTGCAGCATGCCGGGCGTCATCGCCAAATCGCGAATCACGTGTCCCTCAAGTTCGACATAGCCACCCGCGAGGCAGACGATGCCGGTCCAGGGCAGCTCGAGCAGCTTTGGATGGATGCAGCTCAGCGTGCGCCCTGTGCAGATAAACGCCATATTGCCCTTGGCGACAAAATCACGGATGGCTTGCGAGACCGCTTCATTGGGATAGGGGGAGAGGTCTCGCTCGCTCTCGGGAAGCTCTTGTGCCACTCGAGGGTCTTGCCAGGCGAGCGTTCCGTCGATATCGAAGAAGCAGATGTCGCTGCGCTTATGGGCTGCGCTGGCGGCAGGGGAGGCCGAGGTGGTGGGCACAAATCCCGGCTCGAGGCCCATGATCTGGTCAAAATGCTCTTTAACGCGGGGAACGGAGATGCCGATAATCACCTGGGCGGTCTTGCCCGTAATGATGAGGCCCTTGGCGCCCACCGCGACAAACGACGCGTTATCTGCAACGATGGAAGGGTCTGCGACCTCGACGCGCAGGCGCGTGGCGCAGTTGGTCGCTCCTACAATATTGCTAACGCCACCCAAGAGCGCAACGACTTGCTCAGCAAGCAGATGATCTTGGGATGATTGGTTGTCGGTGCCGTTTTGGGCCGCGCCTTCTTTGGCAGAGCTTTTTCCCGTCAGACGTGCGAGCGCCGCATCGCTGGCGATATGATCCTCGCGGCCTGGGGTTTTTAGGTCGAAAGCCAGAATGAGGCCCCGGAAGACCAGAAAAAAGACAGCGCTAAACATCAGACCGATACCGAGCGCCAAAAGGTAGGAGCCGGCATGCATTCGCATGAGTGGGATGAAGTTGAAGGCCGTCATTTCCATGAGACCGCCCGAGAAGATGCCGACGATGCCAAAGAAGTTCATGGTCATGGCAAGGCAGGAGGATAGGACGGCGTAGAGCAAAAAGAGTCCAGGATAGGTGAACATAAAGAGAAACTCGAGCGGCTCGGTGACACCGCAGACCACCGAGGCGACGATGGCGGGCAAAAGGATGACCTTAAGGCCGGCGCGGCGTTCGGGTTTGGCGGTGAAATAGAATGCTGCCGCGATGGCGGGAAGGCCAAAGAGCTTGCCCCAGCCGGTGGCGGTAAAACCTGCCCAGGGCGCAAGTTCATTTAAAGGGCGCGTGCTATGGGAGAGAATGGGGAGCAGGTTGGTCCACGTGGCGTAAATACCGTCGTGAATGACCAGATTGTCGTAATAGATGGGCATATAGAGCAGGTGGTGCAGCCCCATGGGCTCGAGTGCTCGCTCCAAAAACACAAAGATGCCCACGCCGAGGGGGCCGACGCCCGCAAGTGCGTGGCGCAGCGTTTCGGTCACAGCGTATGCGAAAGGCACGATGGCGGCCGAGATAGCGGCAAGGGCAAACACGGCAAAAAAGCTGATGAGGTAGACCAGCGAGGAACCCGAGAAAGTGCCGAGCCAATCGGGAACCTTGGCATCGTAGAAGCGGTCATGGATCGCGACGACGGTTGCCGACACCGCCAGCGGGCCGATAATGCCGGTGTCGAGCGTCTTGATGCCGTCGATGACGGTGATGCCGCTAGCGGAGGTCAAAAACGACGGGTACTTAAGCCCAAGGTTGTCTCCGCTCAGCTTAATGATCTCGCTCAAAAAGAAACAGTAGGCAAAATAGGCTACGAGCGCCTCGAGGCAGCAGCGTGCCGGTTGCTTTTGGGCAAGGCCGATAGGCAGCGCTACGGCAAAAAGGAGTGGAAGGCGCTTGAAGACCGTCCACGAGCCGCGCTGAATGATAGTCCAGAAAACGTACCAGGGGGTTCCGTATACGGCGAGGTCGCCGACGATATCCACGGTCGTTGCGAGGGCGGAGATGCCGACCATGAGGCCTGATATAGAAAACAGCATGGCGGGCGCGAACATGGCTCCGCCAAAACGTTGGATTTTCTGCAGCATAATATGCCTTTCGGATGCAACATGCTGTGCGAGCAAGAACGTTTAAACAATGAACTCATTGTAGAGGACTGGCTGCTTGCCGCATTGACGGTTTTGATTCGGTCCGATTTGGGTTTCGGGGGAACCGTCGACGGTAAATAATCCGTGCTTTACCGATAATCGGTTTAAACAACTTTAAGAAATGCTATCGTGCCTAGCCATACATATTCATTAGAGGTGAAATCATGCCAAAAGCGATTTACGAAGGAATCTACCGCGAGATCCGTTCGCGCATCATCAACGGGACCTATGCGTTTCAGGAGATGCTGCCAACCGAAGCCGAGCTGACCGCGGAGTTTGGCTGCACGCGCAATACCGTTCGACGCGCCTTGAGCATGCTGGCCGACCAGATGTTTGTGCAGCCTATACACGGCAAGGGCGTGCGCGTTATTTGGCTCAAGGGCGAAACCGACATGCTGGGCGCACTCGAGGAAGTCGAGTCGTTTGGCGAATTTGCAAAGCGCAACAATGCCGTCGCATCGACCGAGGTCAAGTCTTTTGAACATTTGATTTGCACTGAGCAACTCTCTCGTCGCCTGGGCTTTAAGGTGGGCGAGGAGTTGATTCGCGTGGTGCGTGTCCGAAGCCTCAACGGCAATGCGCGCCAAGTAGACCATGGTTACTTTTTGGAGTCAATCGCCAAGGGCCTGACGCCCGAGATCGCCGCAAAGTCAATTTACGACTATCTGGAGCACAAACGCGGCGTCAAGGTGATGGCGAGTCGCCGTACAGTGAGCGTCGAGCTTGCCAATGATGAGGACTGCAGCTATCTTGACCTCGGCAAATACAACTGCGTTGCCGTCATGGAGAGCCAGTCGTACACCTCGGATGGCATCTTATTTGAGGTGACGCACGCTCGCACACACCCCGAGATCTTCCACTACCGCGTCAACTCCAAGCGATAGCCGGCTAGCTCGCAGCCTGACGAGACTCATGCCCTCAAAGCGAAAACGCCCGGTCAAACCGACGATGCATCGGCTTGATCGGGCGTTTTCTCTGCATTCGATAACAAATAATTGTTTATACAAAACTTGTCAAGTATCAAGTCGAAATTACCGTTCACCGAAGTTTTTCTACCGCTCTAGTAATACTTGTTCAAACAACTAGCCAAATAGCGTATTGTACAAGTCAGCAAAAGGGGCAAAGTCCCCGAGCCAATCTCCGAAGGCGGCGGCAAAGGGTGCCGCCACGGTGTGAAAGGGTGGATTGTAATGAAGAACGAAATGAGCAGAAGGCAGTTCCTGGGCTTCGCTGGTTCCGCGGCTGCGGTTCTTGGTCTGGGTCTCGTGGGCTGCGGTGGTTCTGCCGGCTCCGGCTCCTCTGCTTCTGGTGACGCTGCCGAGGTCTACTTCCTCCAATTCAAGCCTGAGGTCGACAAGGAGTGGAAGGAGATCGCCAAGGCGTACAAGAAGGAGAAGGGCGTCGAGGTCAAGATCGTGACCGCCGCCTCCAACACCTACGAGGAGAAGCTCAAGTCCGAGATGTCCAAGAGCTCCGCTCCGACGCTGTTCCAGGTCAACGGCCCCACCGGCCTTAAGAACTGGAAGGACTACTGCGCCGATCTTTCCGACACCAAGCTCCGCGGCGAGCTCATCGACGACTCCCTGGCGCTGCAGTCCGACGGCAAGGATCTGGGTATCGACTGGGTCCAGGAGAGCTACGGCATCATCTACAACAAGCAGCTGCTCGAGAAGGCTGGCTACAAGGCCGAGGACATCAACTCCTTCGACAAGCTGAAGGCTTGCGCCGATGACATCCAGGCCCGCAAGGACGAGCTCGGCGTTGACGGTGCCTTCACTTCCGCCGGCATGGATGACTCCTCCAGCTGGCGCTACACCACCCACCTCGCCAACCTCCCGCTCTACTACGAGTTCGAGAAGGAGCACAACCAGGAGGACGACGAGATCAAGGGCGAGTATCTCGACAACTTCAAGCAGATTTTCGACCTGTACATCACCGACTCCACCTGCGATCCTTCGCAGCTTGCCTCCAAGACCGGCGACGACGCCACCAACGAGTTCGCAACCGGCAAGGCCGTCTTCTATCAGAACGGTTCTTGGGCCTACGCTGACCTCACCAAGGCCGGCATGACCGACGATCAGATTGGCATGATGCCCATCTACATCGGTGTCGACGGCGAGGAGAACCAGGGCCTGTGCTCCGGCGGCGAGAACTACTGGTGCGTCAGCTCCCAGGCTTCCGAGGATGCCCAGAAGGCCACCGAGGACTTCATGTATTGGTGCGTCACTTCTGACACCGCCACCAGCATCATCGCTGACAAGATGGGTCTGACCGCCCCGTTCAAGAGCGCTAAGGAGACCACCAACGTCTTCTCTCAGCAGGCCGTTGCCATGGCCAAGGACGGCAAGAAGACCGTCGCTTGGGACTTCGTCTACATCCCCTCTGAGGAGTGGAAGAAGAACCTCAAGCAGGCCCTGATTGCCTACGCTGCCGACAACAGCAAGTGGGACGGCGTCAAGAACGCCTTCGTCGATGGCTGGAAGACCGAGAAGGCTGCTTCCGAGTAAGCAGTTGCTGCCCAAGCTATCTGATTAGCGACAGGGGGCGGGCAGACGTTGGTTTGCCCGCCCCCTGCATATTGAAAGGACCCTTCTATGGGCAAAGCACTCAAGCGCTGGTGGCCGCTCTTTATGCTGCCCACGTGCCTGGCGTTTATGATCGGGTTCGTGATCCCCTTTATCCAGGGCTTCTATCTCTCGTTCTGCCAGTTTATTACCATTAACAACGCGCATTTTGTCGGTATCGAGAACTATGTGCGTGCCTTGACGGATCCGCAGTTCTCCACGTCGTTCTTCTTTACCGTGGCGTTTGCCTTCCTGTCGACGGTGCTCATCAACGTGATCGCGCTGGCCATTGCGCAGGCGCTCACCCGCAAGGCGCTCAAGGGCACCAACATCTTCCGTACGATCTTCTTTATGCCTAACCTGATCGGCGGCATTGTGCTGGGTTACATTTGGCAGATTCTGATCAACTGCCTGCTCTCCAACGTGGGTGCCCAGCTTATCGCCCTCAACTCCGCCGCTGGCTTCTGGGGCCTTATCATCCTGACCCTGTGGCAGCAGGTCGGCTACATGATGATCATCTACATCGCTGGTCTGCAGTCCATTCCGTCCGACTACATCGAGGCCGCCAAGGTCGATGGCGCTACGGCATGGCAGACGTTTTGGAAGGTTAAGATCCCCAACCTGATGCCGACCATCACCATCTGCCTGTTCCTGTCCATCACCAACGGCTTTAAGCTGTTCGACCAGAACCTCGCCCTTACCGGTGGCGCCCCGGCGCACTCCACCGAGATGCTCGCCCTGAACATCTACAACACGTTCTATTCGCGTGCTGGCATCGCATGGCAGGGCATCGGTCAGGCCAAGGCAGTTATCTTCTGCATCCTGGTTGTCGCTATTTCCATGATCCAACTTAAGGCCACGAGGTCCAAGGAGGTGCAGCAGTAATGAAACGCGATAAGGCTATCAACCGCGCGCTCTCGATTTTCTTTACGATCCTGTCGCTCGCGTGGATCTACCCTGTGTTCATGATTGCGCTCAATTCCTTTAAGAAGGGGACCGCAATCAGCACCACCACGGCGTTCGATCTGCTCACGCCCGAGACGTTCAACGGCTTTGCAAACTACGTGCATGCCTTAAACGAGCAGGGTTTTGCCTCGGCGTTTATGTATTCGCTCATCATCACGGTCACGTCGGTCGTGCTGATCTTGGTGTGCTGCTCCATGTGCGCTTGGTACGTGGTTCGTGTCAACAACAAGATCTCGAACTTCTTCTATTACCTGTTCGTGTTCTCGATGGTCGTGCCGTTCCAGATGCTCATGTTCACGCTGTCCAATTTGGCGGACCGCATCGGCTTCAACACGCCGTTCAACATCTGCTTTATCTACCTTGGCTTTGGCGCAGGCCTGGCGGTCTTTATGTTCGCCGGCTTTGTAAAGAACATCCCGCTCGAGATCGAGGAGGCGGCCATGATTGACGGCTGCAACCCGGTTCAGGTGTTCTTTAAGATCGTCCTTCCCATCATGAAGCCCACCTATCTTTCGGTCGGCATCCTTGAGACCATGTGGGTCTGGAACGACTACCTGCTGCCCTACCTTACGCTCGACTCCACCAAGTACAAGACCATTCCTATCTTGATCCAGTACTTCCGTGGCGGCTATGGCCACGTCGAGCTCGGCCCCATGATGGCCTGCATCATGATGGTCGTTATCCCCATCGTCATCATGTACATCCTCTGCCAGAAGTACATCATCGACGGCGTGGTGGCAGGTGCCGTCAAGGGCTGATGCCGTAACTGTTTTGCAAGTTTCTGCGGCGCCCCTCAGCGCGGCGCCGCACATCGAAAGGTAAAGACATGGCCGAGATCGTTCTCAAACATGTTCAGAAGGTGTATCCCAACACCGAGTCCAAAAAGAAGGGCTTCTTTGGCAAAAAGAAGAAGACCGAGGAGAAGAAGCACAACCTCAAGGTTACCGAGGACGGCGTGCTCGCGGTGGAGGACTTTAACCTCACCGTTCACGACCAGGAGTTCATCGTCCTCGTTGGCCCCTCTGGCTGCGGTAAGTCCACGACGATGCGCATGGTCGCCGGCCTGGAGGACATTACCTCGGGCGACGTGCTCATCGACGGCAAGCGCGTCAACGACGTGGCGCCCAAGGACCGCGACATCGCCATGGTGTTCCAGAGCTACGCTCTGTACCCCAATATGACGGTGTACGAGAACATGGCATTTACGCTCGAGCTCAAGAAGGTCCCCAAGGACGAGATCGACCGCAAGGTTCGCTCTGCTGCCGAGATCCTGGGCATTACCGAGTATCTCGACCGTAAGCCTAAGGCGCTTTCGGGTGGCCAGCGCCAGCGCGTCGCCATCGGCCGCGCCATCGTGCGAGACCCCAAGGTCTTCCTGATGGACGAGCCGCTGTCCAACCTGGACGCCAAGCTTCGTAACCAGATGCGTGCCGAGCTCATTAAGCTGCGCCACGAGATCAAGGGCACGTTCATTTATGTTACTCACGACCAGACCGAGGCCATGACCCTTGGCGACCGCATCGTGGTCATGAAGGACGGCGTCGTCCAGCAGATCGCCACCCCGCAGGAGGTGTTCAACCATCCCGCGAACATCTTCGTCGCCGGCTTTATCGGCGTGCCGCAGATGAACTTCTTCGATGCCCAGCTGGCGCGCTCGGGCAACGGCTTCACCGTCAAGACCGAGGATATGAACGTGGCGCTCGCCCCCGAGACCTGCTCTCAGCTTGCTCTCAACTGGGACGGCGGCGACGTGAAGGAGATCACGGCCGGCGTGCGTCCCGAGCAGATTCTGCTTGCCGACAAGGACGAGGAGGGCGCGCTCCAGGGTACCGTCGAGGTGACCGAGCTCATGGGTTCGACCGAGCATGTCCACGTGACCGCTCCCGATGGCCAGTTCGTCCTGATCATTCCCGTTGTCGACCTTGAGGCCAAGGGTGCGCTCAAGGCGGGCGACTCCATCTGGTTCAAGTTCGAGAAGAACGCGACCCATCTCTTCGATAAGGTGTCTGGCAAGAACCTTATCTAGGCCCGGTGCATCCAGGCCCTCCCTTTGGGCGACTGCGGTATTGCCATCCTTTTGCCGCGGTCACATATAAGGCTCCCCTCCCGTCCACTGGGCGAGAGGGGAGCCTTTCTTTGTGTTGGGACTGTCTGACCGGTCGTTTGTCTCGATCTGTAACGGATAGGGCCGATTTCGGACGTTAGATGTTACAGATCGAGACGGTTCCGCTGAGCTAACCATTTCATCTAAATCTGTAACACCAAAGGCGAATTTCACCTGCTAGATGTTACAGATTGAGATAAACCCAAGGGGAGGGGCCGGTATGTCTCAATCTGTAACAGCTGGGACCGTTTTGGTTGAGTAGTTGTTATGGATCGAGATTGTTTGGCCGAGTCGGATTACAGGGTAACGTGCGGGCACAAAAAACGGGGCCGTGTTGCCACGACTCCGTTTCTCAAGAGGATGGGTAAGGGAAGCGAAATTAGTTCAGGTGCCAGATCTCGTCGTTGTACTGGGAGATGGTGCGGTCGGACGAGAAGGTGCCGGCGTTGGCAATATTGATGAGCGCCTTGCGCATCCAGGCGTCCTGGTCCTCGTAGTCGGCCAGTACGCGCTCCTTGGTCTGGATGTACTCCTCGATGTCGAGCAGGGCCATAAACCAGTCCTTGCCCTTAATGTCGTCGTGCAGGCGCTGCAGGCGCTCGGCGTTGCCGGTCGCCATAAAGGCGGGGTTGGTGATGAAGTCCACCAGCAGCTTGATGCCGGGCTTGCGATAGAGCGCGCCGGCGTTATAGCTGCCATTGGCGTAGAGCTGCTCGACCTGCTTGGAAGAGGCACCAAAGGTGTAGATGTTCTCGTCGCCCACGAGCTCGGCAATCTCCACGTTGGCGCCGTCGAGTGTGCACAGGGTCAAAGCGCCGTTGAGCATGAACTTCATGTTAGAGGTGCCGCTCGCCTCCTTGGAGGCCAAGCTGATCTGCTCGGAGATATCGGCGGCGGGGATCACACGCTCAGCAGCGGTGACGTTGTAGTTCTCGATCATGACAACCTGCAGGTAGGGGGCCACGTCGGGGTCGTTGGCGATCCACTGCGACAGCGTCAGAATCAGATGGATGATGTCCTGGGCGATGGTGTAGGCAGGTGCTGCCTTGCCGCCAAAGATGATGGTGACGGGATGCTTAGGTCTGTTGCCGTTCTTGATGTCGAGATACTTCCAGATGATGTAGAGCGCGAGCATCTGCTGGCGCTTGTACTCGTGGATGCGCTTGACCTGGACGTCGATGATGGCGTTGGAGGGAATGGTCACGCCCTGCTCGAGCGCCATGAACTGGCGCATGATGGCCTTGGCCTCGACCTTGGTGGCGGCCAGGCGCTCAAGAACGTCCTTGTCGTCGGCGAACTTGGCGAGTTTGCTCAGATCGCCGGTGCTGCGCCAGTCGGTGCCGATCACATCGTCGAGCAGGCTGGCGAGCGCGGGGTTGGCCCCATGAATCCAGCGGCGGAAGGTGATGCCGTTGGTCTTGTTGGAGAACTTCTCGGGATAGATCTCGTAGAACGGATGAAGTTCGGTGTCCTCCAGGATCTTGGTGTGGAGGGCGGCTACGCCGTTGATGGAGAAGCCAAAGTGGATGTCCATGTGGGCCATGTGGACGGTGTCGTGCTCGTCGATGATGGCGACGCGCGGGTCATCGTGCTCGGCCTTCGCGATCTCATCGAGCTTGACGATAATGTCGGCGATGACAGGGGAGACCTTCTGCAGGCTGGCGAGCGGCCACTTCTCGAGCGCCTCGGCAAGAATCGTGTGGTTAGTGTAGGCGACCATGGAGCGTACGATGGTCACGGCCTCGTCAAACTCGATGCCATGCTCGGTGGTGAGCAAGCGAATGAGCTCGGGGATGACCATGGTGGGGTGCGTGTCGTTAATTTGGACCACGGCGTAGTCGGCCAGATCGTGCAGGTTGCTGCCGCGCTCGACGGCCTCGTCGATCAGGAGCTGGGCGGCGTTGCTCACCATGAAGTACTCCTGATAGATGCGAAGTAGGCGGCCCTGCTCGTCGGAATCGTCGGGGTAGAGGAACAAGGTGAGGTTCTTGGCGATCTCGGTCTTGTCGAAGTCGATGGAGCTGCCGGGGACCAGGCCGTCGTCGACGCTCGCCAGGTCGAACAGGCGCAGGCGGTTTTTGGTGGGCTGGCCGTAACCGGGCACATCGATGTTGACGAGCTTAGAGGTAACGGCAAAATCGCCGAACTCGACGGTGTAGGAGCGGCCATCGTCGACTAGGATGTCCTGCTCACCGAGCCACTCGTCGGGGACGGCCTTCTGCTGGTTGTCGACAAAGCGCTGACGGAACAGACCGTAGTGATAGTTGAGGCCCACGCCATCGCCGGTCAAGCCCAGCGTGGCGATGGAATCCAGGAAGCATGCGGCCAAGCGGCCCAGGCCGCCGTTGCCGAGTGACGGCTCGACCTCGAATTCCTCGATCTTGTTGAGGTCGTGGCCTGCGGCGGTGAGCTGGTCCTTAACCTCGTCGTAGATGCCGAGGTCGATCATGTTGTTGATGAGCAGCTTGCCGATCAAAAATTCGGCGGAAATGTAATAGAGCTTTTTCTTGCCGTTGTTGAGCGGGCAGGCGGCGGAGCGCTCTTGCACGAGTTTGACCAGCAGCTTGTAAATGCGACGGTCGTCGAGCTGCTCGAGCGAGGTGCCAAAAGACTGCTCGGCGAGTTCCATGAGGTTAATTTGGGGCATGTTTTCTCCTGTGATGGGTTGTTTCATGTCTGCAATTCATAAGAAGCCCGCGCGAGGGGATTGGGGTGGCCTCGCGCGGGAAAAGCAAGCGCGTCCGCACGGTGGGGAGGGGTCGGGCGCGGTAGCTCCTATTGAGGAAGCTCGATTTCGGCTTCCGACGGGATGCGGAAGTAGGTCTCGGTCCAGTCGGTGAGTTTGTGCTCGAGCTCGCGGGTGATGGCGCCGTCGAGCATGCGCCAGGTCCAGTTGCCGCCCAGCGTGGCAGGGGTGTTGATGCGCGCCTCGTTGCCCAAGTTGAGCAGGTCCTGCATGGTGTAGATGCACGTGTCGCTCACGCTGGCGGCGATGGTGCGGTTGAGCGCATCGGCCGTGGACTCGCCTGCCTGCTGGTGGGTATACAGGGCCGCCTGCTCGCGCTGACGCGGGGTGGCCGTTCCCTCATACCAGCCGCGTGCCGTTTCGTTGTCATGCGTTCCGACGTAGGCGACGGTGTTGGCAATGTAGTTGTGCGGCAGGTAGTACGAGTTGGTGCCCTCAAAGGCAAACTGCAGGATCTTCATGCCGGGGAAACCCGAGTTGTCGCGCATGTCGATGACGCCGGGGGTGAGGAAGCCCAGGTCCTCGGCGATGATGGGCAGCGTGCCGAGCTTTTCCTTGAGCGTCTTGAAGAACTTGAGGCCGGGACCCTGCGTCCACGAACCGTAGGACGAATCGGGCGAGGAGAACGGCACCTCCCAATAGGCCTCGAAGCCGCGGAAGTGATCCAGGCGGATGACGTCGTACATGTCGAGGGCGGCGCGAATGCGGCTCTCCCACCAGGAGAAGCCGTCGGACTCCATGGCGTCCCAGTCGTAGATGGGGTTGCCCCAGTACTGGCCGGTGGCCGAGAACTGGTCGGGCGGCGTGCCGGCGACGCTCACGGGATTGCCGGCGGCATCGATCTTAAAGAGCTCAGGCGTCGCCCACATCTCGACGGAGTCACGCGAGACATAGATGGGCAGGTCGCCGATGATGAGAATGTCGCGCTCGTTGGCATAGGCCTTGAGGCGGCTCCACTGGCGATCGAAGAAGTACTGCGTCATCTGGTGGTAGAGCATACGCGCCGGATGGTCGGTGCAGACCTTGGCGGAAGCTTCGCCGCGGGTGCGGAGTTCCGCGGGCCACTCCCAAAACGCCTTGAGACCGCACTCCTCTTTGACGGTCATGAACTCACAGTAGGGGATGAGCCAGTCCTCGTTGGCCTGGATAAAGTCATCGAAATCGGCCGGCTTGTCGGCGGCAAAGCGCTCGGCGGCGCGGTCGAGAATCTGACGGCGGCCGCCAAAGATAGCACCGTAGTCGACGTTACTGGGGTCAGAACCCAGGTACACGCCATCGATATCGCGCTGTTCAAGATACCCTGCCTCGATAAGCTCGGCAAAGTCGATAAAGTTGGGGTTGCCTGCGCGGGCCGAGAACGACTGATAGGGCGAATCGCCATAGCTGGTCGTCGTAAGGGGCAGAATCTGCCAGTAATGTTGTTTGCACGAGGCGAGAAAATCGACGAAGTCGTAGGCATTCCAGCCAAAGCCGCCGATTCCGTATGGTCCGGGCAGAGATGAGACGGGCATGAGGACGCCGCTTGCACGCTCCATGAATGCGCTCACCAACCTTCTTGTTGTGGGGTCGGTCTGCCGATGGGTGCGCAGTCCGCCTCCGATGTTCTGATTCGATATGCCTATTGTAAAACATGTTGTTTAAACATGTACAGGCAAGATAAAAAAGTTGGTCGATTTTCGGCGAATGGTTACATGCCATGAAAAAGCCCCGACCTCACAACGTGAGATCGGGGCAAGAGCGGTATGTAGGTTTTTGCTACTCGGCGTCGGCGAAGCCGTTGGGGTTGTGGCTCTGCCAGTTCCAGCTATCGCGGCACATGTCCGCGATGTCGTACTGGGCCTTCCAGCCCATCATGCGCTCGGCCTTGGAGGCATCGCACCAGTTGGCAGCGATGTCGCCGGCGCGGCGCTCGCGGATCACGTAGGGCAGCTCCTTGCCACAAGCCTTGGAGAAGGCGGCGACGACCTCGAGTACCGAGGTGCCGGTGCCGGTGCCCAGGTTGAAGATCTCGACGCCGGTCTTGCCGTTCATCCAGTTAAGGGCGGCAACGTGACCAGAGGCCAGATCGCACACGTGGATGTAGTCGCGCACGCCGGTGCCGTCGGGGGTGGGGTAGTCGTTGCCAAAGACCTGAACGGCCTCGAGCTTGCCCACGGCGACCTGGGCGACATAGGGCACCAGGTTGTTGGGGATGCCCTTGGGGTCCTCGCCGATCAGGCCCGACGGATGAGCGCCGATGGGGTTGAAGTAACGGAGCAGCACGACGTCCCACTCGGGGTCGGCGGTGTGGACGTCCATAAGGATCTGCTCGATCATCCACTTGGTCCAGCCATAGGGGTTGGTTGCGGGCTTCTTGGGGTCTTCCTCGGTGACGGGCGGGTTGTCCGGGTCGCCGTAGACGGTCGAGGAGCTCGAGAAGATGATGGACTTGCAGCCATGGTTGCGCATGACGTCGATGAGCACCAGGGTGTTTTCGATGTTGTTGTGGTAGTACTCGACGGGCTTGCTCACCGACTCGCCGACGGCCTTAAAGCCGGCAAAGTGGATGACGCGGTCGATCTGATGGGTATCGAAGATCTTGTTCATCGCATCGCGGTCGAGCACGTTGGCCTCGTAGAAGGTGAGGTTCTTGGCGGCCTCGTCGCCCACGATGGTCTTGACGCGGTCGACGGCGACGGCGCTGGAGTTGGAGAGATCATCGACGATGACGACCTGGTAGCCACCCTCGAGCAGCTGAACGACGGTGTGCGAGCCGATAAAACCGGCGCCACCGGTAACGAGGACGCAGGTGTCTTTGGGGTCGAGTGCTTTGGACATGTAGTCTCCTATCGAATCAGGAACACTTCTTCAGGGGAGTATAGCGCAGGCAGGGACGCCCAAATCGTGCGCTGTAGGAAAAGCAGAGGATTGTGCTAACGTACTCATCAGAAGAGCTTGCGTACGCATAACCTGATCTTTGGCATTTGCTTACGAGCCGCTGACCTTGTAGTTTCCTGCCGTTCGTGGAAATCGTTGGGACGCGCCATATGTACGCTAATATGTATGAGTTGAGCGACATATAAATAAACATGTAACGGAGTACATATGTCACCAAACAGCGATTCCATCCTTTCCCAGGAGCTCTCGCGCCGCACTGCCCTCAAGGCCCTGTTCGGCGCCGCTTCTGCGGCAGTTCTTTTTGGCCTGCCCGCTCGCGCCCATGCGGCGGAGGCTTCCAAAGAAACCACCGATAAACTGAATGCCGCCCAGGCCCAGCTCGACGAGGTTCAGGCCCAGCTCGACAGCATCGCAAATGAGTATGCGGCGCTGGCCAACAAGAATGCCCAGACCCTCAACGACATCGAGAATGTCCAGGGCAAGATTGACGACACGCAGGCCCAGATCGATGAAAAGAAGGCCGAGCTCAAGAAGAAGCGCAACGACCTTTCCGATCGCGTGGCCGCCAGCTACAAGTCCGGCGGCACGAACATCCTGTCGCTGCTGCTGGCCTCTGGCTCGTTTGAGGAACTCGTCGCCAACGCGCATTACGTTGAGAAGATCAACAAGAGCGACCGCGACGCCATCGAGGACATTCAGACCATCCAGGAAGAGCTCGATGCGCAAAAGACCGAGCTCGAGTCGCAGAAGGCCGACTTAGAGAAGCTCAAGGACCAGCAGACTGCCCAGATGCAGGACATGCAGGCCAAGCAGCAAGAAGTCCAGACCGTGCTGAACGGTCTTTCCGACGACGTCAAGGAGCTCATGGCTCAGCGCGATTCCGAGATCCTCGCTGCCGCCCAGGCTGAGGAGGCCGCTAGGAAGGCTGCCGCTGCCGCGGCTGCCGCGAACAAGAACAATTCCTACTCGGGTGGTTCGAGCTCGGGTGGTGGATCGTACGCGCCCGGAACTCCGCAGCAGAATGCCGGCTCGGGCAAGCAGCAGGCTGTCGTCAACGCGTGCTACTCCACGCCTTCGCCGGGTCAGAACTGGTGCGCGGCGTGGGTCACCAATGTCTTCCGTAACGCCGGCGTTGGCTACTTTGGCGGTAACGCGTGCGATATGTTTAACGCATGGTGCTATAGCTCCGATCGCTCGGCGCTGCAGGTGGGCATGATCGTGGCCGATTCCTCGCACAGCGGCACGGGTGCTCCGGGCCTCATCTACGGTCATGTGGGTATCTACGTTGGCGGCGGCATCGTTATGAGCAACGAGGGTGCCATTACGTCTAAGTCGCTCGATTCGTTTATTAGCTTCTATGGCACTGGCTCTGGCGTGCGTTGGGGCTGGCTTGGCGGTATTGCGCTGTCGTAGCTGCGGCTTGGTCCGGGACAGCCCGAGAGGCATAAGGTTGCCTGCTCGGGCAGTCCTGCTCGCACGGAGAGCACATTAAGTGCTCTCCGGCTCGTGCGGAACTCG
>URRN01000030.1 GCA_900550185.1 uncultured Collinsella sp.
TCTCCACCCGAGCATTGAATGAGGCTCCAACGCAAGTTGGGGCCTTTTTTCATATAGGCACACAAGGTCAAAGGCGGCACCATGATCCTCCTGGTCGACAAGATCGAAAAAAGCTTCGGCGCACGCGTCCTCTTTAGCGGCGCGTCCTTCCAGATCAACCCCGGCGAGCGCTTCGCGCTCGTGGGCCCCAACGGCGCCGGCAAAACCACCATGCTCAAAATCATCATGGGCATCGACAGTCCCGACTCCGGCCAGGTCCAGTACGCAAAGGACTGCCAGGTGGGCTACCTAGAGCAGGAAACTAATCTGGAACAAAAGGACACCACCATCCTCGCCGAGGTCATGGCCGCCGCCAAGGAAATCCGCCGCATGGGCGAGCGCGCTATCGAGCTGCAGGCCCAAATCACCGAGCTCTCCGAGCAGGGCAAGGACGTCGACGCACTCCTCAACGAGTACGGCCGGGTCCAGGACCGCTTTGAGCACCTGGGCGGCTACGAGCTCGAGAGCAACGCCCGCAAAATCCTGTCCGGCCTGGGCTTTAAGGTCACCGACTTTGAGCGCCCGTGCTCCGAGTTCTCGGGCGGCTGGCAGATGCGCATCGCGCTCGCCAAGCTCTTCCTGCGCCATCCCGACCTGCTGCTTCTGGACGAGCCCACTAACCACCTGGACCTCGAAAGCGTCCAGTGGCTGCGCGGCTTTATAGCCAACTATGACGGCGCCGTCCTCATCGTCAGCCACGACCGCGCCTTCATGGACGCTTGCGTCGACCACGTCGCCGCACTCGAAAATCGTCGCGTGACCACTTACACCGGCAACTACAGCAGCTACCTCAAGCAGCGCGAGGACAACCTTGAGCAGATGCGCGCCAAGCGCGCCGCCCAGGAGCGCGACATCGCCCACATGCAGGTCTTCGTCGACAAGTTCCGCTACAAGCCCACCAAGGCAGCCCAGGCCCAGGAGCGCATCCGCAAGATCGAGCAGATCAAAAAGGAGCTTGTCATCCTACCCGAGGGCCACAAGCACATCGACTTTAAGTTCCCTGACCCACCGCGCTCCGGCGATATGGTCGTGGGCCTGGAGGGCGTCTCCAAGTCCTACGGCAACAAACACATCTACAGCGATATCGACCTCAGGCTCTACCGCGGCGAGCACGTGGCGCTCGTCGGCCCCAACGGCGCCGGCAAGTCCACGCTCATGAAGATCATCGCCGGACTGGAGCCGCCCACCACCGGCACCCGGGACCTGGGCACCAACGTAGGCGTAGCCTACTACGCCCAGCACGCACTCGAGGGCATGACCGAGTCCAATACCGTCCTGCAAGAGATTGACACCGTCACGCCCAAGTGGACCGTGCCGCAGCAGCGCAGCCTGCTGGGCGCCTTCCTGTTTAGCGACAACGACGCAATCGAAAAGCAGGTTCGCGTCCTCTCCGGCGGCGAAAAGGCGCGTCTGGCGCTCGCCAAGATGCTCGTAGCACCCGAGGCGCTCCTGTGCCTGGACGAGCCCACCAACCACCTAGACATCGACTCGGTGGACATGCTCGAGAACGCCCTGCAAAACTTCCCCGGCACCATCGTGCTGATCAGCCACGACGAGCACCTGGTGCGCGCCGTGGCCAACCGCGTCATCGATATCCGCGACGGCAAAGTCACGGTCTACGACGGCGATTACGACTACTACCTCTACAAGCGCGAGGACCTCGCAGCCCGCGCCGCCGCCGAGGCGGCAGGGGAGAGCGCGCCGGCCACGACCAAGTCCGCCAAGGCCAGCGCCGCCCAGGCCGACACCCCCGTCGCCGCCCCCAAGCCTGCCGAGGGCAAAAAGACCAAGGAGCAAAAGCGCGCCGAGGCCCAAGCCCGCGCTGCGCTCAACAAAAAGCTCAAGGGCGTGCGTAACCAGCTCAAGAAGATCGAGACGGAGCTCGACAAAAAGCGCGCCCGCTATGACGAGCTTATGGAATTGATGGCGAGCGAAGAGCTTTATGCCGATCAAGACAAGTTCAACGCCGCGCTGGGGGAATATAACGGGCTTAAGCAAGAGCTGCCCAAGCTCGAGGACGAATGGCTGGAGCTTTCCACCCAAATCGAAGAGGAGACCGCGCGTGAATTCTCGTAAGGCCGCTGCCGTGGCGATGAGCATCATCGCCATTGCTTGTCGCATCTGCGGCATCTTTATGAGCGCGATGACCGTGCTGCTGTGCTTTAGCGGCCTCACTGCCAAGCTGCAGATTGTGGGCTTCGTCGTTGAGCTTTCACGCGCACTGCCAAGCGCCATCGCCGGCTATGGCTTCATCACGTCGCCCTTTGGCGGTGTGTTCCGCCTGGATTACGCTATCGTGGCCGTCATTTTGTTTGTGGCCGATTACCTGCTCACGCGCGCCTCGCGTCGCGTCCGCTAGGGGAGCGCCATGTCCAGCAGCTACCTCATGAACCTGCTCGCCAGCGCCGTTGCCGTCATCGTGGGCATCGTGATCCACGAGAGCGCACACGCCGCCGCGGCCTGGGCGCTCGGCGACAAGACGGCCCGTTCGCGCGGCCGCGTGTCGCTCAACCCGCTTAACCATATCGACCTGTTTGGCACCATCATCCTGCCGCTGCTCATGCTCGCGGCCGGCGGCCCGGTATTCGCCTTCGCCAAACCCGTGCCCGTCTACCTCAACAACCTCAAGCACCCCAAACGCGACGAGGTCCTGGTGAGCGTGGCCGGCCCCGCGTCGAACATCGCACTCGCGTGCCTCGCGGCCGCCCTCATGCACGCGGCATATGGCAGCCTCTATACCGGCATGTCCTTTGCCACGGCGTCACAGATCATGAACTTCGGCGCCACGTTTATCGTGGTCAACCTGTCACTCGCGTTTTTTAACCTCATCCCGATCCCGCCGCTCGACGGCTCGTCGATCATCGTGCCGTTCCTCAAAGGCAAGGCGCTCGCCAACTACTACCGCCTGCAGCAATACGCCATGCCGATCCTTATCATCGTGCTGTACCTGCTGCCCATGTGGACAGGACTCGACGTGATTGGCCGCTATTTCGACGTTACCGTGTATCCGCTTGCTGAGCAGCTGCTCAACTTCGCAATCGCCGGCATCTAAGGTAAACTTACAGGTCGACCGTGCAAAACGGTCGTAACATGCACCCAAACCGCGCCGCGAAGGCGCCGTCAAAGGAGGTCGAAGATGTCGTATCGCGTGTCGACGCAGGTCTACAGCGGACCGTTCGACCTGCTGTTGCAGCTGGTAACCCGCCAAAAAGTAGATATCGGCGCCATCTCCATCAGCGAGGTGGCCGAGCAGTACCTTGCCGAGGCCGAGCGCATCGAAGCGCTGGACCTGGACGTGGCGAGCGATTTTTTGCTGGTCGCAGCAACCCTTTTGGACATCAAGGCCGCCTCGTTGGTGCCGCAAGAGGCCCCGCGCAAAGCCGATGACGATGACGAGATCGACGATGACCTCGAAGAACTTAGCGCGCTCGACGGGGACGCCCTACGCGAGGTCCTGATCCAGCGCCTGATCGCCTACAAGCAGTTTAAAGGCGCGGCTGCGGCCCTCGGTGCCCGCATGCAGGCCGAAAGCCGCATGCACCCGCGTGTGGCCGGCCCCGACCCCGAGTTCCTGGGGCTCATGCCCGACTACCTGGCTGGCATCACCCTGCGCGGCCTGGCCGTCATCTGCGCCGACCTGGACGGCAAGCGCCAGACCTTCCTGCTGGAGGCCGAGCATGTGGCGCCGCATCGCGTGCCGCTCGACCTGACCGTGGCCTCAGTCGACCGCTTTACCATGGCGCACCAGACCTGCACCTTCCGCGAGCTCTTGGACGGCGACGCCACCACCGAGCAGCTCGTCGTCACCTTCCTGGCCATGCTTGAGCTTGCCAAGCGCGGCTCGCTCACGCTGAGCCAGGACGAGATCTTCGGAACCATCTGCATCAACCGCGTCGAGGGCGCCGAGGCATACGTGCCCGGCGAGGGCCCCGAGCTCACCGTATAGGAGCCGCAATCATGTCAACCCTTTCCACGCTAGAGGCAAACAGCCTCAAAGGCGCCCTCGAGGCGCTTCTGCTGGTGTCGAGCGACCCGGTGAGTGCGCCCGCGCTGGCAGGCGCGCTGGATATCGCCCCCGGCGAGTGCGCGTCGCTGCTCGCCGGGCTCAAGGTTGAGTACGAGGAGGCCAACCGCGGCTTTCAGCTGCGCGAGGTCGCCGGCGGCTGGCGCCTGTTTACGCACCCCGCCTACCACGACGTAGTCGAGGCCTATGTGTTGAGCTGGGACACGCAAAAGCTGTCGCAAGCGGCGCTCGAAACCCTGGCCGTCATCGCATACCACCAGCCCGTGACGCGCGAGGTGGTCAAGGGCATCCGCGGCGTCAACTCCGACGGTGTCATCGCGTCACTCGTGGACAAGGGCCTGGTCCGCGAGCTCGGCCGAGACCCCCAGCGCGGTCAGGCCATCATTTACGGCACGACCAACGCCTTCTTGGAAAAGTTCGGTCTGCGCTCCACCCGTGACCTGCCCAACCTGGAGCAGTTTGCCCCCGACGAGCAGTCGCGTCAGTTTATCCGCGAGCGCCTGAGCGGCCGCAGCATTCAGTCCACGCTCGAGGAGCAGGCCGATGACCTGGACGAAGAGCGCGAACTGCTCGATACCGATGTTGAAGATGTTGAGGCAGTCGAGGACCTGGAAACCCTGGTCGTCGACGAGACCTCGGAGGATTTACATGACGAGGACTAACGAAGTAGGGGAGACGCGCGCCACGGGCGAAGTACCCGCAACCGACGCCCAGCCCGTCTATCCGCACACCATGCGCCTGCAGCGCTTTTTGGCGCGCGCGGGCGTGGCGAGCCGCCGCGGGTCGGAGGACCTGATGACCGCCGGCCGCGTGACCGTCAACGGCCAGATCGCAACCGAGCTGGGCACCAAGGTCGACGTCGACCGCGACCATATCGAGGTCGACGGCATGCCCGTCAAGCTCAACCAAGGCGCCGTGTACCTGATGCTCTACAAGCCAACCGGCTACCTCACCACCATGAGCGATCCGCAGGAGCGTCCCTGTGTGGCGGACCTGGTTCCCCGCGACCGCTTTCCGGGGCTCTTCCCGGTAGGTCGCCTGGACCGCGACACAACGGGCCTTTTGCTCTTTACCACCGACGGCGACCTGTCGCAGGACCTGCTGCACCCCAGCAAGCACGTCTACAAGACCTACCAGGCGCTCGTGGACGGGCAGCTGTCCGACCACGATCTTACGCCGCTGCGTCGCGGCATCGAGCTCGACGACGGTCTGTGCCAGCCGGCTATCTGCCGCATCATCACCGCACGCGAGGCAGAGGCCGTGGCTCCGCAAGGCGTAAAGCCCGGTACCACCGCCGTGGAGGTCGTCATCCGCGAGGGACGCAAGAACCAGGTCAAGCGCATGCTGAGCAAGATCCACCATCCGGTGATCCGCCTGCACCGCTGCAACTTTGCCGGCCTGGAGCTCAAGGACGTGGCCAAGGGCTCGTGGCGCGAGCTCACCGACCGCGAGGTGCAGATCCTCAAGGCCGGCGGCATCCCGCCCAAGCAGGCGAGCCCCAAGAGCAACGGCGGCAAGCCCCAAGACACGCCCGCCAGCCGCACGCGTCACCACGGCAGCCACGGCTCCGCACCCAAGCGCAACACCTACCGCGAGCGCTACACAGGCTAGGCAACCCGCCGCGCCCCAGCGCCCCGAACCATACCAGCACGTCAACCATCGAAAGGAAGTATTGCATGATCGTCGCCATCGACGGCCCCGCCGGTTCCGGCAAATCCACCATCGCCAAGGAGATCGCCCGCCAGCTGGGCTTTAACAAGCTCGACACGGGCGCCATGTATCGCGCCGTCACCTTCGCCGCTCTCGACCGCGGCATCGATTTGGACGACGAGACGGCCATCGACGCCCTCGCCAAGCAAATCGAGATTCGCTTTACCAACGGCACCGGCGAGGATACGCGCCTGACCATTGACGGCCAGGACGCTTCGGCTGCCATTCGTACCCCGCAGGTCGACGCCAACGTATCCAAGGTCTCGGCCTACCCGGGCGTGCGCGCCGCCATGCTCATTCACCAGCGCCGAGCCGCTGAGGACCGCGATATCGTGGCCGAGGGTCGCGACATCGGAACCGTCGTGTTCCCCAACGCGCAGGTCAAGGTCTTCCTGACCGCCGACCCGCGCGAGCGCGCCCGCCGCCGCGTGCTGCAGCGTCACCAAAACGACGCCCAGCCGCTTACTGCCGAGCAGCTCGAGGCCGAGGTCGACGAGACTCTCGACGCCCTTAAGCAGCGCGACAAGCTTGACAGCAGCCGCGAGGTCGCGCCGCTCGTGCCCGCCGAGAACGCCGTGCACGTTGACTCCACCGCCCATACCATCGACGAGGTCGTCCGCATTATTGAGGACCTCATCAACCAAAGGAGGTAGCCCATGCGCCTGTTTAAGCAGACGCCCGAGGACTATTACAACGCCCCCTACGCAGAGTTCCCAGCGCTCATTCGCGGCACCGTCGTCGTAGTCATGGCCATCCTTTGGGCCTTCTCCAAGCTCATGTGGCGTTGGAAGGTCGAATATGCCGATCTGCTGTTTGAGCGCCAGGACGGCCGCGGCAGCGTGGTCATCTGCAACCACACCTCGATGGCTGAGCTCTTGGCCGTGGAGACGGCGTTGTTCTTTGGCGGCCGCCGCATTCGCCCCATCTTTAAGTCCGAGTTCGCCAAGAGCAAGATCGTACGCTGGGCCTTTAGCCGCGTGGGCGGCATTCCTGTCGAGCGTGGCACCGCCGACATGAAGTGCCTGCGCGCCGCCCAGCATGCGCTGCAGCGCGGCGAGGACGTCCTGATCTTCCCCGAGGGCACGCGCATCCGCTCGCGCGAGATCAAGCCCGAGGTCCACGGCGGTTTTGCGCTCATCGCCCAGATGGGCAAGGCGCCCGTCAACCCGCTCGCCATCTGCGGCTGGTCCGACATCACGCCTGCGGGCAAAAAACTCATGCGTCCCAAGAAGTGCTGGATCCGCGCCGGCAAGGCCGTCTCGCTTTCGGACGCGCCGGCCGGGCTTAGGCGCACGGAGCGCCTGGCCTGGTTTGAGTCCGAGGCTATGAGCCGCGTATACGCCATGCGCGACGAGCTGTGCGCCGAGCATCCGGGCAGGTTCTAGCCATGAGCGAGAACGTGACGAACACCGCCGCGACTGCGTCCGACCAAGCCACCGCGCCCACCATCGAGATTGCAGCTTACGCCGGCACCTGCTACGGCGTGCAGCGCGCGCTCGACATGGCATTGGCCGCCGCGCCGCAGGCAGGGGAGAGCGCTCAGGTCCACACGCTGGGTCCGCTCATCCATAACCCCATCGTGGTGCGCGAGCTCGCCGAGGCAGGCGTCGGTCTGGCTGAGACCCTAGACGATGCCGCATCGGGCACCGTGATCATCCGCGCCCACGGCGTGGTGCCGCAGGTCATTGATGCCGCTCGCGAGCGTGGCCTTAACGTCGTCGACGCCACCTGCCCCTACGTGAAGAAGGTCCACGTGGCGGCCGAGCGCCTGGTGCGCGAGGGCTACCGCGTGATCGTCGTGGGCGAGCCGGGCCACCCCGAAGTCGAGGGCATCCTGGGCCACGCCGGCGATGACGCGCAGGTCGTGAGCTGCGCTGCCGATGCGGACGCGCTGTCGCTCAAGGGTAAAGTGGGCTTGGTTGTGCAGACCACCCAGACTGCGCAGAACTTGGCCGAGGTCGTGGCTGCTATCACCCCGCGCGTGCAGGAGCTGCGCGTGATCAACACCATCTGCGCCGCCACGAGTGAGCGTCAACAGGCAGCAGCCACACTTGCCAACCGCTGCGACTGCATGGTCATCGTGGGCGGCAAGAACTCGGGCAACACCCGCCGCCTGGCGCAGATTTGCGCAGACGCCTGCGAGCGCACGTATCACATCGAGGAAGCTTCTGAGCTCCAAGCCGCGTGGTTTACCGACGCTCACCACATCGGCATCACCGCCGGAGCCTCCACCCCGCAAGAACACATCGAGCGCGCCGTCGAGCGCATCAAGGAGCTTTGCCGCTAACCATGGACCAGACCGTACCCGCATACGCCGCCGAGGTGGCCGATTACGGGCGCAGCCGCGACCCCGAGCCGGGTGAGGGCGCGCTCGTAAAGAACGTGCGTCCCGAATCGCCCGCGTGGGATGTGGGTATCGAGCCGGGCATGCGCGTGCTCACGGTCAACGGTGAGGCGCTCACCGACATGATCGTATGGCTCTGGGAGGCCGACGATGATACCGTCGACCTCGAGGTTTTCGACCCGCGCGACGGCACCGTCACCCCCGTCGAGCTCGACCGCTTTCCCGGCGAGGATTGGGGTTTGGAGTTCGATGGCCCCATCTTCGACGGCATGCGTACCTGCGTCAACGCCTGCGTGTTCTGCTTTATGACCATGCTCCCCAAGGGCGGCCGCTCCACGCTCTATATTCGCGACGACGACTATCGCCTAAGCTTTTTGCAAGGCAACTTTGTCACGCTTACGAACCTCACCGACGAGGACGTGCAAAACGTCATCCAGCGCAACATGAGTCCCATGAACGTGTCGGTCCACGCTGTGAGCCCCGACGTCCGCCGTCGTATGATGGGCCGTAACGCCCAGCGAGGCATGGACGTACTCGAGACCATCATGGCCGCCGGCATCGAGATTCACGCGCAGATCGTGTTGTGCCCCGGCATGAACGACGGCGAGGAGCTGGAAAAGACCCTGCGCTTTTGCGAGGAGCACGAGCAAATCACAAGCCTGGGCATTGTGCCGCTCGGTTTTACCAAACACCAAAACCGCTTTAGCTGGTCATACAGCGACAAGCCCGAACTGGCGCGCGAGACCATTGCCATGATCCGTCCCTACCAGGATCGTGCCTACGAACGCTTTGGCCGCCACACCTTCCAGATGAGCGACGAGTTCTATCTGGACGCCGGCATCGATCCTCCCGAGGCAGACTTTTACGACGGCTATCCGCAGTACTACGACGGCATCGGCATGATCCGCTCGTATCTGGACGAGACCGACGACGTGCTGACTACCGATGCCGAGCGACTGGCCCGCGTCCGCGAGGCCATCGCCGCCCGTGGCCAGCACCTGATGTGCCTCTCGGGCGCCAGCGCGCGAGACACCGTGGCACGCTTTTTGGAGTCGCCGCATGGTCTCGGCGGCACCGTCACAGCCATCAAGAACCGCTACTTTGGCGGCAACGTGGACGTGACCGGCCTCATCGTCGCGTGTGACATTCTGGAGCAGCTGCCCCAAGATCTGTCGGGGGTTATGCTCTTTGTGCCTAAGCTCATGTTCAACGCTGACGGCATGACGCTTGACGAGTATCATCGTGACGATTTACTCGCAAGCCTTACCAGTCGCGGCGCTGAGGTTCATGTGGTGTCGACCATGCCGCATGAGCTGCTCGATACCCTGGAGCACATCCTTGGCATTGTGCCTGCCGACTCTACTAATTCCGCTGACCCTACCCATTAAAGGAGAGCAGATGAAACCTATCGTCGCCGTCGTCGGACGCCCCAACGTGGGCAAGTCCACGCTCGTTAACCGCCTGGCCCAGACCTCGGACGCCATCGTCCACGAGTCTCGCGGCGTCACTCGCGACCGCTCGTATCACACGGCCGATTGGAACGGCCGCGAGTTCACCATCGTCGACACGGGCGGTATCGAGCCGCTCAAGAGCGACGACGTCTTTGCCACGTCCATCCGCGACCAGGCGCTCGCCGCCGCCGAGGAAGCCGCCGTCATCCTGTTTGTGGTCGACGGCCGCACCGGCGTTACCGAGGAGGACGAGTCGGTCGCCCGCATGCTCAAGCGCTGCGACAAGCCGGTCTTTCTGCTGGTGAACAAGCTCGACAACCCCGATCGCGAAAACGACAGCATCTGGGAGTTCTATTCGCTCGGCATCGGTGAGCCCACGCCGCTCTCGGCCCTGCATGGTCATGGCACGGGCGACCTGCTCGACGATATCGTGGCCCTGCTTCCGGAGGAAGAGGACGAGGTCGCCGACGAGTTCCCCGATGCGCTGAACGTGGCCATCATCGGCCGCCCCAACGCCGGTAAGTCCTCGCTGTTCAACCGCATCCTGGGCGCCGACCGCTCTATCGTGTCCAACATTGCCGGCACGACGCGCGACGCCATCGACACCGTCGTGGAGCGCAACGGCAAGCACTACCGCATGGTTGACACCGCTGGTATTCGCAAGAAGAGCACCGTGTACGAGAATATCGAGTACTACTCGATGGTCCGCGGCCTGCGCGCCATCGATCGCGCCGACGTGGCGCTGCTCGTCGTCGACGCCTCCGTGGGCGTTACCGAGCAGGACCAGAAGGTCATGGGCTTGGCCATCGAGCGCGGCTGCGCCGTCGTGGTGCTGCTCAACAAGTGGGACCTGCTCGACGACGACCGCAAGCGCGAGGCCTGCATGGAGACCGTCGACCGCCGTCTGGGCGTCATGGCTCCCTGGGCCCAGTATCTGCGCATCTCGGCCCTGACCGGCCGCAGCGTGGAGAAGATCTGGGCAATGGTCGACGCCGCCGAAAAGACGCGCTCGCAGAAGATCAGCACCTCGCGCCTCAACACGTTCCTCACCGACCTGCGCGAGTTCGGTCATACCGTGGTGGACGGCAAGCGCCGCCTGCGCATGCACTACGTGACCCAGACGGGCGTCAACCCGCCGACGTTCACGTTCTTCGTCAACCACAGCGACCTGGTCAACGACACCTACCAGCGCTACGTCGAGAACCGCATGCGCTCGACCTTCGATTTTTCCGGCACGCCCATTCGACTCTTCTTTAGGAAGAAGGAGCAAAAGGATGCATAATCCGATTCTGCTGACCGCCATCTGCGCCGTGGTCTCGTTCTTTATCGGGGCGATTCCGTTTGGCCTGATCTTGGGCCGCGTGTTCAACCACACCGACATTCGCAAGGCGGGTTCCGGCAACATCGGCACCACCAACGCCCTGCGCGTGGCCGGCCCCAAGGTGGCCGCGCTCACCCTGCTGCTCGACTGCCTTAAGGGCGCCATCTGTGTCCTTATCGCCCGTCCGCTCATCGCGGGCGTGGGCTATGGCTTCCCCGTAAGCATCATGGCGCCCGGAGCCCCCGGCGATTGGATGCTCGGCGTCATTTGCCTGGCAGCGGTGTGGGGCCATATCTTCTCGCCCTACCTCAACTTCCATGGCGGCAAGGGTATCGCGGTTGGTCTGGGCGTCATCCTCGCCTGGTACTGGCCCATTGGCCTGTCGCTGCTGGGCATGTTTATCGTGGCCGTCGCCATCACCAAGTTTGTGTCGGTGGGCTCGCTTGCCGCGGCCATCGGTCTTCCCATCGCCGCCTGCGCGGTCTTTCCGTACAGCAGCCTGGGACTTAAGTTTTGCATGACGCTAATCGGCATCACCGTGGTGTGGGCCCATCGTGCGAACATCAAAAAGCTCATGACGGGTAAGGAGTCCAAGCTCTCGTTTACTAAGCGCGTCACCGAGCCCGACGATAAGTAGGAGAGAGTCATGAATGTTGCGCTGATTGGCTCCGGCTCCTGGGGAACCGCCGTCGCCGGCCTTGCCGCCGCGCGAACCGAGCGCGTGACCATGTGGGCCCATAGCGAGCAGACGGCCGCCGGCATCAATGGCGAGCACTGCAACCCCCGGTATCTGGTGGACTACGAGCTGCCCGGCAACGTCGTCGCCACGACCGAGCTCGTGCAGGCGCTCGACGGCGCCGAGGCCATCATCTTTGCCGTTCCTTCGACGCACCTTCGCAGCGTGTGCCACCAGGCCGCGCCCTTTATCGCCGCCGATACCCCGGTGCTCTGCCTCACCAAGGGCATTGAGCCCGAGTCCGGCCTGCTCATGAGCGAGGTCATCGCCAGCGAGATCGGCAACGAGGCGCGCGTGGCGGCCCTCTCGGGCCCCAACCATGCCGAGGAGATCTGCCGCGGCGGGCTTTCGGCCGCCGTCATCGCCAGCGAAGATCCGCAGATAGGGGAGACCTTTAAGGACCTGCTCCTGTCCACGGCATTCCGCATCTACCTGTCGCAGGACATGACCGGTGTCGAGGTCTGCGGCGCCATGAAAAATGTCATCGCCATCGTGTGCGGCATCTCCGCCGGTTCGGGCGCAGGCGACAACACGCTCGCCCTCATCATGACGCGCGGCCTGGCCGAGATCAGCCGTCTGGTGCACGCCCGCGGCGGTCAAGCTATGACTTGCATGGGGCTTGCAGGCATGGGCGACCTCATTGCCACCTGTACCTCCGAGCATTCGCGCAACCGCACCTTTGGTTTCGAGTTTGCCCACGGTGTTTCGCTCGACGAGTACCAAGCGCGCACGCATATGGTGGTGGAGGGCGCCGTCGCGGCCCGCAGCGTCAGCGAGCTCGCCCGTTCACTGGGCGTTGACATTCCGCTCACCTTTGCCGTGGAGCAAACGCTCTACAACGGTGTTACTTTGGATAGGGCGCTCGAGATTCTTACCGACCGCGTACCCTCCCAAGAGTTCTACGGACTCACCGACTAGTGCAGAAAGGCTACTACCATGGGTTCCATTAAAATCGCTCCGTCCGTCCTCTCGGCCGACATGGCCAACCTCAAGGGCGAACTCGACAAGATCGCCGGTGCCGACTACGTGCACTTCGACGTCATGGACGGTCACTTTACCGGCAACCTCACCTTTGGCGTTGACATCCTCAAGGCCGTCAAGCGCTCCACCGCTGTACCGGTCGACGCGCACCTGATGGTGTCGAACCCCGACGAGACCGTTGATTGGTACGCCGACGCCGGTGCCGACATGATCACCGTGCACTACGAGGCTTCCACGCACCTGCACCGCACGCTCACCCATCTGCAGCAGCGCGGTGTCAAGGCCGGCGTGGTGCTCAACCCCGCCACCCCCGTGTGCGTGCTCGAGAGCATCATCGACGTCGTCGATATAGTGCTGCTCATGAGCGTGAACCCGGGCTTTGGCGGTCAGAGCTTTATCCCGGGCACCATTTCAAAGCTGCACGAGCTTACGGCCATGTGTGAGCACCACGGCGTGTCGCCCCTGATCGAAGTCGACGGCGGCATCTCTTCCAAAAACATCGCCGAGGTCGTCAAGGCCGGCGCAAATGTCCTGGTGGCCGGTTCTGCCGTATTTAAGTCCGAAGATCCCGCTGCCGAGGTTGCGCTGCTGCAGAAGCTGGGCAACGAGGCCGCACAGGAGGCATAAACCCTTATGACCGCAGGTCAAAACCGCATACCCGTGAATCTTGACTATGCCGCCTCGACGCCAATGCGCGCCGAGGCGCTCCTTGCGCAGCGCGAGTACGACGACAGCGAGCTTGCCGGCGTCAACCCCAACTCGCTGCACTCGCTTGGCCGCAAGGCCGCCGCACGCCTGGAAGTCGCCCGTCGCGAGATCGCCCGTAGCTTTGGTGCACGCGTTCGCCCGTCCGAGATCATCCTTACCAACGGCGGCACCGAGGCCAACCAGCTGGCGCTGCTCGGTCTTGCCGAGGGCGCTCGTCAGCGCGATCGCAAGCGCGATCGCAAGCGCGATCGTGTAATCGTTTCGGCCATCGAGCACGATTCGATTCTGGACAACCTGCCGTTGCTGCGTGCCGCCGGCTTTACCGTCGACCTGGTGCAGCCCTGCCACATGGGCTACATTGAGCCTGCCGCGCTTGTCGAGCTGCTAGGCGACGACGTGGCGCTCGTGAGCATCATGGTTGCCAACAACGAGACCGGCGTGGTGCAGCCCATCCGCGAGCTTGCCGCGGCCACGCATACCGTTGGCGCCCTGTTCCACACCGATGCCATCCAGGGGTATCTGCATATTCCGCTCGATGTCACCGAGCTGGGCGTCGATGCTATGACGGTTGCCGCGCACAAGATCGGTGGCCCCGTGGCATCCGGCGCTCTCTACCTTAAAAACCGCACGCCGCTGCGTCCGCGCATCTTTGGCGGTGGACAGGAAGCCGGACGTCGCGCCGGCACGCAGGACCTGCGCACGCAGCTGGCCTTTGCCGCTGCCGCCCGCACGTTGGCGCCCCGCGTGGCCCAGGAGCGTACGACGCTGCAAGCTCTTTCCGACAAGCTCTACGCCACGCTTACGGCTCATCCGCGTATTCATGCCACCATGGGCGACTACGCACAGGCCGATCGCCTGCCGGGCATGGTGTCGATCTACGTTGATGGCATGGACTCCGAGGAGCTCATCGTCAAGCTCGATGCCGCCGGCTTTGAGGTTTCGGCCGGCTCGGCGTGCTCGAGCGGCAGCATGGACCCGAGCCATGTGCTCAGCGCCATGGGCATTGGTCGCGAGCAGGCACTAGGTGCACTGCGCATTTCCTTTGACGACCGCGTGAATCCGGACGATCTGGACGAGTTTGCCCAGACGCTGCTCTCGATCGCAGGTGCCGCATGATCGTCGCCGAGCTCGAGCGCGCGCTACTGGCACGCTATCCCAAGACGGACACCGAGCCCTGGGACCACGTAGGACTCTCCGTTGGCGATCCGGCCGCGGAGATCACCGGCGTTGCCTGCGCACTCGATGCGACTGAGGCTAATGTTCGCCGCGCCCAAGAAGCAAGCGCCAACGTGCTGCTGACGCATCATCCCATCTATATCAAGGCGCCCGAGGCGTTTTGTCCGTCGGATTCCGCACGCCCCCAATGCAGCGCGGCGCTCTACGAGGCAGCGCGTTGCGGCGTGAGCATTATCTCGCTCCACACTAACCTGGACCGGTCGCACGAAGCCCGCGTCTGCCTGAGCGAGCTGCTGGGTGCCACACCCGTGAGCTCACTGGAGCACTTGGACGACCCCGAGGCCA
>URRN01000031.1 GCA_900550185.1 uncultured Collinsella sp.
GGCCTGGACGTCTCCGAGCTGCGTGACCCCGGCCGTCACCTGATCGTGCGCGGCCTCCAGACGCTCGAGCGAAAAGGCGAAACCCGCCGCCGGCACCTCGATGCCGTCGCCAAATGCGCCGGTAAAGATGGAGTCATAGCGTCCGCCCGAACCGACCGGATCGGGCAAGCCGCCGGCATAGGCCTTAAAGACCAGGCCCGTGTAATAATCAAACGAGTTCATGATGGAGAAGTCGAACGACAGCACCTGGGCCTCCTCGGGGGCCAGGCCCTCGACCAGGGCACGCAGCTCGCGCGTGAGCGGCGCGACAATGCCCGCCGCTGCCAGCAGCGTATCGACGCGGTCGAGCACCTCGGCACCACCGTGCAGACGCGGCAACTCGCTAATGGCGGCCTTGACGGCCTCGGACTCGACGCTTGCCGCCACGCGGGCATCGAGGCCCACAAAGTCGTTAGCGTGCACGCAACGCAATGCCTCGGCAGCCAGTTCGCGGTCCTCACAGGCCGCGAGCAACTCCTTAAACGGACGCACGCTACCTGCGATAATGCGTGCATCGGGCAGCGCCAGCTTGCGCACGGCCTCCGCCACCAGCGAGACGATCTCGACATCGCCCGCGGTATCGCCCGCACCGATAAGCTCAAAGCCCAGCTGTGTAAACTGACGCGAGCCGCCGGCATTGCGCTGGCACTCACGAACCACCGGCGCCTCGTAGCGAAGGCGCAGGGGCAGGTCGGCCGCACGCATGCGGGTCGAAACCAGGCGCACGATCGGCAACGTGTTGTCAGGACGGACCACCAGCAGGCGGCCATCATCGTCAAAGAGCTTAAACGGCGTGTCCGCGATGCGGCCGCCCTCCTCGAGCGAACTCTTGTCCTCGAGCAGCGGCGTCTCGACCGGCAGGTAATGATGCTCCCTAAAGCAGCCCTTCACCGTACATGCGATCTCCTCGCGCGCCTGAGCCTCCTCGGGCAATATGTCCCGGAATCCCCACGGTGTGGCCGTCATCTGGTGAGCCTCCTCATGCTGTGTTTCATATAGAGCAGAAGACCGGCATAGCTCCGCCGGTCTTCTGGGTACTTTAGCATACTAGAGTGTTTGCGGGGAGAATCGTCCTCCTCGGCTCATAGCGTATTCATTTGGAAACATAGGGGAAAGCGCGTCCCGCCCGCCAGCCAAAAACTGGGATGCGGTTTCCGGTTGAGGTCCTCAGCGGAAAGTGTGTCCCATTCTGAGCGCCTGTTCTGGGACGTGCTTTCCGCCAGAAGCCTCAAGCGGAAAGCACGTCCCGTTTCTCAAAAAGCGTCAAACGCCAACTCGGCGCCCTGTCCCACTTAGGCGCCAATCGCGCGTCGGTACTCCGCCATAACCTGCGCATCGGCTGCCGCGGGATTGGCGAAATAGCGCCAGTCATAGGTCTCGGCCGAAACAACTCCGCGATAGCCGCGCGCCACCAGCCTATCTAGGTCGGCGCGCATATCGCGGTCGCCGTCACCCCAAGCAAGATGCGTCGTGCCGTCTGCCGCAACATCGACAAAATGCACGTGGGCGACATCATCGCCAAGCAGATCGAAATAATCGTCGATGGTATCCCCTGCCACCGCCATAGCGCCCAAATCCAGACATGCCTTAAGTGCCGGATGATCAACTGCCTCGATCATGCGCTTCGTATCGGCCGCCGAGTTCACGATCATCGACTCAACCGGCTGTAGGGCCTCGAGCACCAGTCGCACGCCGCACTCTCCCGCATGCTCGGCAATCGCATGCAGCATCGAGGCGCTGCGACCCCACGCGTCCTCGATCGGCTCGTTCAAAAATGCCCAGCCGCTCGAGACCATGACCTGCTCGGCTCCAAGTTCCGCCGCGATATCTACAACGTTCTTAAAGTACGCGAGCGTGCGGGCACGCGCCTCATTCCCGCGCGCCGCGATATTCCACGGCTTGGGGTTGTTCTGTTCGGGACAAAGCCCCACAATTCGAACCCCATACCGGTGTGACAGCTCCCGCACCTGCTCGAGCGAATCGTATCCATGGCAATCGACATACAGATGCATCGCCCCGGTCCAAAGCTCGCAACACGTGTAGCCCGAAGCCGACGCCGAAGAAAAGAACTCCTCAAGGTCAAAATAACGATGGCTGATATTCATGACGGCAAGCTGGGGATAGCTCATAATTACTCTCCAACCCAAGCGAGGCCCCGTTCCATATAGGAGCGAGGCCCAATTACACAAACGTTATTTGCTCTTAGTAGTCGAACTGGTGATAGTAGCGACGGTAGTTGAGGTTGTGCTTGGTGACCGTCTCGTAGTAAGCGGCAAGGCGATCGGTGATCAGCGAGGAGAGGATCCACGGAGACACGATGACGCGGAACTCGTCGTCAAGGCCGGGGATCGCGAACTCGGCGGTGTCGATGATGTTGATGTCGGTGTCGCCGGTCACACCGCGGGTCAGGAAGGCGCGGACGCGCTCGTCGAGCTTGCGGTTCTCGTCCTCGCCCATGAACAGGAAGACCGGGACGCCGGGCTCCACGAGCTCGAGGGTGCCGTGGAAGAAGTCGGCCGAGGTGATGTAGCGGGTGCGCTTCCACTGCATCTCCTCCAGGATGCACATCGAGAACAGG
This sequence comes from uncultured Collinsella sp., assembly GCA_900550185.1. GTDB lineage: Bacteria > Actinomycetota > Coriobacteriia > Coriobacteriales > Coriobacteriaceae > Collinsella. The sequence goes on from URRN01000031.1 coordinate 2,618, forward strand.
ATCGTCTCGCCCCACAGGGCGCCGGAGCCGATGAACATGGTGTAGGGGGCCAGGGCGTACTTCTTGGCGAGCTCCTCGGCGCGCGGCTCGAAGCTCTTGCGGATGTCGACCAGGTGGGTCCAAACGTCCTTGGTCTGCTCGATGAACTTATCGAACTGCGGGAAGCAGCCACGGCGATTGAGCAGGCGCAGGCCGAAGCAGTCGGCGAGGTAGTAGCCCATCTCGCAGCCACCGTTACCATGATCGGAAGCCATCTTGACGCAATTCTCGGCGCCGACAGCCTGGCCGATGGGGCCCTCAGGCTTGGTCATGGCGTAGACGCGAATGCCCTTTTCCTTCATCTTCTTGACGGCCTCGAGGACCTCGGGGGTGGTGCCGGACTCGGAGGCGGTGAGCACGACGGACTTCTCGGTCATGCGCTTGTGGCCCATGACGTTCCACTCGGCGGCGTGGATCAGGTAGACCTCGAGGTCGCGGTCGCCGAACTTGTTCATGAGGTACTCGAGCTGCATGAACTCGTCCCAGGTGCCGCCGACGCCCATCAGGAAGACGGCGTCGTAGCCCTCCTCGTGCACGCGGTCGGCCAGGGCGGTCATCCGCTTGCCGGCCTCGTAGACGTTCCTGCCGTCCTCGAGGTAGCCCTCCTGGTCGAAGTGCATGATCTCGATCTTCTCGGTCTCCTTCATGTGTGTCCTCCCATCACATGTGCGCAATTCTATACATCGCGCTTCTTGCTGATACCAATTATAGCCATACGATTGCTTGTTATTTAATACCAATCCAAACTCACGGAGATTTGCGGCGAACGGTCGGTTTCCTCGCCCGAGTGGTATTACAACGCCAATAGTTGTCTATTTCGAGCGCTACTGCCAACGGGCTCCCCACAACTCGCCAGCTATAAAAGCGTTGCGCCAGACCCGCCCAAGCGTTTCCGGCGCAACCGCGCAGTTTAGTTATTCGGCTTCCATCTCCGCTGTCACACGGCGATACATCTCGATAACCTGAGTCGTCGCCTTGGACGGATCCTGATAGTAGCGGCCGTCACACGTCTCGGCCGAGACATAGCCCGTATAGCCGTGGCGCATGAGTGCCTCGAGGTCGGCACGCATATCACGCTCGCCGTCGCCCCAGGCAAGATGCGTCGTGCCACCGCCCACATCGACAAAGTGGGTGTGAACGATCTTGTCGCCCAAAACCTCAAAGTAGCCGTCGATTGTGTCGCCGGCAACTTCCATGGCGCCAAAGTCGATACATGCCTTCAGGTTGGGGCGATCGACCGCCTCGAGGATGCGCGCGACATCCTGTGCCGTATTGACCAGCACGGACTCCGACGGCTGCAGTGCCTCGAGCGCGACGCGAATACCGCGTGTGTCAGCGTAGTCGCACACCGAGCGCAGCATGGCGACGCTGCGGGACCAGGCGTCCTCAGCTGGCTCGTCCAGATAGGCCCAACCACTCGTCACCAGAATCTGCGGCACGCCCAACTCAACGGCAACGTCGATCACATTCTTAAAGTACGAGAGGATGCGTTTTTGGCCCGCCTCACCGCGCACCGCGACGTTCCACGGCTTGGGGTTGTTCTGCTCGGGGCACACGCACACGATCTTGATACCGTATTGGGCGGCAAGATCGCGAATCTTATCCACCGAATCGTGCTCATGGCAATCCACATACAGGTGCATCGAGCCGGTCCACAGCTCGATATTGCGATAGCCGGCCTCACCTGCAGCCTTAAAAAACGTCTCGATGCTGTAGTAACGATGGTTGATGTTCATGAGCGAAAGCTCGGGTACGACCATAGCCCTCCCCTTTCGTACGGAGTTTTAAAAAACAGGGGGCCGCCGCAGATGCGACAAGCCCCCCAAAGATCGACGCAACCGTTAGACGCGATGGAAGCGCGATTCGAACATATTAGGCAAGCACGCCAAAGTAAGCGCCGATGATGCCCACGACCATGGTGCAGAGGATCAGGACCATCGGGTTGATCTTCTTGGAGAGCAGCCAGTAGTAGAGCCAGAAGGCGGCCATACCGAGCATACCGGGCATGATGCCGTCCAGGATGTCCTGGAGAGTCTGAGCGGAGTCGCCCTGACCAATGGCGATGGGCAACGAAGCCCAGAACATGTCCTTGCTCATGGCGCCGACGACCATAACGCCGACAATGCCGACGCAGGCCATGATCTTTTGCATCAGGCCGGTCTTCTGAGCCTCGTCGAGGAAGCCAATGCCTAGCTCATAACCCTTGATAGCGCCAAAGATACGAATCAGGAACGCCGGGATGTTGTAGACGAGCAGGAAGGCGATGGGGCCAAAGACGTTGCCGGCCTGGCACAGGCTGATGCCCACGGCAGCGGCGACGACGCGCAGGGTGGACAGGAAGAAGGAGTCACCCAGGCCGGAAAGCGGACCCATGAGGGCGGCCTTGATGTCGTTGACGCTCTCGGGCTCAACCTCGCCACGAGCGACCTTTTCTTCCATGGCCATCGCGATGCCACCCACGAAGGGAGCGAGCTGCGGGGTGATGTTGAAGAATGCGCTGTGACGATGCAGGGCCTCGGCGTAATCATCGGGGCGGCCGGCATAGATCTTCTTGAGCATGTTGGCGACCATCAGGCAGAAGGCAATGTTCATCTGCTTGTAGTAGGTCCAGGAGAATTCCATGCCCAGGGCGCCGGTGTTCACGGCGCTCTTAATGAGGTCGGAGCGAGTAATCTGGTTCTCGGAATTAGAAGTCATCGTCCTCATCCCCTTCCACAGAAAGCTGGGACTGGGCGCCACCAAGGCCCAGCAGGTCGTACTTGTCGATGCCGATGATGATTGCGATCAGGGCGACGCCGAGGACGGGCACGTTGGCATAGGAGCACAGCAGGAAGCCCAGGAAGTAGAACGGCACGAGCTGCTTGGTAAGCACCAGACGGCCGAGCATGGCGAAGCCCATGGCAGGCAGGATGTTGGCTGCGACGCCAAAGCCATCGAGGACGAACGTCGGGATGAAGTCGAGCAGGCCCTGAACAGCGTCGGCACCCAGATAGAAGGAGACCGAGCACAGGATAAAGGCCAGGACGACAATCACGAGACCGATAATCCAGTGCATAGCGTAGATACCCTTGAGGTTACCCTTGCTGGCAAAGACGTCGGCACGGTCGACCAGAAGGGGCATACCGGCGTTGACGACGTTCTTAATGGCCAGGCACAGAGTGGCGATGGGCATCGCGAGCGCGATAGCGGCCTCGGTGCTCTGACCCAGCTGAATAGCGAAGGCGCAGGCGAGCACACCGCCAATCGTCTCATCGGGCGGCACGTAAGCGCCGATGGAGATAGAACCCATGAAGAGCAGCTCGAGGCTCGCACCGATGGCGAGGCCGGACTGCAGGTCCCCGAGGACTATGCCGACGAGCGGGCACAGAACGATCGGGCGGAACGCATAGAGCGTACCGAGCTGATAATCGAGCTTACCGAAGGCAGCGATAAGTCCGATGAGGATCGCTTGAACAAGCATTGTTCCTCCCTTTGATCCCTCTTGGATCCGCGCGGCGATTCCCGACTTGTCAGCGCGCCCTTTTCCATGCCGACAATCGCCCAGACAGATCCAGCTTGTACCGGTGTGCTGTTAACACCTAAACCGGTGCAAATGATTTGATACCAATTATATAGTCATGCGAAAACTATTTAATACCAATCGCTCAACGGGCGTGTACTCCCGGTGAACGGTAGATGGGGGTAACGGGTAAAGCGTTTATCCGGTACGCCCACGAATAGGGGCGGCGCCGTGCGCGCCGCCCGTGGTTCCCAATTAGAGGGCGCTTAGGGCATCGACCTTGGGATCGTCGGCCAGAGCGCGAATCTCGACCTCGACACCGCGGCCGACGAGCTCGCGAATGTCCTCTTCCTCGGCAGCAGTCACAAAGATCTGGCGGGAGATCTTACGGGCATCGGGACGCTGCTCGTCCTTGGACTTGGTGTTGCCCAGGTTGATGGAGGTGATCTGCGGGCAGCCGTCGACAAGCTGCTTGGCCTCGGCGATGCTGGCGACGCAGATGATCATCTTGTACTTATCGGTAACACCGGAGTTGATGGCCTCGATGGCGTGCTCCATGTCCTTGATGACGAGCTTGACGTTGGCCGGCTTTCCCATCTTGAGCGTAGTCTTCCAGACGGGATCGTTGGCAACCTTGTCGCCAACGCAGAAGATGCAGTCGGAGCCCAAGCCCTGGACCCAAGAGACGGCCACCTGGCCATGAAGCAGACGATGGTCGACGCGAAGCAGTTGAATCATGATTGACCCCCAAAGGTCTCATGCCGGAAACCCGGCCCCATTAATAGCAGGCGGTGACTAGAACTCTTCCTCGTCATCCGCATCGGTCAGCAGGTCGTTGACAAACTTGACGCGCGTGTCGTCAGCCGCGAGGATCTCGCGGATAACCTGATCGGCGGGAGCCTCCTGGTCCGAAAAGAGCAGCTGGATCAGCAGCGGCAGATTCATGTTGGCAACCAGGTAGGTGTTGGGGCGCGTCTGGACGATCTTGGTGAACTCGTTGTTGACGCTGCCGCCAAACAGGTCGGTGCACACGATTACGTCGTCGGCGGGGTCGAAGGTCGCCAGGAGCTTGGCGGCCTCCTCGGCGACGTCGGTGCGGCCGTCGACAAACATCGACAGGTCGTGGACGTTATCGCGCGCGCCCGAGAGCAGCTCGGTGCTCTCTTTGATGCCGGTCGCAAAATGCGCGTGGCTGGCAAAGATGTATTGCCTCATTGCGGTTTCCCCCAAATGGAATTAGTAGTCGAACTGGTGGTAGTAGCGGCGGTACTTGAGGTTGTGCTTGGTGACCAGCTCGTAGTTGCGCGCGAGGCGGTCGGTGGTCAGCACAGACAGGATCCAGGGGGACACGATGACGCGGAAGTCGTCGTCCAGGCCCGGGATCGCGTACTCGGCGGTGTCGATGATGACGTAGTCCTCGTCGCCGGTCACGCCGCTGGTGAGGAAGGCGCGGACGCGCTCGTCGAGGGCGCGGCACTCGTCCTCTCCCATGAACAAGAACACCGGGACGCCGGGCTCGAGCAGCTCGAGCGTGCCGTGGAAGAAGTCGTGCGAGGTGATGTGGCGGATGCGCTTCCACTGCATCTCCTCGAGCAGGCACATGGAGTACAGGATGGTCTCGCCCCACAGCGCGCCCGAGCCGATGAACATGGTGTAGTCGGCCAGCGCGTACTTCCTGGCGAGCTCCTCGGCGCGCGGCTCGAAGCGCTTGCGGATGTCGAGCATGTCCTTCCAGACGTCCTTCGTCTGCTCGATGAACAGGTCGAACTTGGGGAAGCAGCCGCGGCGGTTGAGCAGGCGCAGGCCGAAGCAGTCGGCGAGGTAGTAGCCCTTCTCGCAGCCGCCGGCGCCGTGGTCGGAGGCCATCATGACGCAGTTCTCGGCGCCCACGGCCTGCCCGATCTTGCCCTCGGGGTTGGTCATGGCGAAGACGCGCACGCCCATCTCCCTCATCTTGCCGACGGCCTCGAGCACCTCGGGGGTGGTGCCGGACTCGGAGGCGGTCAGCACGACGGACCTGTCGGTCATGCGCTTGTGGCCCATGACGTTCCACTCGGCGGCGTGGATCAGGTAGACCTCGAGGTCGCGGTCGCCGAACTTGTTCATGAGGTACTCGAGCTGCATGAGCTCGTCCCAGGTGCCGCCGACGCCCATCAGGAACACGGCGTCGTAGCCCTCGTCGGCGACCTTGTCGGCGAGCGCGGTCATCTTCTTGCCGGTCTCGTAGAGCGCCTTGCCGTCCTCGAGATAGCCCTCCTGGTCGAAATGCATGATCTCGATCTTCTCGGTTTCCTTCATTTGTCTCTCCTTTCTGGGGTTGTTTCCACATCCCCCATGCCAACGGGCATCAAAACCCGCTTACATTCCGTAACACTCGGCCGCTTTGGCCTTAAGCGCATTGACTGACTCTTCGTAGCCCTCCGCCTTGACCTCCATTTGCTTGGAGACAGCATCGAGATACGGGTGAACGTCCCATGACTTCAGACGCTCGGCGATTATTGCCGCAATCGTCTGGAAGAACACGAGATTGGGAATTGCACTGAGCAGCGGAGCCACCTGAGGCACCACAACCTCGTGAGCCCTACCCTTGGGATGGGCCGTGAGCAGCACCGTTTTTGCCGTAACGTTCGATAGCGCATCGGCGATATTCGCAAGACGCTCCGACCCCTGCGGATCGTCGACAATAAACACCAGGTAGCCCGGAACAATCTGCATCTCGGGACCGTGGACGAACTCCTCGCCTTCGTGATGCATGGCAGGAATCTTGATGGTCTCGCTCAGTTTGAGCGCCGCCTCCTCGGCAACACCGTAGTTGGGGCCGTTGCCGACGACCATAGCGGGCGTGTGCTCAGAAAGCTCGAGCATGTGGTCTTGGACATATGCCTCGGCGGTCTTGCACATCACGGCATTAGCCTGGATAGCCTCGCGCAGGCCATCAAGACGCTGAGCAACGCCCTTGGCGTCAATCGTTCCGCGCGCCTGACCGCCGTAAATACCAAAGAGCACCAGGTACTCAACGAGAACCTCGACGCCCAGAGTCACAAAGTCCACCGACTCGACACCCACACCGTAGTCAAGAACGATGTCGGCGTGTTCCTTGATGGGTGCCTCGACGTTTGCCGTGAGCGCAACTGCAGCCATATCGTGTGCGCGCATGTAATCAAGAGCCGCAATCGTATTGGTCGAATAACCACTCTGCGAGACGGCGATGTTGAGCGCATGCTGCGGATAGGTGTGTTCAAAATCGACGAAGGCCTCGGGCGTCACAACGGACACTTGCATCTGCAGCGCATCTTGCAGGAAATCGCGGGTGCAATCCGCAGCATGGCGCGACGAACCCGAAGCAACGATGCGCAGTGCGTCAAAAGAACCGGACTGGAAAATATCAACGAGCTGCGCTACCAGCTCAGACGAACGCTCGAGGTTCTCCCCCATACGCACATGGGCAAGCTGAACGTAATCGAGCATCTTCATCGTCTCACCTCGTTACAAATCATTAGTATTTGATACCAATCACAGTTACAGGTTACGGCTTTTTGATACCTCTTTGTCGATTAATTTATCCCCTTCGGCGAACGGTCGATTTTGAGCCATGTAAGGTTGTATATACAGTCGGTCAAATTGCCCAAACAGACCGGCTGTTACCGCGCGCGATGCAAAGCCCCAGCTAGTACGTATAGGTGTAGCCGCCCGTATCGCCACGATTGAAGGACTTTACATACTCGATAGCCTGACCGCTCGCGTCATAGCTCACGCATTCCAAAAGCAAAACAAGATCGCCCTGTTCCAGTCCAAGGAGGCCGGCATCTCGTGCGCCCAGTGCCTCGATATCGAGCTTTTCCTGTGCCATGACTGGCTTTCGGCCCAGCATCTCATAGGTCTCGTACAAACTGAAGACCGACACGTCAATATCTTCGATGGTTGGGAACAGCAGGCAGGGAATCAGCGCCGTCTCAATCGATACGGGGCTACCGTTTATGCAGTTCAGGCGTCGAACGGAATAGAGCAGGTCGTCCTCGGCGATGCCAAACAGGTCGGCGTAATATGGCCCCGCATAACGCTTGGAACGCGCGAGAATACGGACGGACGGCTCGCCGCCCGAAGCACGGACCGATTCACGGAAACCGACCGTGCGTTCAAAAAAAGCAGGTACTTTCTGCGCCACAAAGGCACCTTTTCCCCGAACACGGCGAATCTGCCCGCGTCGAACCAGCTCATCGACAGCGCTTCGGATGGTCAAGCGTGTCGTACCAAATTCCTCGGCGAGGTCTTTTTCGGACGGAATCATGGAACCCGTGGGATATGCACCGCGCTCGATACGTTCCTCGATGCAGCGTCGAATGCGCATATAAACCGGGGTGGCATCTACTGTTTCAGCCATTGTTCACCTGCCACGCTCCTCATGCCGTTCTCTTCGCCGTTATCGGCAAAGCGGAACTTTGTGGGCAAAATCACCGATTTGCAATGCTCCACAAAACGCATGTCCTTATCAAATTCGATCGAGCTCTCATAGAACACCGGCGTTCCCTCTTCTTGCTGGAGCAGCTCGGCCTCTTCGACGTTCAAACGCGAGATGGAGATATGCTCACGTCCATGCTCAACGCGCACGCCACCTTCTTTGAGCAAGACATCGTAAAGGCTCTCACACTCAAAATCGTGCTCGGGAAGCGATGGGCACAGGGACAGGTTAACGTGAGCGGTCTCGATTGACGCCGGCTCGCCCTCAATAAGTCGAACGCGCTGCATGCGGAGCAAGGGAGCGCCTACAGCCACCCCAAGCTTGTCGGCAAGCGCCTCATCCGCCTCGATGGTCCCGGTGGAAACCAGACGAGAAGAGGGGTGCAGGCCGGCAGTCCGCACAGCATCGGAAAAGCTATACGTTTCCTGGAAGATGTTCAGCGGCTTGGGAGGACACACATACGTGCCCGATCCGCGACGGCTCTCGAGCGTTCCACACGAGATAAGCCGCGTGATACCGGCACGCAACGCCGTACGCGAAACGCCAATCTCTTCGCACAGCACGCGCTCGGCCGGCAGGCGATCGCCGCCGGCAAGCTGATGGTGCTGGATATACCAAAGAATTCCCTCAACAGCATGATCTTTGGGGGGAATTGCATAAGATTCGCCTGCCATTGCACAGACTCCTCATTCAGAAACGTATGCCGCCAAAATTAGGCCAGCCCTCCCATGGCATCAAATTCTGCCTTGATCTTCTCGGCGACATTCCGATACGACTTATATAGACTTGAATCGCGTTTGACTTCGTCGGTCATAACGGGAATCTCTAATTTGGAAACCTCGTCTTTTCCCGTCTGAACCGCCACAACAACGCCCATACCAAGACACATATTACGCTTGGCAGCATTTATTTTTGCTGCCTTGGCAGGATTTGCCAGGATACGCTGGGCAAATTCCTGTTTAGAGACCGCTTCTTCGGCCTCCGGATCGCCCGCCTCGGCCACTTCGCACTGCAACACGTCCGCATAGTCAAAAATCTTCGGCTCGCCGCCGCGCTGATGTACGGCCCATTTGCGATGCGTGGCATCCTGGTAGATAGCCGGCAAAAACGTAAACCGCGGCGGGTCCAAAATCGTATCCGTGATGGTAAACACATCGGGATCAAAGGCATCCTGCGGGTTTTTCTTCTTGAACAGCCCCATATCAGCCTCCCGTACTAGCATTAAACAACTCAACCTGAATATAGCACCAATTTCAAGCCGCCGCCTTACCCTATCGGTGCGCGGCGTCTATAGCTCGCCCAGCGGAAGAGTTCACGGACGAGGGCCGGGGTGCCTGCCTTGTTTTGAGAAGTGGGCTCCGCGAACTTCTCAAAACAAGGCAGGCACCCCGGCCCCGCCGGCAAATAGCGGACACTCCGCATGCAATCTATGCAAACAAACAAGTACGCTTAGCTACATTCGGTAAGATCGAGCACGCTGCCCTTCACGATAAGCGCCGGCTCCAGAACGACTTCTTCGGCACGTCTACCGCCCCTACCGGCAAGGCGCTTGGACATGCAGCCAAAAGCATGCTCCGCGAGGATACCAGGATCCTGCTCAATCGCGGTCAGCGCCGGCTCAAAGAGAACGTCGGCGGCCGAGTTGTCGTAACTCACCACCGAAATGTCGCCCGGAATGCTCTTCCCCATCTCGTGTAAGCGCTTGAGCAGACCAAGGGCAATGTTGTCCGAGCTTGCAAATACGGCGGTGGCGTCGGTCGCGAGCACCGCCTCCGAGGCCTCGTAGGCACTCGGAATGTAGTACTCGCTCTCAAACTCCAAACGCGCGTCGATAGGCAAGCCAACCTCGCGCAGCGCGCGCTCATAGCCGGCAAGTCGCTTACGCCCCGTATTGGAACGGCGCGCGTTAACCAAGCAGGCAATGCGACGGTGGCCCTGCTCGATCAGATAGCGAGTGGCCATGTAGCCACCCATCTCGTGGTCGAACATCACCTTGTCGCACTCGAGCCCCTCAATGGCACGGTCGACCATCACGGCAGGGATAGGCAGATGGCTGACTTCTTCGCGCAGGGCGCGGTCGTCGGAGAACTCGTCGCCCACAACCAGGAAGACACCATCAACGCCGCGCGTTACCAGCTGGCGCAGCAGCTCCAGATCGTCGTCGGCACTTCCACCCGAGCTGGTAATGAAGAGCGCATAGCCATCCTCGCGGCAGCGCTTTTCCAGGCTACCGGCGAGCGAGGCAAAAAAGCGGCTCTCGATGTTAGGGACGATAAGGCCCAGCGTGCGCGACTCGCGCATGACCAGACTACGCGCAATCTGGTTGGGGACATAGTGGTTGCGCGCCGCGACCTCCTTGATGAGCTTGCGGTTTTCTTCCGAGATGCGACAGGGCCGATTATTGAGAACAAGCGAGACCGACGAGGGGGAAAGCCCCACCTCCTGGGCGATCTGCTTGAGGGTGACTTTGTTGGCCATCTCGCTCCTTCCAGGTTTACGCGCAATCTCTTGAAAGTATAGCGACCGCCCCTCTACCTCGGTGATAAACACTTTACCAATCCGGTAGACGGCTGTTTTATCGCCGTCAGCGCACCAAATCCGTCCGGGTGGGGTATATTGCAATCGATTGATGACGACGACCACCAAAAGGCGGATATTCATATGCACGAGAACGACTTTTTTAACGAGGACCTGCTGTGCGCGCTCGCTGGCGTTGCCGGCGAGGACAACGTGTTGATGAGCGAGCCCATGCGCGAGCACACCACGTTTAAGATCGGCGGCCCGGCCGACGTCTTTGTCACGCCCGATACCGAGCAGGGCCTCGTCGCCACGCTCGATACCTGCTATCGCTGCGACCTGCCGCTTACCATCGTGGGCAACGGCTCCGACCTGCTTGTCGGCGACAAGGGCATCCGCGGCGTCGTCGTGGCGCTGGGCGAAGGCCTCTCCGACATTACGGTCGACGGCACGCACGTCACGGCGGCAGCCGGCGCCTTGCTTTCCGATGTCGCCGCGGCGGCAGCCGAGGCCGGTCTCACCGGCATGGAGCCCATCTCGGGCATCCCCGGATCGGTCGGCGGCGCCTGCTACATGAACGCCGGCGCCTACGGTGCCTGCATGGCAGACGTGCTGGAGTCTGTGCGCGTCTACAAGCCCGCCCGCATGCTCGACGACGGCACCCGCGGCAGCGGCAACATCATCGAATTCGATGCCGACGAACTCAACCTGGGCTATCGCAAGAGCCGCATCGCCGACGACGGCTTTATCGTGCTTTCGGCCACTTTCAATCTCGCCCCGGGCAACGCCGCGATGATCAAGGCCGACATGGACGACTACCGCCAGCGCCGCGAGGACAAGCAGCCGCTCGACATGCCGAGTGCCGGCTCCACCTTCAAGCGCCCCGAGGGCCACTTTGCCGGCAAGCTCATCATGGATGCCGGCCTGCGCGGCCACGCCATCGGCGGCGCCCAGGTAAGCGAAAAGCACTGCGGCTTCATCGTCAACGCCGACCACGCCACCGCCGCCGACGTCAACGAACTCATCCGCTACATCCAAACAACCGTCAAAGACCAATTCGGCGTAGACCTAGAACCCGAAGTCCACCGAGTAGGCGAATTTTTATAAAAAGAAGGCCCCGAAAGGGGCCTTCACTTTCTTTAATTCAGACAACCAGTCCGGTGTGCCGCGCCCCGAACCCAAGAGGGCCGCGTGCCCGCCCGCAATATATTTGATTGATCGCGAGTTCCGCACGCAAAGAAGGCCACTTAATGTGGCCTTCGTCTTGCGCAG
>URRN01000032.1 GCA_900550185.1 uncultured Collinsella sp.
CGTCCGGCTGAGTCTGGGAAGAGGTGCCGGGCGGCGGGCGGAGCATGGCCACCGGACCCATCGAAACACATCTCCACCATTCCTTCAACTGGGAAAATGGCGCCCCCGGGTCCCGGATAGGACCTCGGGGGCGTTCGGTTAACTGCGGGAGCGTGCCATCAGCTCAATGTGTTCGGTTGAGATCGGAAATCAACCTTCGCGCGTGGGCGTAAACTTTTAGTTGGGCAAATCCGGCAGATTGGAGCTTGAAACATGAGGGATATGCACCTCATGTCGCTCATAAAACGTCTCCTGACCTCGAAGGAGAACGTTTTTTAGCGACAGAAGGAGACATAAATATGATCTGGTTTACCAGCGACACCCACTTCGGGCATGAGAACGTGCTGAAGTTCACCGACCGCCCGTGGGAGACGATTTGGCAGATGAACGACGCCATCGTCGACAGCATCAACGGCAGGGTTGCCGTGGACGACGAACTCTACATCCTGGGTGATTTCTCATTCAAGATGACCGCCCAGGACGCCTATGGGCTTCGCAAGCGGATTGCCTGCAGACGCATCCACCTCGTCTCGGGAAACCACGACAAGGACTGGACCCAGCCGGCGGTCGCGGGCGCCTTCACCGTGGAGCCGCCGATCTGCGTGCTCAAGATCGACGTGCAGAAGATCGTCCTGTGTCATTACCCCATGGCCGACTGGCAGGGCATGAGCCATGGATCGTGGCACCTTCACGGACACATCCACAGCAGCGGTGGCGCGTACAACGAGTTCAACCGCAAGCAGGGTCTTCTGCGCTACGACGTCGGTTGCGATGCCAACGGGCACTCCCCGGTGAGCCTCGACGAGCTGAGGGAATGGTTCGCCGGAGTCGACGAGCCGTGCGGCCGTGTGAAATGGCCCTGGTGGGTCAACGAGACCGGCGACAGGCAGGTCGAGCGCGAGCTGGCGGCGTACAAGAGGGAAGAGGTGATTCGATGACGGTTTATGTGACGGGCGACATCCATAGTGGGCTCGACATGCAAAAGCTCCGCGACTGGGAGCTTGGGGGCAGCCTTACCGGCGACGACTATCTCATCGTTGCCGGTGACTTTGGCTTTCCGTGGGATTTCTCTGCCGAGGAATGCGCCGATATCGCCTGGCTGGAGTCGCGGCCCTACACGGTACTGTTCGTCGACGGCAACCACGAGCGCTTCGACCACTGGGAGGAACGCCCCATGGAACCGTGGCACGGCGGGCTGACGCAGCGCCTGTCGGACACCTCGCCCATTCGGCGCCTGACGCGCGGCGAGGTCTTCGAGCTCGACGGCTCGACAATCTTCACCATGGGCGGTGCCACGAGCGTGGACAGGGAATACCGCGTTCCGTATTCCAGCTGGTGGCCTCAGGAGCTCCCGGATGAGCGCGATTTCGATGCCGCGCGGGCAAAGCTCGACGAGGTCGGCTGGAAGGTCGACTGCGTCATCACCCATACCTGTGCCACGCGCATGCTCTCGCCGACGCTCTATCCGGACCCGGGCTGGGAACGCCCTGATGTGGACCGGCTGACCGGATTCCTCGACGAGCTCGAGGACCGCCTGGACTACAAGCGCTGGTATTACGGCCATTTTCACCGAGACGGCAACCCGGACGAACGTCATACCGTACTGTACGACCGGATCGTGAGGCTCGGGGACAAACTCCTGCCGTGGGGTGCGTACTGATGGCTATCTATGTGACAGGAGACGTGCACGGCAGGGCCGAGTACGGGTCCAGCCGGTTTGCTTTCAAAAATTGGCCGCTGGGCCGGACCCTGACGCGCGATGACGCGGTGATCGTGGCCGGCGACTTCGGCTTTGTCTGGGATGGGTCCAACGCCGAAAAATACTGGCTCGACTGGCTCGAGTCGAAGCCCTGGACCACATGCTTCGTGGACGGCAACCATGAGAACCATCACGCCTTGGCTAATCTGCCGGTACGGGAGTGGAACGGCGGGCTCGTCCATCAGGTGCGACCGCACGTGCTGCACCTGATGCGCGGAGAGGTGTTCGACATCGACGGGCTCACGGTCCTTGCCATGGGCGGTGCCGCGAGCAACGACAGGCAGTATCGCAGGGAGGGGAGGAGCTGGTGGCCCGAGGAGATGCCGAGCGAGGAAGAGATGGAGCACTGCCGCGCCTCGCTCGACCGCGTGGGCTGGAAAGTCGACCACGTTGTGACTCACGAGGCTCCTGCCGCCCTTGCTGAGGGGCTGTGCCGCGAACGCGGACGTGAGTACCGCGGAGATCCGCTGCAAACCTTCCTAGGCGAGCTCGACGGACGGCTCGATTACTGCGCCTGGTTCTTCGGACATTACCACGGTGACGAATGGCTCGACGCCGGGCATCGCTTGATCTACCAAGACATCGTGCCGATCGAAGATGCTACGCCCGGTTCTAGGAACCTTCTGGAAGCGCTCTAGAAGATTCCTAGAAATCAGTAGCCTGACAGGAGAAGCGCGGGGCTACTCGTCCTTCATCTGGGTCATGACCTCGACCTTAGCCTCGGCCACGGCCGCCCGCTGTTCGGTTGCAGCGAGGCGGTCCTTGAGGGCGGCGACCTCGGCCATCAGGTCGCGCTGGGCCAGGAGTGCGTCGTTCAACTCGGCTTGGGCTTTCAGCGCGGCGTCACGCTCGCCGCGCAGTCGCTCGATCTCATCGACCATGGCCACGGCCTCGGCATGGAGTTGGACGACCTGCCTGTCGAGTTCCCGAGCATCGGCGAGATATCTGACGCTCGCGGCATGGAGCTCGTTGTTCTCGAGCTCGAGGCTCGCGGTATCGAGTTCGAACTTCTCCTCTATAAAGGCGACCCGCTCATTGCAGTCGGCCTCAATCTTTTCATTCCGATCCGTCGCCTCGGCGAGCTTGCGGCTGAATTCACCCACCTGGGCCATGAGCAGTGCGTTCTCGGTCCTGAGGTCGGCAGTCTCGCGCAGCAGCTTCTCCCGCCATGTCGCCTCGATCCGTTCGGCAGCCTCATCGAGGACGGCCTTCACGCCGGATGTCTCGCTGATTTTCTTTTCGCTCGGATTGTCTGCCATGGTGCGGCACTCCAATCAACAACGGCATGGCTCCGCCATGCCATATGGCTGGGAACAATGCACGGCCGCTGTTGATTTGTAGTCATCCTGCGATCGGTGAGTTCTAAAAGGCGTCTCAAGTCATACGTTATGCGTTCACGCAGGGGGTTTCAGTTGGAGAAATACCGCACTCTTATATAGTAGCGCACTCGGATTTATCTTCTGACGCCCACCAATCCGCGTTCACGGAGGATGCGGTACAAAGTCGATTTCGATATACCGGTGGCGGCGCAGATGTCGGGGATGGGCGTTTCCCGCGCAAGATAGAGTTTCACGGCAGCATCGGCCTTGACGTCCGCGATGCGCGGGCGGCCCCCGACGTTGCCACCATGGTTCCGTTTTACGGCGATGCCCTCGGCCTGGCGCTGCTTGATCAGGTCGCGCTCGAGCTCGGCGGTGCAGGCGTGAGTGCCGAGGACGAATCGACCGAAGGCGGTATCGAGGTCGACCGGCTGTTTCAAGGAAGTTAGCTTCACGCCGAGATTTCGGAACATAAGGTCGTAGTTCAGCAATTGCCTGGTCGATCTGGTTAGGCGCTCCCAGGACTCGACCACCACTTCATCGCCGGCCTTCATCTTCTTGAACAGACGCTTCTGCTGAGTTCGGTCGCCGTCCTTGGCACCCGTGACCTTGTCTTTGTAGATATGGCCATAGGGCACGCCGGCGTTGACCAACGCCTCGATTTGCCTATCTAGCTTCTGATCCTTCGTGCTCACGCGAGCGTATCCGTATCTGGTCATTTTCAGCCTCCTGCCTTGTCTTTTGATTTTCTCATGGGAATGCAAGTGGAGGTTTTGACACTGGGTTTTGGCACTCGCTGTTCACGGCATCGAGGGTTCGGTTTTCGAGTGCCGCGCGGCATACGTTTTGGGACGAACGGCTAATGGAATATGTTGGGACGGATAGTATTCTACTACCAAATAGTAGTAGAATACTATCGTAAAGATTGGAGGCTCATGGTCCGGATACACCAGAGAGTTCACGAGCGGCACCCCGAGCTAGATGACGGTGATGTCGAGGCGGCGTGGGAGAGCTACTGCTTCGCAGCCGTCCGCATACCCGGGGAGCGCGAGATGCGGACGGGTTACGACCCGCAAGGCCGGTACATCGAGATGGTCGGTGTCCTCCTGGCCGACGGCGCGTGGCTCGTCTACCACGCCATGACGCCGCCGAGCAAGAAGACGCTGAGGGAGATCGAGAACGCGAGAAGGAGAGGTTACTGATGGAATATAGGCTTGCAAACGGATCCGTTATCACGGATGGGGACATCGAGCGCGAGTGCGCGGAATACGAATCCGGCTCCTGGGAGGGGAGCCTGGTGAACCTCCGAGTCGGCCGCCCCAGGCTTTCCGAGGTGGAGGCCAACGCAAACCTGTCTTTCAAGTGCCCGAAGACGGGCGCCGACCTCATCGAGAGGGCGGCCGCCGCGTGCGGGATGCGGAAGTCGGAGTTTCTGCGCTCGGCCGCGATCGAGAAGGCCGAGAGGATACTCAGGTCGGCATAGCCCCGGCGTGCTTTCCCGGAATCGGCGTTGCCGCAGGGAGTGAGCGGCCTGCGCCGCCGTTATGTTAGACATGTCGCTAACATAACGGCGGTTAAGTCGTGCCGCGGGTCGGGGCATCCGCACCACCACAGGTTCAATCGCCCCGTAAATCGAATCCTGTTAAGTCGTCTATCTGCGTGTTCATAAACACGCTATTGCCATTCCTTAGGTGAGAATCGTGTCCGCACGGGGCGATATATTAGGCAGAACACCCGAGGGAAAGGAATAGCATGAGCGATTCAATGGAAGTCGTGCATCGGCTCGAGCGCGAGATGGCAGACCGAGCCTCCGCAGTTGAGAAGGTCGACATCTTTAAGGCTCAGTTCAATCAAGCCATCAAGGCCTTCATGGCCGCCGACGAGGCGGTCCGCAGCCTTAACGACCATGACAGCATCGTTGACACTCAGATCGCCAACGCCATCGACGAGCATCTTCGCGCCATCGACAGGCTCTGCCGTTTCGGCATCGACGGTGGTTTCGGTAAGAAGCATCCGGTTAAGGAGTACTAGCCTTCCGCATGGCCATGGAAGTAAAGTAGAAGAGGGTCGAATCCGAAGCAGTTCCCGGACAATCGGCGTCCGGCCAGACACTTCGGTTCGACCCTTTCTTCCAGGATTCTGTAACAGCTGATTGAATTGCAACGCGCTGGGGCAGGACAGTTCAAAACTAGCGAGGCGTGTCGCCGCGCGAGTAGTCACCGCGATCGACGACGCGATCGTCCATCCGTCGCGACACGGCGCTACCGCCGTTCCCGATGCCGGTGGCGCGGACGCGGTCGTCACCGGCATCGGGAACGGAGCCGGCATAGCGGTTGCGAATCTCCCTTGCGTAACCGCGGCGCGCAAGGAGCTCGTCGCGAACCGCGGGATCTTCGAGCTACTTCACTTCAAACCTTAAGAGCCTTCTCTCTGGCAGATCGGTCATCTTCATCGTATAAGTCCCAGGAAAAGCCTTCTCAAAACGGACGGTCTCGTAACCTTCGAAATAGTCGTTGGTGTTTTGCATCATGAATGGGACAAGCAACTCGTTCTCCGCCCCAACCTGTACAGCAAACGCAGCAGAACCGCCCAGAGCCGGCATTGCCTGCGTTATCAGATCGGTATTGACCACAAAGTCATAGTTTGGCGCAGACTCCGGCACCAAATGCCAAACATACGTTTTGATTCCGCCTTCGACATTGTCCTTATTCCTGACACGCATCTTCACGGCGATAACACACGTGATGTCGGCGTCCTTCAATTTCGTTTTCGTATCCACGATGCCATATTTTGAATAATCATCATGCGCACGCTTGAGATACTCGCGCGGCGTGAGCAGCTCTGCCCCGTCTATGCAAAACGAATACCCGTCAGTCGCCACATCCTTCGACCCCAGAAACGCCCCATCCATCGAGAGCCATTCGCCCTCCGCATAATATTTCTCAGGAATGACCGTCCGGTTCCCGTTAACGACGCTCACCCTCATGCCCGCAAGGCCGGTAGCAGCACAGCCGAAAAGAGCAAGCACCGCCCTTCTTGTCCACAGGGTCTTCTTCATCGCGCTCACGACCTTTCCCGAACTTTCACAACGGCACCGTCGCGCATGCAGTAAACCCGATCGGCCAGCTCCTCGAGCACCTCTCCGTCATGGCTGGACAGAATAACCTCGCGACCCGTTGATGCCGCCATCGCCACAACGCGCTTGAGCATTCCCACGCCCGCTTCGTCGAGGGCATTTGTTGGCTCATCGAGAACAAGTAGCTTCGGCTTTTCCATAATTGCCGCAGCTATCCCCAGACGTTGCTTCATCCCAAGCGAGTATGCTCGGAACTTCTTTTTTTCGTCTGCATCGAGCCCCACGAGCCGCAGGGCAGAGCGAATGTCCTCGGGGGTGGCAACGCCCTTGATCTGAGCGATGAGCTCCAAATTATCGTAGCCAGACAGATATCCCAAAAAGGAAGGCGCCTCGATCAACATCCCCAGACTCGGCGGGAACGAGATGTCCGCCCCAAGCCTTTGGCCATCGATAGAGATTTCGCCTTCGGTAGGCTTGATCAATCCGCAGACCGCTCGCATAAGCATGGTCTTACCCGAACCGTTTATCCCCTGAAGCCCAACCACAGTCCCAGGGTCAACCTCGATGGACACGTTGCGCAGAACATCGTTTTTGCCCATGCGCTTCGATACGTCACTAACGATCACGCTCATATCTTGTCCCCCTTTTCTATAAGGTCGGCCCTTCGAAACCACAGTCCGCCCAACGATAGGCATAACGACATAATCACAATTGAAAACAAGACGCTCGAGCCCGTCGCGATTCCCTCTTTGACAATTCCGCCCCAGCGCAACAGCATTAGGGCGTTGCCTAACAGCACCCAATGCCGCGCAAATGCCGAACAGATCAGGTAGCTCATTAAAACCACAAACGAGACCGACGGCCCAAGTACAAAGCCAATCACTGCCTGCGCAAACGCAAGCGCCTCGAAAGCAAAAAAGAGACCTGTGAAAAACGGCAGCGCAT
Organism: uncultured Collinsella sp.; assembly: GCA_900550185.1. Taxonomy (GTDB): domain Bacteria; phylum Actinomycetota; class Coriobacteriia; order Coriobacteriales; family Coriobacteriaceae; genus Collinsella. The sequence continues at coordinate 7,139 of URRN01000032.1, forward strand.
CCGCCTCGCCAGCTTTGAGAAACCACGGCGCCAAATTAGCCAGCTGAAGCGACTCGCCATGGACGACCGCGCTGAACGAGGCGCTCACCACCAAGCTCCAAATCACAACAGAGCAAACCACCACGAGCAGCGAAAATGCCGTTACCGCCGTCACCAAGATAAAACGCGAGACCCACCAAAGGGTTCTTGACCGGCATCGAACAAGCGCTTGCAAACCAAACCCGTACAACGATTCGGTCGGATAATCGAGTGTTGTATAGAGAATAAGCAGAATGACAAATAGCCATCCTAACGGAGGCACAAACATGAGCCCGGGCCTAGGCTCAAACGGAGTGGATCCGGCAAACACGAGCGCGAGATTATCAGCAAACCCCAAGGCATCCGTCCGAACCCCATACACAGAAGACAAGCCGTAGGCGTACACCAAGTTCGCAACGGTCACTGCCGCAATCGCAATAAAAGTAAGGATGTTCTTCTTCAAAACGGTCCTCAGGTCCGCGGCGACCAGCCTAAACAGCATCAGACCACCTCGCGCCTTTTTAAGAATCTCGCGGAAATCAAAGAAAAGACGAACAGCAAAATGACTTCCGCAAACCCCGTTCGAATGTCGGGCCAGTTATTTAGTGATTCCGACCTGATGCTGTTAAGAATGTTGCAGTTAAAGCCGACGCATGAAAGGACGCTAAAAATCCAGTCGTTAACAAAATGCCATGCAACCATAATCAGATATGGAACGACCATCGCCTTGATTCTGCTGTGAAACACAACCGACAGACCGGTCACGGCCATGGATAGAACCCCCAGCGCCACCGCATCGAACAGCGTATAAACCAGCACGTATAACAGAGGCCGGGAATAAAACAGGCCAGAAAAATAGCTATGCAGATAGAGTCCGACGTAAGTCGATTCGTCGACCCGGGGGAGATACGCGGGAAACAGCATGGAGACAATCAGAAAGTTCACGAGTAGCGGAATAGCCGTGACCGCAAACGCAGAGAGGAAAGCAGACAGCATCTTCACGTTCACATATGCATTTCTAGAAACACGCGTGCAGATCTGTGCCTCGTAACCGCTCAAACGCTCGGACAGGCATGACCACGACCCGGCCAACATGGAAAGCAACGGCAGCGCATAGAAAAACACCGACGCTAGCAACGGCGCGTTCGCGCTCACAACGATCCAGTTACCAAAGCTACTTTCACGCGTTTGGCCGAGGTATGTCTGAGACTGCAGACCAATGCCGTAGCCAAAAGATAACAGCTGCTTGCGCTCGGCCTCGAGTGTCCACCACGCCTCGATGGCAGCCGCCATCGAAATTGCAGTTGCAACCATAAGGGTCAACGCAAATATAGGATTGCCAAATATCTTGGACAGCTCGTGCCGCATTAGATTTCTATTCAAGCGACATCACCCTCCCTTCGGCCGGGCCGAGCAGCAACGCTCGGCCCGGCCCTAATCACAATAAGAAGCTGCGGATTGGCTAGGAGGGAAGTTTGTTAAAATGGCCAAAGCAATCGGGGCTCCACTTTCCATAGACCGTGCCGTATCCGGACTCGGCCCATGCGGTCAGACGAGCATGACTACGCCCATTCTCACGGACGAGGTTGTATATCTCCCATTTATCCGCATGGTTGGAGCGATACACGCCTTGCGTGCAATTCATGTTGCCCGTTCCTTTAGTGTCATAGGCACCGTCCACGTACAGGCGCAATGGCTTTCCCGAATAGCCTTGAATCCAAATGTAGACTGAGGATGAATCTTCTTTCTGGCGATAGCCGGTTGCGCTCGTGCCAGAACATTGAAAAGCGAAATTTCTATCTTCGTTGTTCTTGCATGTGGCAATTCCGGCATCCGCGCTCTGCGAAATGCTAGAAACCTGGGAAGTGTCAAACTCCTCTTGAGCAAATGATGCGGCAGGTGCACCCATCGACAAGCCCGCAACAATCGCCAAGCCGACTCCGATTCGAGCAATAGCGCTCCTTGGCTTAATCATGGCCTTCTCCAATCAAAAGCGGTTAACAATGCGTCGACGCACGGCAACCTTTGCATGAATGGAGAAAGATGTCTGTAAACACCCGCTATTGAGTTGATAATCCAGGCGTTTACACGTTATCCACCTGCGATAACAATGAAATAAGCTCCGCTTTGTTCTTGATCTTCAACTGGCGATAAGATGCGGATCGCAACGCTTGCACCGTAGATGCAGCATAACCTACGTCATCCGCAATAGCCTTTGTCGTTGCGCCCTCTGCCGTCATCAGCAAAATTTGCGACTGAACATCAGAAAGGGAGCGCGATGTAAGCAAAGCCAGCTGGCGCACGCGAGCCGTTTCGGTGAACCCATTCGCACGGTACTCCAAGACGGCCCTCTCGCCCTCAACCGAGCGGGCGAGCGCGATGTGCGTGACGAACATGGGCACAGACCAGCAGACGACCACCGTTGCCACGACGACATTGACAGCCGAACTATGCCCCAACAGCGACGCAAGGAACAACGGCTCGAAAACCATCAGATCCTGCGCCATATTGAACAAGACAGCCCAGCAAGGAGCCGCCGCCCCAAAGCAAAGCATCCATACCCCGAGCATTTTGCGCTGCGGAAAGCTTCGCAGCACTATATATGTGAGCAGCATCCCCGTCAGTACCGCAAGTCCATGGATTCGACCCCTAGTAGTTGCATAGATTAAAGCGGCCACACCTATCGAAACTAATGGCGCGATAGCCCGAGTATGGGCATGAACCTTAAACGGGCACAGCTTAACGGCGAGCGAAGCCATAGACGCTATGCCGCAAAACAGGACCGGCGCAGCCATCAACGGATCGCGTACGCACCTCCATGCCGCGATATAAACAAAAGACCACTCCACAGCAGACAGTATCGCCCATACGCACGGGCTTCCGAGCCCGATCGCCCCATCCGCTCCATCCAGATCGTCCCCGCGCTTTGGTTTTCCACCCGCGCTGCACAGCGACAGAAGCAGCCCGAGACCCAATGTATAGCTTGCAAGAGAAAAGGCGATTGCATGCGTAACACCGGACCCCCAATCGCTATCCGCCATTACCAAGGGGCCTGCCGCAAGGAGGATGAAAAATAATGTGAGCAGATATCGAAACAGCCGGCGCGTCCGAGCTGATGCCAACATATCGTCAGCATGCCGCTGCGGCATCTCGGGCCCTACAGCATCACCCTCACCCGCAAACAACGCCACGAGCTCGCGTGAGCCCGCAACCGACGCCTTCCCGTATGCTCGGTGAAGCGTTGTTCGCACCGTCGATGGCTTCGTACCCGTCTCCCTGGCAATCTCCGCCGGCGTTTTCCCTTTGAGCAGCAGCCGAACAAACTGCTCTTCTCGAAGCGACAGGGCAGGGGAAAACACCCCCGCATCGAATGGGTCGGACGTGCGAGGGGTATCCGAATTGTTGTCCCGTTTCTCCCTTAGCAATGTGTATACGAAGGCGGCAACAGCAATAGCGGACCCCGTCGACAGTGATGAAATGACCGTGGCATCGCTTGCAAAGTATGCCTCCTCGACAGCCGGAACAAGGCCAATAGGAACTGCTACGAGCACAGAACGGGCAAACACGTCGCCCTGCCCCCGACCAAAGGCGCGGGGACAGCAAAGCAGCGGGGCCACAGCCAACATGAGATAGACCAGAGGAATTAAAAGCATAAGGCCAATTGATGCGGCCGTTACAGGGGACATCCCCCATGGCTCGGGAACGACTCTCCATGAAACTCGACAGCAAAACAGCAGGCAAGACAGGACAACTACTGTTTCTGCAAAAAGTGCGCTCTGCGGTCGGCGGGTCCCCCTTTCGCCGTCCCGCGCCGCCCCCCGTATCAAAGGAGAGCCCGCCGTATTCCAAATTACATATGAGAGGAGCAACGACCCAGTGAAGCACGAGGCGCATGAAACGCCGCGCAACAGCCAGATAGGCGCAAACACGAATGGAATAGAATCTCCGCGAGCATAGAAGGCCAAGTCGGCCCATTCGGGAACCGTAGCAATAACACCAAGGAAAACACCGATAGCACCGAGATGCTTCGGCCGTCTTATTTCTCTCCCCTTGCGGAGCGCAACACCATGACCAAACGCCGCGAGGCATGCACCAAGGATAACGAGCCAGGTCATCGCACCTGATGCCAGGCCGATTGAAGATGAAAACCGGTGATAAGGGGTGACCGCCATTACGATAAGCACAATGGCGCAGGCAGATGTGGCAGAACGGCGGGAAAAGAGCATATGACCTCCATAGCGCGGCATTATACCGCTCGGTTCGTTCATCCCTCTTCGCTCCCACACCGGCCAGCATCAACGATTCACGCATACTCCAATCCGAACCAGATAACGGGCCAATTTTCCGCAGTCCCCGCCCCAAAGCGGGATACGGTTTCCTTTTGAGCGCCGGTTCGGAAAATGCATCCAGTTTTAGGCCGAAAACTGGGACGCGCGGGCAGGAGCTATGCAAAGATAGCGGCCGTTGGCCTTGCGATCGGTCTTGCAATGGCGCTGTGCGCATCGTTCGCGAAGTATAGGTCCGAGTTAAAGATTTCTGTTGTCTGGTTCATCTGCCAGATAGTCGTGGGGAACATAGTCAACGTGACAACGCTTTTCAAGCTCCTCGATGAACCGGTCGACCTTTCGAGCATTTTGGTAAACCTTTTCAAGCGTTCGGAAAACAGCTTTCTCGTTGTACGCGGGAAGCCCTTGGGCGTTCACAAAATACATCAGCTGATTGAGGTTTGTTCCTTCCTTCAATAACTCATGATGGAGTTTTTCAACTTCCGCGATGTCAAAATTGAATGATTCGATCTTTCCGTAAATTGCACTGCGGCGAACCAGTTCGCTTACAGAAATGCCGAGCGCCGCTGCACGCTGCTCGATTGCCTTTTTTTCTGGAGCAGTGAGCATTACTTGGACCGGAATACTCCTTTTTTCAGAAATCGGCTCGCCACTTTCATCGGTTTCACGCGATGCCTGTGCTCTCCTGTAATCCTCCTGTTGCTTATGGAGGGCCTTTTTCTTCCGACTGAGAACTTGCATTTCATCATCGAGATCATCAAGTGAGATTTCCCGATGAATCAGTACAGATCGAATCAACTCAGCTTCCGTACAACCGGCTTGTTCGCAAAGTTGTTGATAGATCTCTTTCTCTTCAGGAGAAACGCGAGCCTTTACGAATTCATTTCGTGCCATTTTTCTACTTTCTCCGGAGTGGCCTCCGGAAAAGTAAGCAAGAAACTGAGGATTGGCATCCGTCACCTCTTGCTATGGTTGCCTAATTTTTTAGAAAGAGTGAAACCAACCCGCAAAAAGCGTGCTGCGTTCACTCTTTCCCTTTTCTCCGTGACAGGAGAAAAGCAAGATTCGTAAATCATGATAACAGGGACCACGGGCCCGGTTATCATGATTTACGTACATCTTGCAATCTCCGGAACGGGGATTGGGCGAAACGCAGTGTAGACGTGGAATGAGAGGCCTCATTCCAAGCGAGAGGCCTCGCGGCGTTGTAACTGCGCGAAGACCGTGAGCGAAAGTGAATTTTTAACGCGAAGGATGCTGAGTGTTAGAGATTCGCTGTAGCGAGAGCGGAGCGGGTTTGCGGCGCCCGCGACGCAAACATTCGACTTTATCGAATCGTTTTTCGATACGCTTGCGAAAAAGTTGAGGCAGCTTTCGACAATTTCAATGGCGCGGAGAGTCATTAGCGTGACTCGCAGCGCTGTTGGATTTGTCGAAAGGTGACGCGGCTCGCATTGCGATTCGGATTAGCGAGTCGGTTTTCATGCGGCGGTCAAGCCGCCTATGATCGCGACCTTCGGTCGCTATCGATTTTCAAATTTTGTTTTGACGCGAGTTGAGATGCGAAACGAAAAACCGAAACGCCCGCGCGAGCCGTTTCGACTTTTGCGCGGGCGTTTCGAATCAAATGAAAATCAATACGATGAGTTTTTGAGTTTCACGCTTCATAACAGATTTAAAAACTACGGCGTCGATTCCAACTGCCATCAATCAACCGATGCAGTCGCAGTCAACTTACCGACCCAGGTCCAAGGGCGGAGCCCTGGCAAGAGCCAACGGCTGCGAACTTGTGGCTACATTTACGATGGAGGTACAAGTTCGCGTCTCTTGCGAGATTTTTCATCTCACAGCACATTTCACGGCAAACCATCGCCGCGCTTAGATCGCCTCGGTGTCCGGTGGCTGTCCGGTAGCGAACCTTTTACCGAGACGCACCGGAGACATTGCGTAACTGTGTCATGCCGCAACAATGTAAAAGTGTGACTGCCGAACTGTGTAATAACGCAATAACGTAACAACGTTATTGCGTCACTTTTTAACGCCGCCAAGGGCGCCGGGTTTTTAGGGCAGAGCCCTAGTGCGCCGCCGGGCTTTGTACGGCGGCGCACGACACTTGCGGAAAATTTTCAGGCGCGATTAGTTCAATGTTCAATTGTTCTGCTATTCCACAGTCACGTTGTTCTGTTATTTCGATTTGCCGTAATCGCGTTATCGCACAGCTACGCTACTACGTAGTTACGTTATGACACAGTTGCGTTGTATCATAGTTCGGTTCCGCAAGAGTCGTACGCCGCCGTACAAAACTGCGTTTTGCCCGGCGGCGTACGATTTAGGGCTCTGCCCTAAAACCCGGCACACGGCAAAACGAAATAACAGAACTATGCAATAACGACATTACGTAAATACGGCATTGCTGAAAAAGTGAATACCGTTGACACTCCCCGTAGTTGAAACCAGGGGTTTTACGACGGTTTTGATAATCTATGTGGTCAATATAATACCGTTAAACCCGCATATCGCTACCGCTCAGCCATTCGCCTCGCCCCCCCGTCACACGTATCTTCATTCGGTCTGTCATCATTAATCTAACGATGCTTTGAGAAATGTAGGTGCTTCCAAATGTACTGTCGACTTCTTCTCAAACTGATCCTAAGAGACAGGGCCGCATGGATTTGTACGCTCGTTCTCGCTGCGGCCTTCTCCGTCCCCATTGCGTTCAATTCACCCATCTACGGGCCCTTCTTTATGAAGCAGG
>URRN01000033.1 GCA_900550185.1 uncultured Collinsella sp.
CCGCGGTCCTCAAAACCGTTGCGAGGCGTGCAAAACGTCTTGGATGTGTTCGATTCACATACGTTCCCGCCATACGCTACCAGCGCTTTTGTGCTCGCGGTCTTGCTGCGTGCCGCAAAGGCGCTGTTTTGTTTTTGCACGAGCTTTTCGTAGCGCTGCTATTTCGGTGGCTGTATTTAGCTTCGTGCACCGGGTTTCGAGCATGCCGATGGAGGTGTTTTGCCGTATGACTACCGTAAGACGGGCCGATCTTTCTTGTGTTGTCCAGGCGGGCGGGTTGTCGTCGCGCATGGGCTGCGATAAGGCGCGCATGGCGTTTTGCGGTGAGCCGCTCATCGAGCGTGTTCTGGGTCGGCTGGCGCCAGTTGCCGGCGAGTTGGTCGTGACGACTTCGCGTCCCAGCGAGCTTGCCCATCTTGAGGAGCACGCGTTTGGCGGCCTGGTGCCGCGTGTGGTGGCTGACCTTGAAGGGTCGGCGGGCGCCATGCGCGGCATCGCGAGCTCGTTGGCCGCGGCCCGATTGCCGCTCGTGGCGATCGTCGCCTGCGATATGCCGTTTGTCTCGCCGGAACTCATTGGCGCGCTTGTCGATCGTGTTGAAGCCGAGGCGCTCGACGTGTGCGTGCCGCGCGAGGAGCGGGGGATTGAGCCGCTTTGCGCCGTCTGGCGCCGTGACGCTTGTGCGCCGGTTGCCCATGAGCTGCTCGCCTGCGACCGCCAGCGCATTCGCTGCCTGATCAATCGCGTTCAGGCTGGTTATATGGATGAACCGCAGATCGTTAAGGCCGCCGGCTCGACGCTCTGCTTCGAGAACGTCAATACGCCCGAGGAGTTTGCGGCGGCCGAGTTACTCGCCTAGACGATTGGAGTCGCCATGTCTCACGATATTTGTCCCGACACGGGAGAGCCTTGCACTTGCGACGGATCCGAACCCTGTACCTGCGGTTGTGGTAGCTGTGGACATACTGCGGAAGAGGAAGCGGCCGCCGCGGCGTATCGCGAGGCACACCGCGAAGGCCCGTCCGGTGATGTTCTCGACCATGAACGCAAGATCATCGTGTCGTTCGATAGCACCTTCGATGTGATGGAATGCGAACAGCTGTGCCTTGCCGCCGGTGTGCCCGGGCGCATCATGCCGCTGCCCGGCTCTATCACCGCCGGCTGCGGGCTGTGCTGGGCCATGCCGTTCTCGGGCGATGCCCTCTCCGCCTTCCGCGCCGCCACCGAGGGCCGCGTAACCCCCGCCGACTACCACCAGCTCGTTCTCTAATCGCCAAAACCACCGCAAAGGTGCCTGTCCCCAATGTGCTGGTTTGGAACACGTGGACGAAACAGGTTTGAAACACGGGTTTTGCACGTCAGGCACTCAAAAACGCTTCTACCTGCATCGTAATCAAAACGAAACATCTGCTCGTCGGCTTATGCGAAATTTTCCCGCAACAGTGCGATATTATCCATAAACGATAAAGTTCGCGGCGCATGGGGTGCCGCGATCAACATTTTTCGTTTCCCATCATTGGAGGAAGCATGAGCTACACGCAGAAAGTTCTCGACGAGCTCAAGGCCCGCTATCCCGAGCAGCCTGAGTTCATCCAGGCCGCGACCGAGATCCTCGGCACCATCCAGCCGGCGCTCGACGCCCATCCCGAGTACGAGGAGGCCGCCCTGCTTGAGCGCCTCGTCGAGCCCGAGCGCATCGTTATGTTCCGTGTCCCCTGGGTCGATGACCAGGGCAAGGTTCAGGTCAACCGCGGCTATCGTGTCGAGTTCAACTCTGCCATTGGACCCTACAAGGGCGGCCTGCGCTTTAACCCGACGGTCACCCTGGGTATGCTCAAGTTCCTGGGTCTGGAGCAGATCCTCAAGAACAGCCTGACCACCCTTCCCATGGGCGGCGGCAAGGGCGGCTCCGACTTTGACCCCAAGGGCAAGTCCAACAACGAGATCATGCATTTCTGCCAGTCCTTCATGACCGAGCTCTATCGCCACATTGGCCCCAACACCGACGTTCCCGCCGGCGACCTGGGCGTTGGCGGCCGCGAGGTTGCCTACCTGTTCGGTCAGTACAAGCGCCTGACCAACGAGTGGACCGGCGTCCTCACCGGCAAGGGCCTCTCCTTTGGCGGCTCGCTCGCCCGTACCGAGGCCACCGGCTACGGTCTGGCCTACTTTGTGGACGAGTACCTCAAGAGCCGCGGCGACTCCTTCGAGGGCAAGAACGTCGTCGTGCACGGCTCCGGCAACGTCGCTATCTACGCCGTTCAGAAGGTCTCCCAGCTCGGCGGCAAGGTGCTGGCCTGCTCCGACACCCACGGCTGGGTCGAGGATCCCGACGGCATCGACTACTCCGTGCTCGAGCACGTCTACAACAAGAAGCGCTCTGGCCACGACAAGGGCGTTACGCTCGCTATGTACGTTGACGAGAAGCCCAACGCCGTGTGGCACGAGGGCGACGGCCGCGGCGTGTGGGAGCTGCCCTGCGACATCGCGCTGCCCTGCGCTCGCGAGAACACGCTGCTGCTCGAGGACGCCCAGGCGCTCGTCGCCAACGGCTGCAAGGTGGTCGGCGAGGGCGCAAACATGCCCACGACCATCGAGGCCACGACTTACTTCCAGGAGAACGGCGTCGCCTTTATGCCCGGTAAGGCTGCCAACGCCGGTGGCGTGCTCGTGTCCGGCCTGGAAATGAGCCAGAACGCCGAGCACCTGTCCTGGACCTTCGAGGAGGTCGACGGCAAGCTCGAGCAGCTCATGCGCGGCATGTTCCACAACGTGGACGACACCGCCAAGGAGTATGGCCAGGAGGGCAACTTCGTCATGGGCGCCAACATCGCCGGCTTCCTGAAGGTCGCCGACGCCATGCTCGCCCAGGGCGTCTGCTAAATCCAGCTCGACATAGCAACTGATGAGGCTCCCAGCATTTGTGCCGGGAGCCTTTTTCTATGGTGGTGAGGGCCGTGCGCCCTCGTTTGGTACACTAGAGGACACTGGACAAGTGAAGAGATGGGGGAGAACGTGCTCAAGTTCGGTACCTACGTCCGTGTTGGAAACGCGGCCGAAGCCTATGAGCTCTTACAGAAGAACCGCAACAACAAGATTGTGGGCGGCGGCATCTGGATGCGTCTGGGTTCGCGTCGCGTGGCGACGGCGATTGACCTTTCGGCCTGCGGACTCGATCAGATCGAGGAGACCGAGACCGAGTTTCGCATCGGTGCCATGTGCACCCTGCGCCAGCTCGAGCGTCATGCCGGGCTCAACGCGCTTGTCAACAATGTCTTTGAGTTCGCCGTCCACGACATCGTGGGCGTGCAGCTGCGCAATACCGCCACGGTGGGCGGCAGCATCTACGGCCGCTTTGGCTTCTCGGACGTTCTCTCGGCGTTCCTGGCGCTCGATTCGTATGTTGAGCTGACGGGCGCCGGCCGCGTGCCGCTCGCCGAGTTCGTGCGGATGGGTTACGTGCGCGACGTGATCGAGCACATCGTGGTCGTTAAACACGATTACCGTGCGAGCTACGAGGCCGTGCGCAAGGCCGCGACCGACTTCCCCTCGTTGAACTTCACCGCCGCCTGGTGGAACAACACTTGGCACGTCACCGTGGGCGCCCGCCCGCTGCGCGCGACCCTGCTGCAGGGCGTGGCGTGCGGCCTTACCAACGAGCAGCCTTCCGAGGACGAGCTTCGCGCCCTTGCTGCATCCGTGCGTGCCCTGAGCTACGGAACCAACCTGTGGGGCTCGGCCGACTACCGCCGCCGCATCTCGGCCCCGCTCGCCATCCAGGCCGTGCGCCGTGCCGCCGGCATCGAGCTTTCTGCCGCGCTTGCCCGCGAGCTCGAGACCGTGCAGATCCCCAAGTTCGCCACGGACGAGTATTCCTGCCGCCGCGTGCCCGGCGTCGATTCTAGCGAGGTGCGCTAATGGCTGCCAAACTCATCGATCTTTCCTTTACGCTCAACGGCCGCAAGGTCAAGGTTCAGATTGCCCCCGATACCATGCTCTTTTCGCTTTTGCGTGAGCAGGGTTGCGCGTCGGTGCGCTGCGCCTGCGAGACCACCAACTGCGGCCTGTGCACGGTGTGGCTCGACGGCGACCCGGTGCTGAGCTGCTCGGTTCCCGCCGCGCGCGTCGAGGGCCATACCATCACCACGCTCGAGGGTCTCAAGGCTGAGTCCGAGGCGCTTGCCCGCGCGATGGCTGCCGAAGGCGCCGAGCAGTGCGGTTTTTGCGCCCCCGGCCTTATCATGAACGTGCTGGCGCTTGCCCGCGCCGCCAAGGAGGACCCGAGCCTCGTCGCCACGCGCGAGGAGCTGTCGCGCCAGCTCGCCGGCAACCTCTGCCGTTGCAGCGGCTACGAGAGCCAGCTGCGCGCCATTGTCCGCTTCCTCAACGAGTCCGGCGTGCAGGTGGGCTTTGAGATGCCCGAGCTGCCGGTCAACGACACCAGCTGCGACGGTGTCTCGTACAAGCAGATCACCCATAAGCAGCCCAAGAAGGACTCGAAGGCGCTGCTCGAGGGCCGTCCCGTCTACACGGGCGATATGGTGCCCGCCGGCGCCCTGATCGTCAAACTCAAGCGCAGCCCCTATGCCCGCGCCAAGATCCGCTCCATCGATACGTCGCGCGCCCTGAAGGTTCCCGGCGTGGTGGGCGTCTACACCTACGAGGACGTGCCCAAGCGCCGCTTTACCATCGCTGGCCAGAGCTATCCGCAGCCGAGTCCCTACGACCGCCTAATTCTCGAGAACCTCGTGCGTTACCAAAACGAGGAGGTGGCGATCGTTGCCGCCGAAACCGAGGAGGCCGCCGACAAGGCACTCAAGCTCATCAAGGTCGACTACGAGGTGCTCGAGCCGCTGCTCGACTTTACCCAGGCACTCGATAACGACATCGTGGTCCACCCCGAGGGCGACGTGACCTTTATGTTCCCGCAGGGCGGCGATGTCCCGCGCAACCTGGTGTGCAGCGGTACCAGCGATTTTGGCGACCTTGACGAGGCCTTCGCCCAGAGCGACATCGTCTTTGAGCGCACCTACACCAGCCAGGCCACGCAGACTGCGCCCATGGAGACCTTCCGCGCCTTCGCGACGACAGATGCGTTCGGCCGCATCTCGGTGACCACCTCTACGCAGGTGCCCTTCCACGTGCGCCGCATGGTCGCGCAGTCGCTCGACATTCCGCAGTCGCAGGTGCAGGTCATTAAGCCGCGCATCGGCGGCGGCTTTGGCTCCAAGCAGACGGGCTGCTGCGAGATCTTCGTTGCGTTTGTGACGCAGCAGACCGGCCGTCCGAGCTACTGCTGCTACACCCGCGAGGAGACCATCACCGCGGGCAACTCGCGCCACCAGATGCAGATGACCGTCAAGTTGGGCGCCATGAACGACGGCACCATCACGGCCATCGATCTGCATACGCTGTCCAACGCCGGTGCGTACGGCGAGCACGCTACCACGACGATCGGCCTGTCGGGCCACAAGAGCCTGCCCATCTACAACCACGTGAAGGCGAGCCGCTTTAGCTGGGACGCCGTCTACACCAATACCAACCGCGGCGGCGCGTATCGTGGCTACGGTGCCACCCAGGGCCAGTTTGCCGTGGAGAGCGCCGTCAACGAGCTCGCCGACATGCTGCACATGGACCCCGCCGACCTGCGCCTTAAGAACATCGTGCGCGAGGGCGAGATCATGCCGCAGTACTACAACGAGAAGCTCAACGCCTGCGCGCTCGACCGCTGCCTGCTGCGCGCGATGGACATGATCGGCTGGCGCGACAAGCCGTTGGCCGTGGACCTGGGCGACCGCGTGCGCGCTCTGGGCTGCGCGCTCACCATGCAGGGCTCGGGCATCTCCAACGTGGATATCGCCGGCATCGACATGCGCCTTGAAGAGGGCGGCTTCATTACCATCGGCACCGGTGCCACCGATAACGGCATGGGCGTCGACACGATCCTGGCGCAGATTGCCGCCGAGGAGCTGGGCGTGGAGAGCTCGCTGATCGTGGTGCGCGGCGTGGACACCGACGTGTCGCCGTTCGACGCCGGTTCGTACGCGAGCTCCGGTACCTACGTGACGGGCCTTGCCGCCAAGAACGCCGCGACCGAGCTGCGTGAGAAGATTTGTGCCAAGGCCGCCCAGATGTGGGATGTGGACGCCGCCGACGTGGTCTTCGATGGCCAGTACGTGCGTCTGTCCGACGAGCGCGCCGCGCGCGAGCAGAACCGCTACCTCACGCTGCGCGACTTTGCCAACCTGTGCGTCAAGAACATCGCAGGCGGCGACGCGCTCACCTCGCATGCCTCTGCCTGCCTGCCCGTTTCGCCCCCGCCGTTTATGGCCGGCATTGCCGAGGTCGAGGTCGACAAGGCCACCGGCAAGGTGACTGTGGTGGACTACGCGGCGGCTGTGGACTGCGGCACCGTGATCAACGAGGCACTCGCGCGCGTCCAGGCCGAGGGCGGCATTGCCCAGGGCATCGGCCACGCGCTCTACGAGATCGTCGAGCACGACGACCGCGGCCGCCTGCGCACCGGCAACTTTATGAGCTACAAGCTGCCCACGCGCCTGGACATCGGCAGTATTCGCGTGGCCTTTGAGCCGAGCTACGAGCCGACGGGCCCGTTTGGCGCCAAGTCGATCGGCGAGGTCGTCATTAACACGCCGCTCGCCGCCGTGGCCTCGGCAGTGGCACACGCCACCGGCCACCAGGTGCGCTCGCTGCCGATCACGCCCGAGAAGGCCCTGCTGGGGGAGTAACAGGTCAGCGAACAAGTCGTAATTGGCGGGGCGGGGCAACTCGTCCCGCCTTTTGCACTCGTGGTGAGGTCGTGAGCTTGTAAAAGGTGTGCGTGCGCTTGCCGTTCGTATCTGCTATCATTCCTAGTCTGTGCGCTCATGCGGGCGTGGCGGAATTGGTAGACGCGCCAGATTTAGGTTCTGGTGGGATTCCCGTGAAGGTTCGAGTCCTTTCGCCCGCACCAACGCATCTGCGTCGGCTTCGGCCGTCGCGACTCTTTGTTGCATAAAGGTACCAGCACCTCAGATAAGCTGGGCAGTATGAGGAGGAACGTGTTGAACATCACCGCTTCTGACGTCAAGGACGCCAAGCTCACCGCTACGGTCACCATCCCGGCCGCCGACGTCGACGCCGCGATCAAGAAGGCCTACAAGGACACCGCCAAGAAGTACCGCTTCCCGGGCTTCCGTGCCGGCAAGGCTCCCCGTCCGGTCATCGATTCCGCTCTTGGCGCCGAGGCTACCCTCGCTCAGGCCACCAACGACCTGATCGCCGCCAACGAGCCCGCCGTCCTCAACGAGCTGGACATCGTCCCCACCAAGAGCGGTGACTACAAGGAGCTCGACCTCGCCAAGGATCACGAGGACTACACCTACACCGTCGAGTTCTCCGTGCGTCCCGCCGCTGAGCTCTCCTCCTTCGACGCTGTCGAGATCGAGATGCCCCCTGCGGAGGTCACCGAGTCCGAGATCAACAACCAGGTCGAGATGCTCCTCAACTACCGTGCCACCTTCGAGGACGTCGAGGGTCGCGCCGTCGAGGCCGAGGACTACGTCACCGTCGACCTCAAGGCCGTCGAGAACGCCGACAACTTTGCTGCCGAGGGCCGCATGCTCATCGCCGGTAGCGACAGCAACCCCAAGGAGTTCAACGAGGCCCTGATCGGTGCCAACGTTGACGACGTCAAGACCGTTACCTGGACCGACGAGGTCGAGGAGGGCGAGGAGGCCGAGACCCACACCGTCGAGGTCACCGTCAAGGGCATCAAGGTCCGCAACACCCCCGAGCTCACCGACGAGCTCGTCAAGTCCGACTTTGGCTTTGACAGCATCGACGCTATGCGCGACGCCATCAAGATCGAGATCGAGCAGGACAAGGCTTCCCGCCTCCCGGCCGAGAAGGAGAACCGTTGCGTCTCCGCTCTCGCCGAGCGCCTGCAGCTTGACGAGATGGATGCCGACTACGAGCAGTCCGTCTTTGAGGAGCTTGGCCAGAACTTCCTGTCCAACCTCGCTGCCCGCGGCATGACGCTGGACACCTGGCTGCCCGCTTCCGGCCTGACCATGGAGCAGTTCATCGGCGACCTGCACAAGCAGGCCAACGACGTTGCCCGTGAGTCCCTGGCTCTGGACGCCCTCGCCCGTGAGCTCAAGATCGAGGTCACCGAGGACGACATCAACGCCGAGTTCGAGAAGGCCGGCGTCAAGGACGTCGAGGCTTCCAAGGCCGAGTTCATCGCCGATGGCCGCATGCCTGCCGTCCGTGAGTCTATCCGTCGCTCCAAGGCCGTCGACCACCTGGTCGAGAACGCCAAGGTGACCGAGGTCGACGAGACCGCCAAGGACGCCGAGTAATTCTCGCCACCTTGCCCGCGAGCGCATGCGTGCGCCTGTGATGGGGTAAAGTTATACACCGGTTATCCGGTTGCTTCGTACGGTGCCAGCCAATGCATAGCATGCGGGCACCGTACGTTTATCTAGAACCAATTTGGTCCGCAAGAGAGAAATGGAGATGCGTATGATCGCTAAGTTCGATTCCGCCCTCGTGCCATACGTTATCGAGCAGACGCCGCGCGGCGAGCGCAGCTACGATATCTATTCGCGCCTGCTCAACGACCGCATCATCTTTTTGGGCGAGGAGATCAACTCCGTCAGCGCCAACCTGGTCGTTGCCCAGTTGCTGCATCTTGAGAGCCAGGATGCCGAGAAGGATATCTCGCTCTACATCAATTCGCCCGGTGGCGAGGTTTACTCTGGCCTGGCGATTCTTGACACCATGAACTTCATCAAGCCGCAGGTCTCCACCATCTGCGTCGGTATGGCCGCGTCCATGGCCGCCGTGCTGCTTTCGGCTGGCGCCAAGGGCAAGCGCTTCTGCCTGCCGCACTCCAAGGTCATGATTCACCAGCCCAGCGGCGGTGCCCAGGGCCAGCAGACCGAGATTGAGATTGTTGCCGAGGAGATCAAGAAGACCCGTCGCGAACTCAACCAGATCCTGTCCGACGCATCGGGCCAGCCGATCGAGAAGGTCCAGGCCGATACCGAGCGCGACAACTACCTGACCGCTGCCGAGGCCCTCGACTACGGCCTGATCGACCGTATCGTTACCTCGCGCGACCTCGCCGCGAAGGACGCCTAGGATGGCAGGAAACATGCAGGACAACTTTGACGAGAACGGCAACCCCATCCGCTGCTCCTTCTGCGGAAAAGAGCAGGGGCAGGTTCGCCGCCTTGTAAAGGGTCCGACCAACATCTTTATCTGCGACGAGTGCGTTGCCGCCTGCTCCGAGATTTTGGAGGAGTCGCTGGCTTCGGACTTTATGGACGCTGCCCGCAATGGCAAGCTGCCGGGCTTCCTCAACGACCACGGCCAGGCTGCCGGGCAGCCCGCTGTGGACTCCGAGACCGAGGGCTTTGAGCTCGAGGACGACCGCCAGGTCATCACGCACGTGCCGACGCCGCACGAGATCTATGACGAGCTTTCGGCCTATGTCATGGGTCAGGAGGACGCCAAGCGCGCCATGTCGGTTGCCGTGTACAACCATTACCGCCGTGTGATCGAGGGCGGTGCTGCGCTTTCGGCCTTTGACGACGGTTTGGACTCGCAGCTCGACGACGATATGGACGAGGTGGAGCTCGCCAAGTCCAACATCCTGCTGCTCGGTCCCACCGGCACCGGCAAGACCCTGCTCGCCCAGACGCTCGCGCGCATCCTCGAGGTGCCGTTTGCCATCGCCGACGCCACCGCGCTCACCGAGGCCGGTTACGTGGGCGAGGATGTGGAGAACATCCTGCTCAAGCTCATCAACGCCGCCGATGGCGATATTGAGCGCGCGCAGGTGGGCATCATCTACGTGGACGAGATCGACAAGATCGCCCGCAAGGCCGAGAACCTGTCCATCACTCGCGATGTCTCGGGCGAGGGCGTTCAGCAGGCGCTGCTTAAGATTCTTGAGGGCACGGTGGCAAGTGTTCCGCCCACCGGCGGCCGCAAGCATCCTCAGCAGGAGCTGCTGCAGATCGATACGACCAACATCCTGTTCATCTGCGGCGGTGCCTTTGTGGGCCTGGATAAGATCATCGCCGACCGCGTGGGCAACAAGGGCGTGGGCTTTAACTCCGAGATCGCCGGCCCCACCTCGGTCGACGAGAACGACCTGCTGCGTCAGGTGCTCCCGCAGGACCTCAACGCCTTTGGCATGATTCCCGAGTTCGTGGGCCGTACGCCCGTTGTCACCCAGACGCAGGCGCTTGACGAGGACGACTTGGTGTCGATTCTGACCGAGCCCAAGAATGCCGTGGTGCGTCAGTACCGCAAGATGTTCCAGCTCGAGGACGTTGAGCTTGAGTTTGAGGATGCCGCCCTGCACGAGATCGCCCGCATGGCGCTTGCTCGCAAGACCGGCGCCCGCGGCCTGCGCTCCATCTGCGAGGACGTGCTGCAGCAGACGATGTTCGATCTGCCCAGTGAGGAGGGCGTCACTAAGGTCATCGTGACCGAAGCCTCCGTAAAGGGCGAAGAACAGCCCCAACGCATCTACGGGTAAACCAGCCAAAAACGTGCTTGCAAATAGCCTCCGACCACCCGCGGTCGGAGGCTATTTTATATATACGCAATAACCCCAACTACCTGTGTTATTCTGTGTGTTTGTTTAAGCCAAAGCGAAGTCAATTCAGACTGAAGTAATCGATACCTAAGGGGAGGAATGTAGGCCCGATTTTCGTAGATTCCGCACGAGCCGAAGACCACTTAATGTGGTCTTCGAGCGAGCCCAGGACCTGACCGAGTGAAAATCGGGCCTACATTCCTCCCCGGCGGGACAGGGAGAGATATATGGAAGAAATGCCCAAGAACTACGATCCGTCGACCAACGAGCCGGCGATCCTGCAGAAGTGGCTTGACGGCGGCTACTACAAGCGCCGTGAGGGCGTGGGCGACTGCACCGTCACCATTCCGCCTCCCAACGTGACCGGCAAGCTCCACATGGGCCATGCCACCGACGACTCCATCCAGGACGCCATCGTCCGTATGGCTCGCATGCGCGGCAAGTCCACGCGCTGGGTGCTGGGCACCGACCACGCCGGTATCGCTACGCAGACCAAGGTCGATAAGAAGCTCAAGAGCGAGGGCATCAGCCGCTTGGAGATCGGCCGCGACAAGTTCGTCGACGCCTGCTGGGACTGGACTCACGAGTACGGCGGCATCATCGTCGAGCAGATTAAGCGCATGGGCTGCTCCGTCGACTTCGACAACGAGCGCTTCACCATGGACGAGGACTACGCCCATGCCGTGCGCAAGGTCTTCTGCGACTGGTACCACGACGGCCTGATCTACCGTGGCAAGCGCATCGTCAACTGGTGCCCCAACTGCACCACCGCCATCTCGGACGACGAGGCCGAGTACAAGGACGAGAAGGGCCATCTGTGGCACCTGCGCTACCCACTGACCGAGCCGGTCAACGGCCAGGACTACATCGTCGTCGCCACTACGCGCCCCGAGACCATGCTCGGCGACACGGGCGTCGCCGTTTCCCCGAAGGACCCCGAGAAGGCCGCCTTCGTGGGCAAGACCGTCAAGCTTCCCATCGTCGACCGTGAGATCCCCATCTTTGAGGATTGGCATGTCGACGCCAACTTCGGCTCCGGCTTTGTCAAGGTCACGCCGGCCCACGACCCCAACGACTACGCCATGGGTCAGGCTCACGACCTGCCGCAGATCAACATCTTCGACGAGCACGCGGTAGTTGTCGAGGGCTACGGCGAGTTTACCGGCATGAATCGCGACGAGTGCCGCGAGGCCGTTGTCAAGTGGTTTGACGAGCACGGCCTGCTCGATCACGTCGAAGAACTCGACCACTCCGTCATGCACTGCTACCGTTGCGACTCCGCCCTGGAGCCGTGGCTGTCCGAGCAGTGGTTCGTCGCCGTCGACAAGCTCAAGGGGCCGGCGCTCGACGCCGTAAACTCCGGCAAGGTCACCTTCCACCCCGCGCGCTGGACGCAGACCTACACCACCTGGATGGAGAACCTTAAGGACTGGTGCATCTCGCGCCAGCTGTGGTGGGGCCACCGCATCCCCGTGTTCTACTGCGAGGACTGCGGCTGGGAGGACGCCCTTACCGAGGACACCGATGTGTGCCCCAAGTGCGGCGGCCATCACGTGCATCAGGACGAGAACGTGCTGGACACCTGGTTCAGCTCGCAGCTGTGGACTTTCGCCACGCAGGGCTGGCCGCAAAAGCCGGAGCTGCTCGAGGGCCATCACCCCACGACGGCGCTCGTCACCGCGCGCGACATCATCGCGCTGTGGGTCGCCCGCATGGTCATGAGCTCGCTGTACTTCCTGGACGAGGTGCCGTTTAAGGACGTTGTCATCTACCCGACGATCCTGGCCAAGGACGGCAGCCGCATGTCCAAGTCCAAGGGTAACGGCGTTGACCCCATGGACCTCATTGGCATGTACGGCGCCGACGCCATGCGCTATAACCTGCTGACGCTGTGCACCAATAACCAGGACGTCAAGTTCGACGCGAACATCGACAAGAAGACCAAGCAGCTTATCGATAGCCCGCGCACCGAGCAGGCCAAGTCGTTTGTGACCAAGATCTGGAACGCCAGCCGCTTCCTGCTCATGAACATGGAGGGCTACACGCCCGGCGAGCCCGTCGTGGAGACGCCCGCCGACGCCTGGATGTTCAGCCGCTTGGCCAAGGCCGTCAAGATGGTCACCGAGGGCATCGAGAACTACACCTTTGGCGACATGGCCCGCGGCGTGCAGCAGTTCTTCTGGAACGAGGTCTGCGACTGGTACGTCGAGGTCACCAAGTCCCGCCTGAAGGGCGAGGGTCGTCTGCAGGCGCAGCGCAACCTGATCTTTGTGCTCGACACCTCCATTCGCCTGATGCACCCGCTCATGCCGTTTGTCACCGAGGAGATCTGGGACAACATGCCGGCGAGCGTGCTCGATCTGGACGCCGAGGGCAACGTGAACCGCGCCGAGGCGCTCATGATCGCCAAGTGGCCCGAGCCCGCCGACTATGCTAAGTACGTGGATGAGGACGCCGAGCGTGCGTTTGAGCTGTGCCGCACCGTCGTGTCTGCTGCCCGCGCTACCCGTTCGCGTTACCGCTTGAGCCCCAAGGCCGAGCTCGACGTGGTCGTGCGCGCCGGTGCCGAGGACATCGAGAAGCTCGAGAGCCTGCGCTCGACCATCGAGCCGCTGGCGAACACCGCCTCGCTGGTTATGGGTACCGACGTCGAGAAGCCGGCTGCGAGCATTGCCGTGGTCGACAGCGGCGTCGAGGTCTTTGTGGTGCTCGAGGGCAAGGTCGATCTTTCGGCCGAGAAGGCGCGCCTGGAGAAGGAGATTGCCGCGGCCCAGAAGGAGCTTGCCGGCTGCGAGAAGACGCTTGCCAACGAGGGCTTTGTGGCCAAGGCTGCGCCCGCGGTGGTCCAGAAGAAGAGGGACCGTGCAGCTGAGCTCAAGGAGATCCTGGCGGCGCTGACTGCCCAGGTTGCTGATTTCTCGTAGGTCTTACTGGGGGACGCGGTTTGGGGCATTGCTCGCTACTGCGGACAGTCCTGCTCGCACGAAGGCCACATTAAGTGGCCTTCGGCTCGTGCGGAACTTGCAGCGAGCAAAGCCTAGCCGCCCGACCCTAGGGTTAACTTGGATGATTCTAGCAAATACAACAAGCGAGATGCCTGCGACTTGCATGCATCTCGCTTTATCTAAAAAGAGTATGTACAGGGAAAGCACGCTTCATTGGTTATGAGCCATCAAAGCCTCATGAAATGAACGATATACCCATCTCAGTTAGATCAAACAAAACCTAGTTCTCAAACTCAGCCTGTTCGGCCTTGTTAGGGTCAAAGAAGAACCAAGTGAGTAGACCGGAAACCGCAATGCCAACACCATGGATGATAAAGTAGTTGATGATGGCCTGCTGGCTGTACAGGTAGGTAACGATTCCCGGAATAGCAGCAACACCCATACCGGTGCTGGCAGCATGAAGCATTGCGCCACACCAACCAGCGCAGGCACCGCCGCAAAGAGCGAACAGGAACGGCTTGCCAAACTTGAGGTTCACGCCAAAGATTGCCGGCTCGGTAATGCCCAGGAATGCAGGCAGCGATGCAGCCATATAG
>URRN01000034.1 GCA_900550185.1 uncultured Collinsella sp.
ATCTTCCGCCGCCTGCTCAACGCGGCGCCCTACATGCTGCGTGCCGGCGGCCTGTTTGCCTGCGAGCTCTACGAGGGCGCGCTCGACGCCGCGGCCGAGCTCTGTCGTCAAGCAGGCCTTTCGGACGTGCGTATCGTCCACGACCTCACCGATCGTCCCCGCATCGTTCGAGCCATCGTCACCGAGCCCAAACAGCGTATTTAAGCTTAATAAATAGACATTTGCGCAAGTTTGTCCTTGCAATATACCGTAAAACTTCTACTATAGAAGGAGAAAGGTATGTCAAATCAGCTGCATCGGTACCGTATCGTGCTTGATTACATTGAACCTTGGCTTGATGAGCAGGATGAAGCTACGCTGAAGCAGATTTATGCAGACCTTTTGGTGCTCGAGAAGGAAGGTCCCAGCCTTGGTCGTCCGCTGGTTGACCGCGTAAAGGGCTCGAAGCTTCATCATTTAAAGGAGCTGAGAGTGACGTCGTGTGGTGGGCAGGTGATTCGCATCCTCTTCGCCTTTGACCCCAAGCGCCAGGCGGTATTGCTATTGGCGGGTGATAAGTCGCGAGCGGGATCGTCAAGGGCAAAATGGAACGGTTGGTATGCGATCAACATTCCAAGGGCCGAGCAAATATACCGTCGCCACGTAAGGAGGCTCGATCGAGATGGAACTGCATGAGTATATGGAATCTCGCGGGATAACACGCGACTCCATTACCGCCGAGCAGGAGAGGACTCGCGATCGTATCGAAGCCTATAAGCTTGCTCAGATTCGCAGGTTAAAAGATCTAACACAGGCGTCGGTCGCCCAGTCGATGGGCGTTTCTCAAAAACGTGTATCCGAGCTCGAGCGTGGGGAGTTGGGTTCGATGAGGCTCGACACGCTGAGCAGGTACGCAGAGAGCCTCGGCGGAAAACTGGTTGCAAGCATCGAGTTTCCCGATCGTACCGTTACGCTTGCGCGCTAAAAATCTTCAATTAACCCCCTCACTTTCACCGACTACTAGAGCCGCTCACCAAACCAACATGCGCTCTGGGCAAATAGGTTGAACGTTTCGTGCGAGAATGCCCCACAGTAAACAAACTTGCACCAGAGCGTAAGGGGCTGGCATACACATGCAGACGGTCTATCGGGTATATGAGGGAACGCGCGAGCCGCATCGGCTTGCAGTCGAGCGCACGGCCGAGCTACTCGGTCGCGGCGGCCTGGCGCTTATTCCAACCGAGACGGTCTACGGTGTCGCCGTGGCGGTCAACGCTTTCTCGGATGCCGTTCCACAAGATACAAGTGAGCTTCTGCCGTGGCCGTGCGATCCGCAGGCCACCGTCAACGGCGCCGCGGTCCCCGCACTCGGTACCGGCTATCGTCGTATCTTTACTCTCAAGCAGCGCGAGCTCACCCAAACGGTTGCCTGGCTGGTCGATGATGCCGAAGCACTCGACCGCTATGGCGTGGATATCCCTAATGAGGCCCGCGTGCTCGCCCGACGATGCTGGCCGGGTGCCCTGACTATCGTGGTCAAGGCGGCCCCCTGCGTGCCGACCTTTATGCGCGCCGCCGACGACACGGTGGCACTTCGCGCTTCGGCCTCGCCCGTGGTGCAAGCGCTCATCCGCACCTGCGGCAGCCCTCTTGCCTGCACTAGCGCCAACACGCATGGCGCGCCCGCGCCGGCAAGTTTTGTCACGGTGGAGGAGCGCATCCTGGAGGGGGTCGATGTGGCTGTCGACGCCGGTGAGACCCCGTGTCGCGACGCCTCAACCATCGTGTCGTTTCAGCACGGCGAGCTCCGGATCCTGCGCCAAGGCGCGCTTCCCGCATCAGAGATCGAACGGGTCCTGTCCGACCCGATGCAATAGAAAGGTGTAAGCGATGTCGTTGAATCTAGGTAGCCTGGGTATGGAAGACGCCTCGTTTAGCTTTGGCGGTTCCTACATCATGGCGCTCGACTGCGGCACCACCTCGGTACTCGCGACCATCGTCGACGAGTACGGCTGCATCGTCGCCCAGGCGCGTCGTAGCGTCAAAACCAGCTTCCCGCGCCCCGGCTGGGTGGAGCAGGATCCCACGGAGGTGCTTGCCAGCCAGATCGGCGTGATGATGGAGGTTCAGTTTAAGAGCGGCATCCATTCTGACCGCATTGCCGCCATCGGTATCTCCAACCAGCGCGAGACCACGGTGGTGTGGGACCGCATAAGCGGCCAACCCATCTATAACGCCATCGTGTGGCAATGCCGTCGCACCGCACCTCTGATCGACGAGCTGGTCGAGCGGGGCGCAGAAGAGCTGGTGCGCTCCCGCACGGGACTCACGCTCGATCCGTATTTCTCGGCTTCCAAGGTGCAGTGGATCCTCGACAACGTCGATGGTGCGCGTGAGAGCGCGGCGGCGGGCGACCTCATGTTCGGCACCATCGACACCTGGCTCATCTACAACCTCACCGGCGGTCAGGTCTTCGCCACCGACTACACCAATGCCAGCCGCACCGCGCTCTTTAATATCCATACGCTCGATTGGGACGACGATCTGCTGGCGCTTTTCGACGTCCCGCGTTCCATGATGCCCGAGGTTCGTTGGAGCTCGGGCGACTACGGCCGCGTTGCGAGCGACATCATGACCAACATGCCACCCATCATGGGCGTGGCGGGCGACCAGCAGGCGTCGCTGTTCGGCCACTGCTGCTTCCATCCCGGCCAGACCAAAAACACCTATGGCACGGGCTGCTTTATGCTCATGAACACCGGCGACGAGATCGTCGAATCCAAGAACGGTTTGGTCTCCACGATCGGTATCGCCGCGGACGGCAAGATCAGCTATGCGCTCGAGGGTTCTATCTTTGCCGCCGGCTCAACCATGAACTGGCTGCGCAACAACATGGGCATCATCTCGAGCGTGAACGAGTCCGCGCAACTCGCCACTTCGATTAACGACAACGAGGGCTGCTACTTCGTTCCCGCCTTCGCAGGCCTGGGCGCTCCCTGGTGGGACCCGCATGCTCGCGGTATCGTGTGCGGCCTGACCGGCGCCTCGAGTCGCGCGACCATTGTGCGTGCGGCTTGCGAGTCCATGGCCTACCAGAGCTATGACGTGCTGCGCGCCATGGAGCAGGACGTGGGACTTTCGATTGAGCGCCTGTCCGTCGATGGCGGTGCCTCGCGCAACGAGTTCATCATGCAATTCCAGGCCGATCTGCTGGATATCCCCGTGCTGCAGTGCGAGACGGTGGAGACCACGGCGATCGGCGCCGCGTACTTGGCGGGCCTTGCCGTCGGCTATTGGGAAGACCTGGAAGAGCTGGAGCAAAATGCCCAGATCGTTAGGACCTTCCTTCCCCACATGTCCGCCGGGCGCCGCGAGCAAAACCTTGCGGGCTGGCGTGATGCAGTCAGGCGCTCGCTCAGCACCTCACAGTAGGGCTGCGATGGGCTGCTCGATACAACAAACCGCTAAACTAATGCATGGCGTGCGGCGGCAACATTGCTGCACGCCTTGTCAGCAAGGCCGTTTTGCGGCCGCAACGAAAGGGGCAATCAATCCATGACCGTCACCTACGATGCGTCCCGTGTGACGCTTGTCGATCACCCGCTCGTCCAGCACAAGCTGTCGATCCTGCGCGACAAAAACACCGGCACCAACCAGTTCCGTCAGCTCGTGCGCGAACTCGCGCTTTTTGACGGCTACGAGGCCATGCGCGACCTGCCTATGGAAGACATCGAGGTCGAGACCCCCATCACTACCGCCACGTTCAAACAGCTTGCTGGCAAGAAACTCGCCATCGTGCCCATCCTGCGTGCGGGCCTTGGCATGGTCGACGGCATCCTCGACCTGGTGCCCTCCGCTCGCGTGGGCCACATCGGCATGGAGCGCGACGAGGTTACCCACGAGCCGCACGAGTATTACTGCAAGATGCCCAAGGATATCGACCAGCGCATCTGCCTGGTCGTCGACCCCATGCTCGCCACGGGCGGTTCGGCCGAGATGGCCATTAGCTACCTGCGCGAGCGCGGTGTCAAGGACATCCGCATGCTGTGCATCGTCGCGGCCCCCGAGGGCCTCAAGTCGCTGACTGAGAAGGACCCTGATGTGCATATCTATACCTGCGCCATCGACGATCATCTCAACGAGGCGGCCTACATCGTTCCCGGCCTGGGCGACGCCGGTGACCGCATCTACGGCACGCTCTAGTCGCTGGGCTAAGACGGCCGCGGCTGCAAATACGAAGAAACGGTGCGCGCGGACGAACAAAAGGCGACCGCGCGCACTCCTGTTAACGGACGTTTTGCCCTGCAGGGTTCGAGAAAAACGTATTACCGTACCTGCGGCATAAAGAAGGTCTTAAGAAAACGAACAGGTGCGTATTAACCGATGCTTTTTCGGTTGTACTTTAGCGATTGGCTCGTACAATAGTCACCAATGTTTGGCGGGAACTGTTCTGTGAAGCGTTAAAAAGGAAAGTGAGGACGCCAGTGTTTCAGATAGCCGATCTGCTCGCTATCGTTGCAGGCGCCATCGCGGGCGCAATTGCCTTCCTTCCCTTTGTCTTTACGCTCAAGCCGGTTCTTGACGATAAACAGAATGCGGACATGCTCAAGGGTATGGTGAGTCTGGCGGTCTCGGCAATCGCCCTGCTCGTCTTTACCTTGGTTGTGTTTGTGTTGTTCGGAGAGGCATTTCGCATGTTCCTCCTGGGCGAGGCGATCGGCTTCGTGGCCTTTATGGCCGCCTGCACGGTTCGCGTCGCCAAGGCGCTGCGAGATCCTCATGAGGTCGAAAGGTAAGTCGTGGAAATTTTTGAAAAGCTGCCTGATGAGATTAATCATCTGGTCAGCGAGTTCAGCTCCACCCCTGTCGTGGGCGATCTGAGCTGCGGCATCACGCAGTACTCGTTTTGGCTGATCGTCTCCACGATCGTGCTCCTGATCGTCCTGGCCGTGTTCAAGAAGAAGCAGACCCTGGTTCCCAAGGGCTTCTTCGTCAACGGTTTCGAGTACATCATCGAGTACGTCGAGAACGATATCGGCAAGGGCGTCGTGGGTGAGAACTGGAAGAAGCACTTCCCGTTCCTGTGCTCGCTTTTCCTGTTCATCCTGATCAATAACATGATCGGCCTGATCCCGGGAATGAAGCCCGGCACCGGCGCAATCGGCTCCACCGCCGCGCTCGCCATCTTCGCTTTCGTGTACTTCATCTACTACGGATGCAAGGCTCACGGCGTGATCGGCTACATCAAGAGCCTCGCCCCGCAGGGCGTGAGCTTCCCGATGAACGTGCTCGTGTGGGTCGTCGAGCTTTTCTCGACCTTCCTGCGCCTCATCACGCTCGCCGTCCGTCTGTTCTGCAACATGTTTGCAGGACACGTGGTCATGGGCTCGTTCGCCATCATGGCGAGCATGTTCATGCAGCCGCTGCTTCAGCAGGTTTCCGCGGCCCACGCCGTCGGCGCCCTGCCTTCGCTGGCCTGGCTTGCCATCCTCATCCTGATCTATGCGATCGAGCTTGTGGTCGGCGCCATCCAGGCTTACGTCTTCACGGTTCTTACCGCCGTGTATGTCTCCGAGGCAGAGGAGGTCGCGGAGGAGGAGTAGTCTTCCATTCGCGCCTTAAAGGTAAGGCAATTCGTTAAACCGCCGGTGCCCGTACCCATGGAGCCCGGCAGTTATAAAAAGGTTATCCTGCGTGAAATAAGACACGCACGACAAAGGAGGAATCGTGGGAGTTATCGGTTACGGTCTCGGTGTTATCGGCGCTGGTCTTGCTATCGGCCTGTCTGCTCTGGGTGCTACGGGTGCTATGGCCCGTCAGCCTGAGGTCCAGGGCCGCGTGTTCACCGTCTTCATCATGGGCTCCGCCTTCGGCGAGGCTCTGGCTCTGATCGGCTTCGTTGTCGCGCTGATCGTTAAATAGCACGGAGCGTCAAGTATGAATCTTTCATCCCAGAAGAGCGCGATCGCACTCTCCGCGTCCGCGGCCGCGCTGCTCATGCCGGTTTCCGCGTTCGCCGAGGACGGCGCCGCCGGTGCGGACATCCTCATCCCTAAGATGGCGGAGTTCATCCCGGCGCTTATCGCCTTCCTGATTATCTGGATCGTGCTGGCCAAGGTCGCCCTGCCGGGCATCATGAAAACCATGGAGGAGCGCGGCAAGAAGATCGAGGAGAGCCTCGACGAGGCCGAGAAGACCAAGCAGGAGGCTATCGCCAAGCGCGCTGAGTCCGACTCGATCGTCACCGACGCCCGTCGTCAGGCTGCCGACATCGTTCTCGAGGCCCGTAAGGACGCCGAGTCCGAGCGTGCCCGTATCATCGAGGCTGCTCACAAGGAGGCCGAGGAGATCATCGCCAAGGCCCATACGACCGTCGAGGACGAGCGCAAGTCCATCTACGCCGGTGCCGCGAGCTCCATCGCCGACCTGTCCGTTGCCGTCGCCACCAAGATCGTGGGCGAGGCACTCGAGAACGAGGCCGAGCAGAAGAAGCTCATCGAGCGCTACATCCAGGAAGCAGGTAGCCTGAATGCCGACTAGCCGCTATCAGGACAAGGTGCTCGAGACCTACGCGCGCTCCCTTCTGGAAGCCGCCAAGGCCGAGAACCATGTGTTCGAGGACCTCGAGATGATCGAGCGCTTGGCTTCTGCCAGCCCCGAGATCATCGCCGTGCTCGACACCATGTCCAAGCGCGACCAGCTCGACCTTCTTCCCAAGGTGGCAGCTGCCTTTAAGTATGTTGCCGAGGAAGACGAGGATGTAGTGGGCGTGACCGTCACCACGGCGATCCCGCTCGACGACGAGCTGCGTCAAACCATCACTAAGAAATGCGAGCAGGACTTCGGCCGCAAGGTATTCCTTATCGAGCAGGTCGATCCGTCTATCGTGGGCGGCCTGGTGCTCGAGGCCCGCGGCGAGCGTCGTGATATTTCCGTCAAGACGCAGCTGCGCATCGCGCAGGAGACCCTCGCAAACTCTGCTAATTCGTACGGAGGTGAAGCCTAATGTCCGAAACCCTCAATGCCCAGGATATCGCCAAGAAACTGCAGGAGCAGCTCACGAGCCTCTCCGCGACGGTCGATACGCATGAGGTTTCAACGGTCGACGAGGTAGGCGACGGCATCGCGCGCGTCTCCGGCCTCAAGAGCGCCATGGCAGGCGAGCTTCTGGAGTTCAAGAGCTCCGATACCGGTGAGACCGTCTTCGGCCTTGCCCAGAACCTTGACCGTGACGAGGTCGGCGCCGTTCTGTTCGGTGCCGTCGACTCCATCAAGGAAGGCGACGAGTGCCGCACCACTGGCCGCATTATGGATATCCCCGTGAGCCGTGCCATGCTCGGCCGCGTCGTCAATCCGCTCGGCCAGCCCATCGACGGCCTGGGCGACATCGTCGCTACGCACCGTCGCCCCATCGAGTTCAAGGCTCCCGGCGTCATCGATCGTACCCCGGTGTGCGAGCCGGTTCAGACCGGTCTGCTCGCTATCGACTCCATGGTGCCTATTGGCCGCGGTCAGCGTGAGCTCATCATCGGTGACCGTAAGACCGGTAAGACCGCCATCGCCATCGACGCTATTCTCAACCAGCGCGGCAAGGGCATGGTCTGCATCTATGTCGCCATCGGCCAGAAGGCCTCCACGGTTGCCAACATCCGCGAGACCCTCGCTCAGCACGGTGCGCTCGACTACACCATCATCGTTTCGGCCACCGCTGCCGATTCCGCCCCTATGCAGTACATCGCGCCTATGGCCGGTGCCGCTATCGGCGAGTTCTTCATGTACAACGGCGAGGACGGCAAGCCCGCCAGCGAGACCAACCCCGGTGGCCACGTGCTCGTCATCTACGATGACCTGTCCAAGCAGGCTGTGGCCTACCGTCAGATGTCGCTGACGCTGCATCGTCCGCCCGGACGCGAGGCCTATCCTGGCGACATCTTCTACCTGCACTCTCGTCTGCTCGAGCGTGCCGTCAAGATGTCCAAGAAGAACGGTTACGGCTCCATGACGGCACTGCCGATCATCGAGACCCAGGACGGCGACGTCTCGGCCTACATTCCGACCAACGTCATTTCCATTACCGATGGTCAGATCTACCTGCAGTCCGAGCTCTTCTTCCAGGGTCAGCGCCCGGCAGTCGACGTGGGCATCTCCGTGTCCCGCGTCGGTGGCGATGCGCAGACCAAGGCCATGAAGCAGGTCGCCGGCAACCTCCGTCTGGACCTCGCTTCGTACCAGGAGCTCGCTGGCTTTACGCAGTTCGGCTCCGACCTCGACGAGGCTACTCAGAAGCAGCTGACCCATGGTGCTCGCATGACCGAGCTCCTGAAGCAGCCGCGTTACAAGCCGTTTGAGGTTGGCGAGCAGATCGTTACGCTGTTCGCTGGCAACGAGGGCTTCCTGGATGACCTGGAGATCGCCGACGTGCTGCCCTTCCGTGCCGAGCTCATCGAGTACATGGACAATGGCTTTGGCTCGCTGCTCGACAAGGTTCGCGCCAAGAAGATCGATGATGACACCAAGGCTGAGCTCTTGCGCGTCATCGGCGACTTCAAGCAGCAGTTCATGGCCAAGCACCATTCGGATGTTTCTGGATCAGAGGAGAACTAAGCCCCATGGCCAACCTTCGCGACATTAAGAAGCGAATCTCCTCGGTTACCACGACCAAGCAGATCACGCGCACGATGGAGATGGTCTCTACGGCCAAGATCCGTCGTGCCCTCGATCGCTCCAAGCAGGCCGAGCCCTATAAGGAGGCGCTGACCGACGTCATGTTGACGGTCGCCGGCGACGCCTCCTGTTCGGGCACCGATCCCATGCTGCAGAAGCATGAGAGCGTCAAGCATGGCCTGATTGTCGTTATTGCCTCGGACCGCGGCCTTGCCGGCGGTTTCAATACGACGGTGGAGCGCACGGCCGAAAAGCTCGCCGCTTCTTGGGCGAACGACGGCATCGAGTGCGAGATCATCGCGTGCGGGCGTAAGCCGGCCACGTATTTCCGTGACCGCGCAAACGTTGTCATGCACTTTGAGGGCAACTCCTCTGAGCCCGATTTCAATCAGGCCCGCATGATTTCCTCTCATATCTGCGATGCGTATCGTGCCGGTGAGCTTGACCGTGTCGAGCTTGTCTACCACCACGCCAAGAACCGCGTGGATCAGGAGCTTCGCGTCGAGCATCTGTTGCCGCTCGACCCCGAGATGATCGCTATGGCCCACGGTCCGCGTAAGAACGAGACCGACGCCCCTAAGCGCATCTCGTCCACGTTCGAGTTCGTGCCCTCTCCCGAGCATGTTCTCGGCAAGCTTGTGCCGTCTTATATTCTGACGGTCATCTACCAGGCCCTGATCGATTCGGCGGCTGCCGAGCAGGGTGCACGCCGCAAGGCCATGCACTCCGCGACGGAAAACGCCACCGCGATCATCTCGACCCTTACCCGCACGTATAGTCGCGTGCGCCAGGCTTCGATCACGACCGAGATTAACGAGATCGTCGGCGGAGCCTCAGCATTGGAGGAACAGTAATGGCTAATAACACCGTAAAGCTTGCGGTCGAGGAAGCCACCAAGAAGACGACTGCCGGTGATGGTCGCATCGTGCGAATCATCGGCCCTGTCGTCGACGTCAAGTTTGACGGCGCGGTGCCCCCGATCTACAACGCGCTCACGGTCGAGGCCGAGACCCCGATCGGTCATCTGAGCACGATCCTTGAGGTCGAGAGCCAGCTTCCGGGCGGCGTCGTCCGCACGGTCGCCATGTCCTCGACCGACGGCCTGCAGCGCGGCCTCATCGCCACCGATACCGGTGAGCCCATGAAGATGCCGGTCGGCCCCAAGACGCTCGGCCGCATTTGGAACGTCATGGGCAAGCCCGTCGACGGCAAGCCCATGCCCGAGGTGGAGGAGTTCTACCCCATCCACCATGCAGCGCCCCGCTTTGACGAGCTCACCACCAAGACCGAGATCTTCGAGACCGGCATCAAGGCCGTCGACCTGCTCGAGCCCTACATCCGTGGCGGCAAAACGGGTCTGTTCGGCGGCGCCGGCGTCGGCAAGACCGTTCTGATTCAGGAGCTCATCAACAACCTCGCCCAGGAGCACGGCGGCACCTCGGTGTTCACCGGTGTCGGCGAGCGTACCCGCGAGGGCACCGACCTGTTCCTCGAGATGAGCGAGTCTGGCGTTATCGACAAGACCTGCTTGGTTTATGGTCAGATGAACGAGCCGCCTGGAGCGCGTCTGCGCATCGGTCTGGCCGGCCTTACCACCGCTGAGTACTTCCGCGATCGTGGCCAGGACGTTCTGCTGTTCATCGATAACATTTTCCGCTTCTCCCAGGCAGGTTCCGAGGTTTCCGCCCTGCTGGGCCGTATGCCGTCCGCCGTTGGTTACCAGCCCACGCTGGCAACCGAGATGGGCGACCTCCAGGAGCGCATTACCTCGACCAAGACGGGCTCCATTACCTCCGTCCAGGCTGTCTACGTCCCCGCAGACGACCTGACCGACCCGGCGCCTGCCACGACGTTCACGCACCTCGACGCCACCACGGTTCTTTCGCGTAGCATTTCGTCGCTCGGCCTGTTCCCGGCTATCGACCCGCTCGCATCTTCCTCCGACGCTCTCGATCCCTCGATCGTCGGCGAGGAGCACTACCGTGTCGCCGTCAAGGTCCAGGAGCTCCTGCAGGAGTACTCCGACCTTCAGGACATCATCGCCATTCTGGGTATGGACGAGCTGTCCGAGGAGCAGCGCCTTACGGTCAACCGTGCCCGTAAGATTCAGCAGTTCCTCTCGCAGTCCTTCCACGTCGCCGAGAAGTTCACCGGCAACCCCGGTGTCTACGTCCGCGTCGAGGATACCGTCCGCTCCTTCGCCGAGATTGTTGACGGCAAGGCCGATGACCTGCCCGAGCAGGCATTCCGCTATGCTTCCACGATTGAGGACGTGCGCGAGCGCGCCCGCAAGATGGGGGAGAAGTAGGTTATGCGTATCCGCATCGTGTGCCCCGTGAGCTGCGCCTATGAGGGCGACGCTGCGTTTGTGTCGATTCCGTCCACGGATGGCGAGTTTGGCGTTCTGCCTGCTCACTCCAGCGAGATCTGCACGATCGACCGCGGTTACGTTCGCGTTTCCGATAAGGCCATGGGCACTGTCGACCACACGTTTGCCGTGGCCGGCGGCTATGCCCAGGTTGCGGACGATGTCGTGACCGTTCTCGCCGAGCGCGCTTGCGATTTGGCGACCGTCGATGCCGACAAGCTTAAAGCTGATATTCAAGGTTTTGAAGAGAAGCTGGGTAATTTGTCGGAGGATGATGCACGCCGCGCCTACCTCTATAATGAAATCGCATGGTGTAAGCTCAAGCTTGCCCAATAGTCAAACGATTTAGCGTTCGACCATTTGCGAACACATCATGCCCGGGATGGCTCAGCCATCCCGGGCATGCTTTTTGAAAGGGTAGACCTTGGATATTATCCGCGTTGAGGGTGGCCATGCCATCGGAGGCTCCGTGCCCGTTTCGGGCGCCAAGAACTCCGCACTCAAACTCATGGCGGCAACGCTTCTGGCGCCGGGCAAAACGACGCTGCAGAACGTGCCCGATATTTCCGATGTCCACGTGATGGGCAAGGTGCTCAAGGGCATGGGCGCTACGATCGATGTTCTCGACGAGCACACGCTCGAGATTGATACCTCTCAGGTCGATTCTTGGGAGGCCCCCTACGAGCTCGTTGCCAAGATGCGTGCTTCCACCGCCGTCATGGGACCCCTGCTGGGTCGCTTCCATCGCGCCAAGATTGCCATGCCGGGCGGCTGCAACCTGGGTGCTCGCAAGATCGATATGCACATTCTGGGTCTCGAGGCCCTGGGCGTCGAGTTTGATACCGCCCACGGCTACATCAACGCTAGCGCGCCTCAGGGCCTGCGCGGCACCACCGTCACGCTCGAGTTTGCCAGCGTCGGTGCGACCGAGAACCTCATCATGGCCTCTGTGCGCGCACAGGGCACCACGGTTATCGACAATGCCGCCCGCGAGCCCGAGATCGTCGATCTCGCCAACATGCTCAACGAAATGGGCGCCAAGATTGTCGGCGCCGGTACGCCTGTCGTGACTATCGAGGGCGTGGAAGAGCTCCATCCCGTTACCCATCGCGTGGTGGGCGACCGCATCGAGGCCGGTACCTTTATCGTCGCCGGTGCGCTGATGGCCGACGATCGCGGTGTCGACGTCACGGGTTTTTGCCCCATTCACTTGGGCATGGTGCTCAAGAAGATGGAGCTCATGGGCATCGATTGCGAGCGTACCGACGACGGCGTTCACGTGAATCGCGCCGAGCGCATCAAGCCGGTCGACATCCAGACGCTTCCGTTCCCCGGCTTCCCGACCGACATGCAGGCACAAATTATGGTGCTCTCCGCCCTCGCCGACGGCAGTTCCGTTATTACCGAAAACATCTTCGAGAATCGCTTTATGTTTGCCTCTGAGCTGGTGCGCATGGGTGCCGACATTCGTATCGAGAGCCATCATGCCATGATTCATGGCGTCAGGGGCTTCTCGGGCGCACAGGTTACCTCGCCCGATCTGCGTGGCGGAGCGGCCCTCGTCGTAGCGGGCTTGATCGCCGACGGGACGACCGAGGTTTCGGCCATCCATCACATCAAGCGCGGCTACGAGCAGTTTGTCGAAAAGCTGCAGGCGCTCGGCGCGCATGTCGAGCATGCTACCGTCCCCGATCCCGTCATCTACTAATACAGGTTGCCTATGTTTAATAAAAAGCCCCTCGCGGATACCACCACCCGAAGACCCTCAACTGGTGCGCAGGCCAAGATCTACAGTCGCGATAACGTGGCTCGCTATTCCGAGCGCGCTCGCCAACGTCGTCGTAGCCACACGATTCGTCACGTCGCGCTCATTGTCGTGCTTGGCGTGCTGCTGAGTGCCACTACCGCTGCCGGCCTGTGGTTTGCCACCATTATGGGCAAGCTCGGCGATTCTAATGTCATTACCGACAATCTGCGTCGGGTTCTGGTTGACACCGATGAGGCAAAGGATCCGTTCTACGTGCTGCTTCTTGGCACCGACGGCCGTCCGGGCGAGGATACGTATCGTGCCGACTCGATTATCCTGGCACGCATCGACCCCACGCAAAAGCAGGCGACGCTCATTTCCGTTCCGCGCGACACCAAGGTCGTGTACAAGGGCGAGACCATGAAGATCAACGCCTGCCATACCGTTGGCGGCGCCGAGGCCATGGTCGAGGCGGTCAACGAGCTGTGCGGTGTTCAGATTTCCCACTATGCCGAGGTCAGCTTCGACGGTATGCAGGCGCTGATTGATTCGGTTGGCGGTATCGACATTAACGCAACCGATGATGTTGACGACCCCGAGCACCTGGATATTAAGATTACCGCTGGCCAGCAGCATATGGACGGTGCCACCGCCCTTACCTATGCCCGCTGCCGCTACACCTATGCCGACGGCGATTACACGCGCATGCGCCACCAGCGTCAGGTGCTTGGCGCCCTTGCCAACCAGATTCTCAATAACTTCGATGCCACGAAGATCTTTGGCCTGGTTAATTCGCTGTCCGATATGCTCGTAACCGATATGAGCGTTCAGGATATCGTGGCTACGGTCAATGCCATGCGCGGTATGGATGTCGACGGTATCTACTCGGCCAACCTGCCCTCGTACGCCGACGACAGCACCATGATCGACGGCGTGAGCTATGTCTTTGTCTACGAGGACGAGCTCAAGGAAATGATGGAGCGCGTCGATGCCGGCAAGGATCCCAAGGGTCCCAACACCATGGGTCTTTCCGACGGTTCCAGCTCTACGATCGGCGACCTGAACAACAACACGTCTGACGACTACGCAAACGGTACCGCAACCTCATCGGTCAGCTCTGACGATTCCGATGACTCAAGCGATTCGAGCGATTCGGACTACTACGAACAGCCCACCGGCGACGGCAACGGTTACGAGGCCAATTATTAGGGTTACGCGGGCTTACCAGCCCGCGTAACCAGTTGACGCTGCAAACCCGCCAGAGCGGCAATCTGCCTTTCAACTTCGGCGGCATGACCAGAAGGTCAAT
>URRN01000035.1 GCA_900550185.1 uncultured Collinsella sp.
ATAAGCGCAAGACCAAACTTCGCCGGAAACATCCTGTGCAAACGCATCATATCTGCCTTTATGGGATGGATCGCCCGCTTCATAGCGAGACCGCCTTCATCAAGCGCCTGTAATACTCTTTTAGGGATGGCGCCTCATCCCTTATGACGTCCATCGATTCCTTTTTCAGCAGTTCGCCGTCATGAAGAAACAGGCAGCATGTTGCAACCGATGCCAGCTCATCCAAATCATGGCTAGAGATGAGCATGGTCTTATCCTGTTCTCGATTCAATCGGCCGATAAGGGCCCATATACTCTCGATGCCCAGCGGGTCCAACCCATTTGCCGGCTCATCGAAAATTAGTACGTCGGTGTCGCCCAACAAAGCCGTAGCTATATCCAGCCGCCGTTTCATTCCCAGAGAAAAACTGTTCACGCTCTTTTTCTCTTCGACGTCCAGCCCGACTAGGCTCAAAACGCGAGGAATCTCACGATTCGCATCAAGCCCCCATTCCGCACATCGGATCCGAAGATTCTCAGCCGCACTGAGGGATTGGTATGCTCCGCAGGAATCTGGCACATAGCCGACACGCGTCCGCATCGGGCTCAGCTCTTTTTTCGACTTGCCCCCAAAGAGCTCCACGCTCCCCGACGACGGCTCGCAGAGGCCCAAGACGATTTTAATAAGCGTGCTTTTGCCCGCACCGTTTGCACCAACAAGGGCAAGGAGCTCAGACTGATGCACCTCGAAGGAAACGTCATGCAAAACGCGCCGTTTCCCGTAGCGCTTTGACACCTTTGATAACTTTATCGCTGATGCGTTCATTGGCCTCCCGTTCTGCTTGATAGCAAAACCGCTCATATCGTTCCTTCTTTCCTTTATCGTTTTTCATAGTTGTTATTGTTTTTCGATAACTCATATTTGTCAAGGTAATCTAAAAGAAAGAACCCGTGTTAGACACGGGCCCCTTTACGCTGATATTTCGTTATAGTTGTTCGCTTTATGCTACTCGTCGCTCAAATCTACAGCAAAGACTGATGTCGGAAGCAACGCCTCATTGCCTCCGCCGTCCCGCATCTGCCTCACGACATTTTTTGCACGCTCAACAATAAGCTCCTCAAGCTCTTTCTCGCTCACGCGCTGAATAATATCTCCCGGTTGACAGTCAAGTTCATCGCAAATATCGAGAAGCGTCTTAAGGCGAATAGCTTTAATTTTTCCGTTTCTTAGCTTAGAAATATTAGCCGGAGTATGCCCCGTGGCACGAATCAGATCAGCACTGGTCTTTCCGGTCTTAAGTAGCTGCGTCTCAAGCTCGATGATGAGATAGCTCATGCTTCCTCCTACACAAGCTCGTCAGACTGCTCTTGGAGCAGCGAGGCATAACTCCAGATCGCCGAGATAAACAAACAGACAACTGCGCCGATAAACGACCCCGCATCAAAGGTAGCGCCTTGGCAAATCTCAATAACGAAGGAATGAGGCACGATGTAAAGCTCCAGTCCGCCAATGGTGAGACTAACCGATCCATAGGCACCAACAAGCGAAACCGCGGCGTTAACAGCAAAGGCAAGCGCGAGAACACGGATAAGCCGCACATGCGTCTTGGTAAAGGGCGAGACGCCCCGAGAGATATTACGGCTGATCCCGCACAAAACGACAAGCGAAATACCCACGACGAGCGCCAGGCACAGTCCGCTTGGGATAACGATGCACCCGCCATCGAGAAGCGTCACGACACCGAAAGAATCGACAGAAGCAACGTTTGCAACCGCATACCAGATCACGTAAACAACCAACGCGGCAAAAGCGACGAGCATCCCTGCAAAAACGGCTGCCATGCAAAAACCAAGCTTCCTGATATTTTCGCCCGCCTTGGCCATACGCTGAACGCTGTTGGACATACACTCACCCTCATCGACTCTATCGTTATTCGAACAGTTTATCGAACAACGATATTGATTGCATGCGGAAAGCCCCGCCAGTGCGCATAGGCCATTTACTAACCCGGAGGGGTGAGCGTGGATTTTTGGACACATATCGAACGAGAGTGGATAATCTCCCACTTTGAGGCCGCCACCGGGCCTAAAACGGGAGATTATCCACTCTCATAGTCATCAAGGCCCGCAAGCTCTTATTCGGCCGCCTCGCGCAGGGCCGACATCGTTGCCGCATATTGCTGCTGCAACGCATGCATTCCCTCGCGAGCGCCGTCAACGGCATCGGCACCGCGCAGCGCTTCGGTCACCACAACCGCCGGCTCGTACAGATTATCGAATCCCAGGTTCTGGCTCACGCCCTTGAGCGTATGCGCTGCCATAAACGCACCTTCGGCGTCTCCTGCCGCCATGGCGGCCTCCAGCTTGTCTATGCTCTCGTCATCTAAAAACTTGAGGGCAAAGCGGGCAAGCATTTCCTCGCCCATCAGCCGAGCGCACGCGTCATCATAATTGGCGCCAATCTTCTCATACGCCTCACGCATGGAGATCATGGATTAAAACTCCTTTGGTCAAACTAAATCGTGGGAAACGCGACGACGTCGGCGGGGCGTGCCAACGTCTCGGCAATTTGGTCTTGCACCTCGAGCAGGCAATCGAGCAGCAGCGGGTTAAAGGTGCCGCACTTACCGTCCAGGATCATCTGGATTGCCTCCTCGTGCGGGATAGCGTCCTTGTACACGCGCACACTCGTCAGTGCATCGTACACGTCGGCCACCGAAACCACCTGCGCGGCGATGGGGATATCGTCGCCCTTGAGGCCATCGGGATAACCCTTGCCGTCCCAGCGCTCGTGATGCCAACGCGCAATCTGGTACGCATATTCCATAAGCGCATTGCCGACGTGATGGCGGCCCAGCTCAAGCAACATGTCGGCGCCCATCGTGGTATGCGTCTTCATAATCTCGAACTCCTCGGGCGTAAGGCGCCCGGGCTTGTTGAGAATCGCATCGTCAATCGACATCTTGCCGATATCGTGCAGCGCCGAAGCCAGGGCAATCGTAGAGCGTTCCTCATTGTCGAGGGAGATGGTATCGCTACGCTGGACCAGACAGCCAAGCAGCAGCTCGGTCAGCTTCTCGATGTTCGTAACGTGCCTGCCGCTCTCGCCGTTGCGAAGCTCCATGACGCCAGCCATGATGTCGATGAGCATGCGACTGTTCTTGACGCGCTCGTTGTACTGCTGGGACAGCAGACTCGTCAGGCGGCGCTGTTTGGCGTATAGGCGGATGGTGTTGCTTACACGGCGGCGCACGACACGGGAGTCAAACGGGCGGTTGATATAGTCCGAGGCGCCCAGCTCGTACGCGCGCAGAACCATATCATCGGAATCTTCGCTCGAAATCATGATGAAAGGTAGATTGTCGATACCCGATCGGCGCGACAGATCGGCCAGCACCTCAAAGCCGCTTATGCCCGGCATGACAATATCCAGCAGCACGAGCGACAACTCATCGCCATAGCGGTCGACCATGTCGAGTGCCGTACGACCGTTGTCGGCCTCGAGGATGCAATACTCGTCCTTGAGCATCTCGTTGAGAATGACTCGGTTCATCTCGGAGTCATCGACAATAAGCACCAAAGGCTTTTCGCTTTGGAAAGCCTCGATGGAATCGGCGTCGGTCACGACCGTACCGGCTTTTGCCTTAGCGCGGCTCAATAACTGGACAGCGCGGCCAACGCCCTCATCGACCGTCTCGCCATGAATGCGAACACCACCAACACATGCCGTCAAGCTCACGTACTCATGGCCCGGAATAATCGTGGAACGAACGGCATCGGACACCTGATGCAGGCGACGGGTGAAGTCATCGGAGGGAATATTGGGCATGACAACCACAAACTTGTCGCAGCCATAGCGCACAAGCTCGTCAGTCGAACGGATTCCGCTGCGCATGGCTGTCGCCACAGCACCGAGCGCAAGGTCGCCGGCATGACGGCCACATGTATCGTTGAAGACCCTAAAATCATCAAGGTCGATCATCGCAACGCCGGCATTCATGCGGACGCTTCGGAGCTTTTCCTCGTAATATCGGCGATTGCGCACACTCGTCAGCACGTCGGTGTAGACAAGGTCCTCTTCTGCGGCCTCTTGCTCATCAATCGGACGCACCATCAGCAGGACATGAGGCTCGCCCTCGACCTTCAGAGGGCGCAGGCGAGCGCGGTACTCAGTACCATCATTGAGCAGCTGCTCCGACACCTCATCGGAGTCTGCCAAGGCCTCAAGACTCGACTGACGCAGACAAGGGCAGCGATCGCCGGCGAGCAAGCAGTTAGGCTCCCTCTTAATCTGATCGGCCGACAGCAAACGCACCACGGGGTAGGTCTTTGCGACGCGGGCGACCTCAGCGGCAGCCTCCTCGTCGGTTAGATTGACCTCGTGATTATTGAGCATATGGGGCCCTTTCGATAGTTTCGCATGGTAGCGGTGGGTTCCAAATGCTACAAGGGTAACACCTTGTCGATGCAGGTAAGTACGTGAATGCTGTTACATTTTTATGAGTTGGCAGACGGCGCGATTGAAGTCGCAGACGTGAGGTCTTGAGCACATTTGTTAACACGGCCGAAACGTTTGCGAGTGAAGGCTGTTTTGTTTTTTGCAGCTGTTAGAGCCCCAGGATGCCACGGACAGTCTGGGCAGCCGCTGTCGGGCGATCGCGCAGGCCGTTGTGCGCGCCGGGAACCATTACGAGTGGACAGCCCAAAAGCTCAGCCGCCATCCTCGTGCCAGCCTCGCGGGGTGTACCGACCGAAAGCTCGCCCAAAAACACAGCCGACACCGCCTTTGACGCGCGGGCGCGCTCCCAGTCGGGAGCATATGTCATATTTGTTCCGTATTCATTGGCCATAAAGCAACGACCATTGCGCAGGGCATGTTTGGCTTCTGGTTCGGTCGTCCCGGGAGCCTCGGGGTCCAAGTCGCCGAGGGCTCCCAAGAAAAGCCGGAGCGCCCTTGAAACCTTTCCCGCCGCAATCATATCGAGCAAAACCGGAGCTGCGCCCATACCGACGCCTTTGGCCGACACAGCCGGCTCATGCAGAATCGCACGGGCGACGAGATGGGGTTCGGTGCGAAGAAGCTCCAGCGCAACCAACGTACCGGCACTATGCGCAAGCACATTTGCCGGAGCGCCAACGTGTTCGATCACGGCTTGCAGGTCGGCGGCCTGAGCGGCAAGATCATAGCTGCCGTCTGCCGCATCGCTGCTGCCACCGCAGCCGCGGCGGTCGTAGGCAATTACGCGGTAGTTGCGGCTGAGCTCACAAGCGATACCGTCGAAAAATGCGCCGTCGACACAAGCGCCGTGCACGCACACCAAGGCGGGCGCATCGGACGATACAACCGGGCCGGCATACTCGCGACAGGCGATCGTGGTGCCCGCATTCTCAACCGTAAAATCCATACTGTGTTCCCATCGTCAATGCCCATCCAGTTGCCCGTCAGTACGGTTGGATAGACCCGCATTGCCTTACACCTTGTTAACAGATTAACTGTACCCGACCTGAGGCTTTTCATGGCACGGCATAATGAGCGACGTGCAAAAACGAAACTTGTAAAGCAAGAGCCCGCACCTTGCTTTGGAGCCGATGCTATGCTTAGGCACAATTGTCTTGAGGAGCATATGCCTATGTCTACGTTTTTGAATGCCAGCCCCATCTTTGGGCCCGTTCGCAGCCGTCGCCTTGGTCTCTCGCTCGGCGTCAACATGATGCCGGCCAGCGGCAAAATCTGCACGTTCGACTGCATTTACTGCGAAAACGGCCTCAACGCCGAGCGCCCCTGCCATGAGCCGTACAACACAGCCGCCGTGGTACTCGGCGCGCTCGAGGCAAAGCTGCGCGAAATGGCAGCCAAGGGCGAGCTCCCCGATGTGATCACCTTCGCAGGCAACGGCGAGCCCACCGCCGCACCGGAGTTTCCGCAGGCCATCGCCGGCGCCGTCGCGCTGCGCGACGAGCTTGCCCCAAACTCCAAGATCGCCGTGCTTTCCAACGGCACGCGCGCCGACCGCCCCGAGGTGCACGACGCGCTCATGATGGTCGACGACAACATTCTTAAGCTC
Source organism: uncultured Collinsella sp. (assembly GCA_900550185.1). Taxonomy (GTDB): domain Bacteria; phylum Actinomycetota; class Coriobacteriia; order Coriobacteriales; family Coriobacteriaceae; genus Collinsella. Next base: position 6,045 of record URRN01000035.1, read on the forward strand.
GATACCGTCGACCCGGCGTTTATCCAGCTGCTTGACCAGCCTGTTGGCCCCTACGACGTCGAGCACCAGATCGAAACGTTCGCAAGCTTTGACGGTCACGTTATTATCCAGACGATCTTTTTGACCGGCGAGTATCAGGGCAAGCTCATCGACAACACCGGCGAGGAGTACGTTGCCCCCTGGCTCGCGGCGCTTGAGCGCATTCGCCCACAAGAAGCGACCATCTACACGGTGGCGCGCGAGACGCCGGTCGCCGGCCTTGCCAAAGCAGCGCCCAAGGTGCTCGACAAGATCGCTGCACGCGTGCGCGCCCTCGGCATTCCCTGCCAGGTGAGCTACTAGCAAAACCACGCAGCAGCCAGTGCCCGCCATCCCGCTCCATCAGTTGCGGTGATATAGTTCCTATTTGTGCTGTTAAACCGCTTAAATCGGAACTATATCACCGCAACTTTTATGGACGCGTGGGTGGGCTATACTAGCTGCGGATGAAAGGAAGTTAGCCATGTATGACAAAGGACCCGTACCTGGCCGCAACGACGCTTGCTGGTGCGGAAGCGGCAAAAAATATAAGAAATGCCATAGCGCCTTTGATGAGCGCCTCGAGCGCTTGTGGGAAGAGGGCTGGGAGGTTCTGCCCCGCACGCTCTACAAGACGCCCACCGATATCGAGGGCATCAAGCGCTCGGCCGCCATCAACGTGGGCGTGCTCGATTATGTGGGCGAGCATATCGCCGCAGGCATGACTACCAACCAGATCGACCAGATGATCTACGACTACACCGTCGAGCACGGCGGCACGCCGGCCGATCTTAACTACGAGGGCTATCCCAAGAGCGTGTGCACCTCGATCAACGACGTCGTCTGCCACGGTATCCCCTGCGATGCGGATGTGCTGCACGAGGGCGACATCATCAACGTCGACTGCTCCACGATTTTGGACGGCTACTTTAGCGACTCGAGCCGCATGTTCTGCATCGGCGAGGTCTCTGCCGAGCGCCAGCGCCTGGTCGACGTTACCCGCGCCAGCGTGGAGGCGGGTCTGGCAGCCGTCAAGCCATGGCTGCCGCTGTCCGTTATGGCCGAGGCCGTACAAAAGACGGTCGAGGATGCCGGCTTTAGCGTGGTGCGCGAGTACGGCGGACACGGCATCGGCAAGGAGTTCCACGAGGACCCGTTTGTGGGCTTTACCACCGAGGCGCCCGATGTGGACACCATCATGGCCCCGGGCATGGTCTTTACCATTGAGCCCATGGTCAACGCCGGAGCGCCCGACATCAAGATCAGCAAGGGTGACGGCTGGTGCGTGCGCACCAAGGACGGCAGCGATTCGGCCCAGTGCGAGGTACAGCTCGTGGTGACCGAGGATGGTTACGAGCTGCTGAGCTGGTAGCTGTGGATGCGCCGGGCTACGCGATGGATATGTTAACCATCGCGTAGCCCGGCGTTTTTATAACGTTTTGCCTGATACAACCTGCCAAAATAAACCTGTCCCTTTTTGGCAGGTCAAGCGGAGAGGACTGCTTGTGAACATCCTGGTTTTGCTGCCCGTCAACGACCGTCATCGTGCAATTCTTGAGTCGAGCGCTCCGGGCGAGGACTTTATCTACACGAGCGCCGACGCCGCCACGCGCGAGCAGGTCGCCGATGCTGACGTGATCTTGGGCAACATCGACCCTGACATGCTCACGGCATGCGAGCATCTCCAGCTGTTGCAACTGCAGACCGCGGGCTATGACGACTACATTGCCGCCGGCACCGTGCCGGCCGACGCCAAACTGTCTTGCTCGGTGGGCGCCTACGGCCAGGCCGTGAGCGAGCACATGTTTGCCATGGTCCTTTCCATGATGAAGCGCCTGCCTGGCTACCAAGATCTGCAGCGCGAGCATCGCTGGGAGGACCTGGGCCCGGTTACTTCGCTCAAAAATGCCAACGTGCTGGTGCTGGGCGCAGGCGATATCGGCGGCCACTTTGCCACGCTCTGCCGCAGCATGGGTGCGCACGTCCGCGGCATCAAGCGCCATCCGCTTGTCTACCCCATTGTGTTTGAGGACATGGACGGCATGGACGCCCTGCCCGAGCGCCTGGCCGAGGCCGACATCGTCGCATCCTTTATGCCCAGCACACCCGAGACCCGCGGCTTGGCGAACGCCGAGTTCTTCGCCGCGATGAAACCGGGCGCCTTCTTTGCCAACGGCGGCCGCGGCGACCTTGTGGTCGCCGACGACTTGGTTGCCGCCCTGGAGTCGGGACATCTCGCCGGCGCCGCGGTCGACGTCACCGACCCCGAGCCGCTGCCTGAGACAAGCCCCCTGTGGGATGCGCCCAACATGCTCATCACGCCGCACGTCTCCGGTTGGTTTCACCTGGCAGCCACGCTCAACAATGTGGTCGACATTGCCGCAGAGAATCTGCGTCACCTGCAAGCTGGCGAAACTTTACGTTGTTGGATCGAACACTAGAAGGACGTCAGGTAGTTTCTTGCGTCTACTACACTCATTGCTGCGACGGGTGCGTGCGAACAGAGTTTGGCATCGTTGGTGACCAGAAGGTCTGCCTTTGCGCGCATTGCTGCCGCAATGATTAAATCGTCTTCGTAATCGCTATGGAGCTTACGCTGCTTGCTCGCCATCCATATGTCACTCAGGTCGCAGGGTACCGGCGTGGCAAGTTGCGACAACACGTCGAGGCAATCCCATGCAAGTGATGTCGCCGCCACGGCGGCATCTTGGGATAGCGAGCCATGCTCGCGCCGATACCACGCCTTATGTTCGCTCGAAATCAAATAGAACAGATCTTTGGACGATGTCGCCGCATACAGCAAATCCACCTGCGCCGTGCATGCATCGCGTAAAAACTCAATCGCCACCGAACGACCACGTCGTGAGGGAATGAAGTAATCGAGCCACACGTTGGTGTCAACCAAGATGCGCCTTGGAGCCTCACTCATAGAGCCAGCTCATCTCCTCGCCGTAGCGATCCGCGTAGGCGTTCCGTTTGAGTTCTTCATCGCCCGAGGGCTGAGCCTTGACCATATCGATTCCCGACTCATGGCAAGCGGCAGCGAACAGCTTCGACCCCTGATCCATGAGCTCGAGCTTACGTTTAGCGGCCTTTTCGCGCTCGCGCTGTTCCGCCCGGGCACGACCGGGCGAAAGGATGTCCTGGAGCGCGCCGGGCCGATCAGCCAGCGACGCTGCAAGCCGCCAGAGCGCTCGCACCGCCTGGCTCGGCGTCATACCGGCCCTGGAGAGAGCGGCGTCCCCACTCCTTTTAAGATCGGCATCGAGACGTACGTTGATCTGAGCGGCTGTTGTGGTCATGACCTCTCCTTAATACTTTATAATCATCATAAAACTCTATGGTAGATACGTAAAGCATGTATAGCATTTATAAGCATTAGCCGTACTCTGTACACAAAAAGCCGCCGAGGCACACTGCACCTCGGCGGCTACGTATCACCGATCTAGTTCGGTTTCACCCTTTGCATTCGTCCAGATAAAACCTGCCAAAATGAACCTGTCCCTTTTTGGTAGGTTTTAGAGCTCCACGCTTTCGGCGCCGTTGATGTTGAGGTTGCGCTCGTAGAAGGCCGTGAGGGCGCGGATGGCACACATCACGTCGCGCACGCCGCCGGTCTCGTAGCTCGAGTGCATGGCCAGCTGCGGCAGGCCCACGTCTACGGCGTGCATGCTCGCCTGCATGTTCGACAGGTTGCCCAGGGTGGAGCCGCCGGCCATATCACTCTTGTTGGCGAAGGCCTGCGTGGGCACGTCGGCGTCATCGCAAATAGCCTGGAACACCGCGCGGCTAAAGGCATCGGTGCAGTAGTGCTGGTTGGCGGCTTCCTTGATAACGATGCCGCCGTTGAGCACGACCTGGTTGCGGGCATCGCACTTCTCGGCGTGGTTGGGATGCACGGCATGCGCATTATCGCAGCTCACGAGCATCGAGGCGGCAAGTGCGCGATGGTACGACTCGTCATCGAAGCCCAGCGATCCGTTAATGCGGCGCAGCGCATCGGCCAAGAACGTCGACATGGCTCCCTGCTTGGTCTCGGAGCCAACCTCCTCGTTATCAAAGCAGCAGAAGACCGAGATATCGCGCGCGTTCTCAGCACCCAAAAATGCCTGCAGCGAGGTATAGGCGCAGGCCAGGTCGTCGAGCTTGGGCGTCGAGATAAACTCGTCGGCCCAGCCCCAAATGCGCGCATCCTGACGATTGACCAGGAACAGATCGCGGCCCAAAATTTGCTCGGGCTCAACGTCCAGCTCATCGGCAATCAGAGCGTCAAAATCTCCCTGCTTGAGTTCACCGGCGCTGATGAGCGGGCACAGGTCAACGGCTCGGTTGGGAGCAAAGCTCTCGTTAACGCCACGGTTCATATGGATGGCAAGGCTCGGGATGATGGCGACTTCGCGCTCGGTGGCGAGCAAGCGACTCTCGATGCGGTCGCCCTCACGCACCAGCACGCGGCCCGCGAGCGCCAGCGGGCGGTCGAACCAGGTGTAGTCGATCATGCCGCCGTAGGCCTCGATGTTCAGGCGCAGCGTCTCGCCCGCGCCGTCGAGCTCGGGCACGGCCTTGACCTTAAACGTCGGCGAATCGCTGTGCGACGCCGCGAGCTGAAAATGATAGTCGCCGGCAACGCCGTCCTCGCCCCACGTCGCGGCCAGGTCCTCGCCCACCTTAAAGGCAACAACGCTCGAGGTGTTGCGCTGCGTGTAATAACGCCCGCCCGGCTCGATGTCCCACGCCGCGTTCTCGGGCAGGTAGGTAAAGCCCGCCTCGTCGAGCTCGGCCATAATGGTCGCCGCCGTATGGAACATGCTGGGGCATGCCTCGATAAAGTCGATAAGGTCGTTGGCGGCCTCGATATCGTCGGCCGTCACATGTGCGCGCTCGAGCGTTTCCTGATCCGTCATGCTCTCCCCTTTCGCTGGGTTGATGGTCCCCTCCAGCATACCCCGCCACGCCAGTGCCGCACTCTTCATTCCGTGCTTAATTCCGCGCCACTCACCAAGTTGAGCCATCATGCCCGTGCACCTTTTGCGACAATTACGCTAACAGGACGAGAGGAGTCGTCATGAAGCCACGTAACATTGCCATCGCCTGCGGTGTCGCGGGCGTCGCCGTCGGCCTTGCCGCTGCCGCCGGCATCGTTTACCGCAAGCAAATCAAGTCCGCCGCGTCGCTCAAACGCTTGACTGGCTACGCGGATGGCTATGACCTGTACGCAATCGACATCGCCTACGACTACGATCTTGATCGCATCATCGCCGCTGGCGTGCGCGACGACCAGGCCTACATCGATGCCGCGGTGGCGCAGGTGCTGCCCGGTGTGCCGGTACATGTCCAGGCGCCCCAGTTTGCCTGCAGCGCTTTTGTCGCCGTAGATGCCGAAGGCCGCGTGCGCACCGGTCGCAATTACGACTTTAAGGACGACACCTCGGCGCTGCTGGTGCGCAATCACCCGCGCGACGGCTATGCCTCCATCGGCTTTGCGGCACTCAATAACCTGGGCGCCAACACTCCGCTTGACTCCGTCGCCGGACGCGCCGCCGCACTCATGGGCCCGTTTGCCCAGCTCGACGGTGTTAACGAATGCGGCGTGTCCATTGCCGTACTCACCCTGGATTCCAAGCCCTGTGACCAGGACACGCAACGCCCCGTCATCAATACCTCGCTCGCCATCCGTCTGGTGCTCGACCGTGCCGCCACCACGCAAGAAGCTGTCGACCTGCTTTCCGCCTACGACATGCACGCCATGGCAGGACGCGATTACCACTTCTTTATCAACGACGCCGCCGGTGACGCGCGCGTAGTAGAGTGGGATCCGCGCGATCCGGACCGTGCTTTCAAAGCGACTCCTGTACGCCAGGTTACGAACTTCTACGCCTGCTATGGCGACGAAGTGCTGCCCAACCAAAAGAATGACGAGCTGGGCCATGGTAAAGAGCGCGCCGTCGCAATCGCCGATGTCCTTGACGCCCATGTCGGTGCCCAGGACGAGGCAGTCGCTTGGAAGGCCCTACGCGCTGCAGCGCAAGAACCCAATCCGAAAGACATCACCAGCAATACGCAATGGTCGGTCGTCTTTGACAATACCGAACCCGCCGCCGCCATTACGCTGCGCCGCCACTGGGGCGACGTCGACGCCTTCGCACTGTAAGGACCCAGGCTCGTCGACCTTACGCTCGCCTGACGTTGTTTACATTTCTATACGCTTGAGCTAACACGTTTTACCCCCGTATCAACAGTGTGCGGGGGTAAACTTATGCGCATGTTATAACTTGCCCGGAAGGATTCATCATGCTTAGGATCGGTCTTCTTACCAGTGGCGGCGACTGTCAGGCGCTCAACGCCACCATGCGCGGCATTGTCAAAACGCTTATGACCAATAGCGAAGAGCCTATTGAGATCTATGGTTTTGAGGACGGCTACCAGGGCCTTATCTACAGCCGGTTCCGCGTCATGACGCCCGCCGATTTTAGCGGCATCCTTACCCGTGGCGGCACCATCCTGGGCACGAGCCGCACGCCGTTCAAGCGCCTGGATACCCCCGAGGCCGACGGCGTCGAAAAGGTGCCGGCAATGGTCCACACCTATCATAAGCTGCAGCTCGACTGCCTGTTTATGCTGGGCGGCAGCGGCTCCACCAAGACCGCCAACCGTCTGCGCGAAGAGGGCCTCAACGTTATCGCCCTGCCTAAGACCATCGATAACGACACCTGGGGCACCGAGTTGACGTTTGGCTTTACGAGCGCCATCGACGTCGCCACCAAGTGCATCGACGACATTCACACCACCGCTTCGAGCCACGGCCGCGTGTTCGTTATCGAGATCATGGGCCACAAGGTTGGCTGGATCCCGCTATACGCCGGCGTCGCGGGCGGCGCGGATGTCATCTTGATTCCCGAGATCCCCTACGACATGGATAACGTCATCAAGACCATCGAGCATCGCATGGAGACCGGCAGCCGCTTTACTATCGTGGCCGTCGCCGAGGGCGCTATCTCCAAGGAGGACGCGGCGCTGTCCAAGAAGGAGTACAAGAAAAAGCTTGCCGAGCGCACGAGCCCGTCGATTGTCTACGACATCGCCAAGGAGATCGAGGCCAAGACCGGTCGCGAGACCCGTGTCGCCATCCCCGGCCACACGCAGCGCGGTGGCCAGCCCGACGCCCAGGACCGCATCTTTGCGACCCAGTGCGGCGTCGAGGCGGCACTGGGGTGCCTACGCGGCGAGTTTGGCTACATGATTGCCCTGCGTGACGGCAAGATGTGCCACATGCCGCTCGAGGAGGTCGCCGGCAAGCTCAAGTACGTCGATCCCCAGAGCGATCTGGTGCGCGAGGCCAAGGCGTTGGGCATCAGCTTCGGCGACGAATAGCCCCGGCTGGAACCGCCCCCATCGGAGGCCCCAGGGCTTACCTCCCAAATCGTCCTCGGACATGTCAGGACCCCGCCGTGCGCTTCGCGCGGCGGGGTCCTTCCGTCCTGCGGAAAGATTTGGGAGGTAAGCCTTGGGACCTCCTGCGGTAACCGGGGAGGCCGAGGCTATTCGTCTTCTTGCTGCAAGTGCCTGGGGTAGGATGCGGCGTGCATTTTTGGGAGTATTCAGCAGCCAAGGGTGCCTGCATACTGGATTTTG
>URRN01000036.1 GCA_900550185.1 uncultured Collinsella sp.
CGGCATACGAGGGTCGCTTTAAGATGGTCATGATAGACGAGTTTCAGGATACCGACCAGATGCAGGTCGATCTGATCCGTTACCTGACGGGTGCGGGGGAGCGCGCGCTGTGTACCGTAGGCGATGCACAGCAGTCCATCTATCGCTTCCGTGGCGCCGAGGTCGAGGTATTCCGTCGCCAGGAGCGCAAGGTGGGCTCGACGGCGGCGTCCGAGACGGTCGCCACGACGGATGCCCCCGCCGGCGAGCTCGTCAAACTCGTGCGCAACTTCCGCAGCCATGACGAGGTGCTGCGTTACGTGGCACGCGTCTTCAACGGCGATGACGGCGGCCTGATGCAGGGCTTTTTGGATCTTGAGGCGAGCGACGGCCGCAAGGACACGCTGGTGGCAGACGCCTCGCGTCGTCAGGCGCTCTTTGTTGCCGGCGGCAGTACGCAGGAGCGCACACAGGCCAAGGCCCGCGCGATCGCGGAGCGGTTCCGCGCGCTTGCCGATGCCGGCCAGCCCCAGGGCGGCATGGTGCTGCTGCTGGGCCGCATGACCAACGCAGACGTCTACGCACAGGCCTTCCGTGACCAGGGGCTCGACTGCGTCATCGCGGGCGGCTCGGTCTTTGCCCAAGCTGCCGAGGTGCAGACGGTGCGCGCCCTGGTTTGTGCGCTGGCCAATCCGGCCGATACGGCGCAGGGACTTATGCCGCTGCTCGCCTCGCCGATGTTTGCGCTGGGCGCTCAGGAGTTCTTGGCGCTGGCGACCAAGCTCGATAGCGAGACGGGGGAGACCTCGCGCCGCAACATCGATGCAGGCATCATGAGCGATTTCGACGTGCCGGGCCTGCAGGGCCTGCCGCTCGTGACGCGCGCCCGCGAGGTGTTGCGCTATGCGCTTCGTCGTGTGGGTCGCGATTCGTTCGCCGCCATCGCGCGTGACGTGGTCAACGCCTCCGGCTGGTTCGTGCGTCTGGCGCAGCGTGGTCCTGAGGGCAAGGCCATCGCCGCCAACGTGCTCAAGGCGCTCGATGCCGTGGCTGAGGCTGAGGCCGAGTTCGGCAACTCGCCGCGCTCCATTGCGCTTGCCTTCGATCGCTTCCTGGCGGGCAAGGAGGCCCCGGGCGCGCTCAATGAGGAGGGCGACGGCGCGGTACGCATCATGACCGTGCATGCATCCAAGGGCCTGGAGTATCCGGTCGTAGCGGTTGCCGAGTGCTTTGGCGTGCGCAAATCGTCCGGTGCGGCTCAGATGGGGCGTGTCGAGGGCGGAGCGCAGGTCGTGGCGCTGCCGGCACGCTTCAACGGCGTTAAGCTCGCCGACGGAACCTTTGTGAAGGGCGACGACGTCAAAAAGCAGTTTGAGCATGCGTTTAAGGGTAAGGGCACGTCGCTATGGTTGCCGCCGGAGCTCATGGAAGATGTCTGCGCGACGGGTTCTCCCGCCGAGGCATTCGTTCGCCTGCGCAACGACGACCTGCAGCTTTCGCTCGAGGAGCGGGCTCGCTTGCTCTATGTCGCCATGACGCGAGCGCGCGAGCTGGTCATTCTGGCGATGGATGTCGGCGTGAGCCGCGGCAAGGTGACGGCGCCGACCTTCGATGTCGAGACGGATCTGACCTACGACGTGCTGCGCCGCATCCTGCCGACCGACAGCCTGGACATACCGCAGCTCGATAGCGACCGTTTGGTGTTCGACAACTCCAAGCCGGGCGACTACGAACTCATCTCGCTGGCGGACTTTACGTTTGGCGAGCAGGCGTTTGAGGTCAACGCTTCGCTGGATGTCGAGGGCAGGCTTGTCCGCGGCGATGCGGAGCCGGAGGGTACCGGTGCGGATGCCCACGCCGCTGTTCCCGATCCAGCCGACCCCGAGCCCGATGCGTTTGAGCTCGTGTATCCCCAGGCGGTGGGCGTGCGCATGGGCACCTGCCCGTATCCGGCGCGCGATTCGTACAGCTACTCGTCAATTGCCGCGGCGCTGCATGCCGAGTCCGAGGACCGAGCCGCCGAGGCGCATGTGCCCATGGACGAGGCTGGCGATGATGCGGAGTCGGATGGTTCCGAGATGACGGATGCAGGCGTGGCCGCCGTTGAGCCCGCCGGCAACCCCATGGCGCTGGGCTCGGCGTTCCATGCCGCCTGCCAGTGGCTCATCGAGATGGGTGCCGATGCGCTGTCCGCTGAGCGTGCCGATGCGCTGGCGCGCCAGTGGCGCCTGACGCCGGAGCAGCGCGAACGCTTCGACGTTGCCCTGGACCGCTGGCTCAAGTCGGCTGTTCGTGCCGACCTGCTCGCGTGGCCGTGCGTTCGCGCCGAGGTGCCGTTCTTTTCGCTGGGCTGCGAGGACGAGGACATCGCCCGCTACGGTGCATATGCCGAAGGCGCCATCGACGCTTTGGCGACGAACCCGGCGGATTCGTCACGCGTGCTGGTCATCGACTACAAGACGGGCGGCACACCGGACGAGACGCCGGAACAGCTGCAGGAGAAGCACGCCCTGCAGGCGCGCGTCTACGCCGATGTTCTGCACAAGGCGGGCTTTGAGGCCGTGACCGTCAAGTTCGTCCGCGTGGAGCAAGTCGACCCCGCCAACCCTTGCGAGCCTCAAGTAGTCACCTACAACCTTTAGCCCTCAGATAACTTGCGGTGGAATACGGACTGTTTTGGCCAAAAAAGCCGCCAAACAGTCCGCATTTCACCGCAACGCATGGGAGAGCCTGGGGCGGTACAATGGCTCGAACGGTTCAAACGAATAAGGAGCCATCATGCAGCTCACCAAAACGCTTAAGGTGACGCCGGAGGAGCTTTTTGACGCTCTGGCGGGGTCCATCATGCAGGATATCGAGAACGCCACGGGCAAGCGTCCCAGCCGCAACAAGCTCAACGGCTATAAGTACGAGAAGCGCGCCCAGTCCGCAAAAGGCAAGGCCAAGGGCATGGCGATCAAGGTTAAAATCAAGCACTTTGACTGCCCGTGTCTCTATGAGGTCCGTTTTCAGTATGCGGCGGGCATCAATACTATGCGCTATGAGGCTGCACCTGCTGGCGATGGTGCCTGCGAGCTCACCTATACCGAGGATTTTCAGGGTGTGGGTGGCAACACGTCTGGCACGCGCGGCAAGCTCGGCCTCTTCTTCTATGAGCGTAAGCTCAAGAGCCACGCCAACCAGACGATTGATCAAATCGTCAAATACATCGAGGGTGAGCGCCGCGTAAAGGCTAATCCCGCCTTCGCCGATGATACTGCCGAAAACGCTTCGGATGTATTCCATTGATACCCTGTGCAAAAGCTTTACCGCTCTTCACATCAACTGTGAACACTTCAGGCTTCGAGTCAGTAGCGAGCGGCCCGACAAAAGTAGTTGATGGAAGTGCCAAATGAATAAGAATGCCGCTACGCAACTGCACATCTATTCCGCCTTTTTCGTTCTCGCGGGATTTGTTTTAAATCGGGGAGTGTTTCTACTTTTCCTTGCGGAGAAAGGAATGTCTGTCACGGAAATCGCGCTTTATCAAGCCCTGTTTAACATTACAACGGTCGTTCTCGAGCTGCCAACAGGGCTGATAGGCGATTTCTTTGGAAAGAAGTTTTCGATTCAAGTGGGCGTGCTGCTGCTTTTCTTCCATACGGCTGGCATGCTGTTGCTCTCAGGTCCCTTTCTTGTCGTGCTTTCCCTTGTTGAGGCACTCGCCTACTCCCTTCAATCGGGATCCGAACAAGCACTTTTATATGAAATTGCCCGGAATGCCGGTCAAGGAGAGCGTTTCCTCACCATCAACGCTCGGCTGCTTGCCGCGCAATCAATCGCTACGGGAATGGCGATTGTGCTCGGATCTTTCATTGCCCAAGTATCTTGGAGCGCCCTCTACGTATGTGTCTCCGTTTTCTATCTCCTGCAGCTTTTCCTTCTGTATCCCATTGAGAGGACGGAAGCGACCCGTTCTGAAAGCTCTGAAAAGGGAAGGTTTGACGCGGCCAAGATGTTCAGACGCGAAACCTGGCGTGTTGGAGAATCCGCTTTTGCGGTATTGCTTCTTCTAATCGGCACAAGCATGCTCGATGGATTCTATGGGAGTTATTACAACTTGAATCAGTTGGTATTCGACGCATTTGATGCTCCCGTCTCCATAATAGGAATCTTTTTCGGTGCATCCTATGCAGTAAATGCGACGGCCTACATTGCAGCAGATTTATTCTCATTGCGTTTCGGGAAAAGAAATACCATGCTCGGCTCGATGCTAATCGAGGCTGGCCTTTTCATGATTCTTCCGTGGTTCGCTTCAAATCCGCTGTGTTTGTTTGGCCTTAGCATGGTGCTTTGTTTTCTCCCAGAAGTGGTGTACATCACTTCGGAAAACTTAATCCAAGACGCGATAGCGGACGATCTCCGCGCGACGATCCTTTCCGTCGCGTCTCTGGTAAGGGCTCTCTTTTCTGCAGTGTTTTTCTCCATATTTGGACATGTGTTGGGGTTATATCCCATTCAGATAGCGCTCGGTATTATTGGTGCAATCGCGATAGCAATTACCGCCGTTGTTTCATTAAAAATGGTTGGAATACAGGTCTCCAAGAATTGATATATCGATTGACGAGCTATCCGAAGCGTCGAGCCTTCTTGATGGACATGACTATTCGTCACAAATCATTCCGCGCATCGCCGGGGTTCCAGTAATACTCGATATATCTGGATGCCCTCATTCCCCTTTTTGAAGGTCCCAAATTGACTACCCGTGTTGGTTTGGCTAGGTTCGGGTGCTATCCGCGCCGTGCGGTAAAATCGTTCAGTCAGAACACGAACCCGCATCGGAGCTCATCACATGGCATTCGTCCATCTGCACAACCACACCGTTTTCTCCATGCTCGACGGCGCAACCCGTATCCAGGATATGGTCAATCGCGCCGTAGAGCTGGGCATGCCCGCCGTCGCCATTACCGACCACGGCTACATGTATGGCGTGCCCGACCTGGCGCTGGCCTGCGACGCCGTCAACCACAACACGCCTGAGTACAAAACCTGGAGTCACGACAAGGCCTTTTTGGAAAAGGATCGCCGCGACGAGCTGGTGGAGCCCGATCCCGAGGAAAACCCGCGCGAGCATGCCCAGTATGTGAAGGACATGGCCATGTGGGACGAGAAGGGCAACATCGACGAGCTCAAGCCGCCTCTGGTCATCAAGCCCATCTTTGGCTGCGAGGTCTACTTTACGCCGGACGAGACCCTTGCTCGCGACCATAAGCCCGAGCTCTACCACATGATCCTTCTGGCCAAGGACCAGGAGGGCTACGTCAACCTGATGCAGACGGTCTCCGAGGCCGCCGTGCAGGGCTTTTACTACAAGCCGCGCGTGACGCTCGACAACCTGCGCCGCCACGCCAAGGGCATGATCTGCACGAGTGCCTGCATCGCGGGCATCATCCCCAAGTACATCGACCGCGGTGACATGGAAGGCGCCATCAAGTGGGCCGAGACCTTCCGCGACACTTTTGACCCCGGCGACTTCTATATTGAGATCCAGGAACACGGCATTACCACCGATAACGGCCTGACCGACGAGCAGATGGACCGCACGCTCATCGATATCGCCAAACAGGTGGGCGTCAAGGTCATCGCCACCAACGACTTCCACTACCTGCGCCGCGAGGACGCCCCCGTGCAGGACGTCATCATGTGCATTGGCATGAACGCCAAGGTCGACGACCCTAACCGTATGCGCATGACCGGCTCGGAGTTTTACATGAAGACCGAGGAGGAGATGCGGGCGATGTTCCCGTATTGCCCCGAGGCCTGCGACAACACGCTCGAGATCGCCGACAAGTGCTACGTCGAGCTCGACTGGGACTCCATCATCCTGCCGCGCTTCCCGTTGCTCGACCCCGGCGAGACGCATGAGAGCCAGTTCCGCCGCGAGTGCGAGAAGGGCCTGCGCCAGCACTATGGTGACGACTGGGCCACACGCGAGATCGGTGGCGTCAACATCAAAGAGCGCTTTGAGTACGAATACAAGGTCATCTGCGACAAGGGCTTTGCCGCCTACTTTTTGATCGTCGCTGAGTACGTGCAATGGGCCAAGGACAACGGCATTGGCGTCGGCCCCGGCCGTGGCTCGGCTGCCGGCGCTATCGTCGCCTACGCCATGAACATCACCGCGTTCGATCCGCTCGAGAACGGTCTGATGTTCGAGAGGTTCCTGTCCCCGCAGCGTACCGAGATGCCCGATATCGATATGGACTTCGACGATGAGCGGCGCCTCGAGGTCGTGGAGCACGTTCGCCAGCTCTACGGCCCCGAGAAGGTCACCCACGTCATCACCTACTCGACCATTAAGGCCAAGCAGGCCATCAACGACGCCGCGCGCGTCCTGGACTACCCGGTCTACATGGGCCAGCGCCTGTCCAAGATGGTCTCGAGCGACCCCAAGGTCAAGCTCAAGCAGGTGCTCGACAAACAACCCGGCAAAGAGGATCTGTTTAACCCCGACTTTGCCGAGGCCTATAAAAAGGACGACGACGCCCGCCGCATCATCGACACGGCGCTCTCGATCGAGGGCCTCACCCGTGGCGAGGGCGTGCATGCGTGTGCCGTTCTGATCTGCCGCGACCCCGTCAACGAGCACGTGCCCACCAAGCTCGACACCAAGGGCGGCGTCGAGATTACCCAGTACGAGGGCCATACCGTTGCCGACATGGGCCTGCTCAAGATGGACTTCCTGGGCCTGCGTACGCTGACGGTTATCTCCAAGGCCAAGGCAAACATCAAGAAGAACTTCGGCATCGACATCAAAGAGGAAGAGATTCCCTTTGACGATCCCGAAATCTTTAAGCTCATGGGCTCCGGCCACACCGCCGGTGTCTTCCAGGTCGAGTCCGCCGGCATGACGGCTACGATCAAGAACATGAAGCCCACCGAGTACAAGCACGTCGTGGCATTGATCGCCCTGTACCGACCGGGCCCGCTGGGCGCCGGCATGGTCTCGTCCTACATCAACCGTATGAACGGCAAGGAGCCGGCCGTCTCCTACGACGACCGTCTGGACGACATCCTGGGCGAAACCTACGGCACCATGGTCTACCAGGAGCAGGTTATGCTCATCTCCGTCGAGATGTGCGGCTTCTCCAAGGGCGAATCGGACTCGCGTATCCGTAAGCCCGTGGCTAAGAAAAAGATCAAGCTGCTTACGTCGACGGTGCTCCACTGGGAGGATGGCTCGGACGAGACCACCTACGACCACTGGATGAACGGCGCTATCAAGAACAACTACACGCGCGAGGTCGCCCAGAAGATTTGGGACGATGTTCTCGAGTTCGCGTCCTACGCCTTCAACAAGTCGCACTCCGCCGGCTATGCCATTCTGGTTATGCAGACGGCGTGGCTCAAGGCGCACTATCCGCACGAGTACATGGCGGCCGTTCTGACGTCCTACACGGGCAAGACCGACAAGATCGTGCACTACGTCTCGGCATGCCGTCACGACGGCATCCCCGTGCTGTCGCCAGATGTCAACGAGTCCGGTACCGAGTTCACGGCTACCAAGGAGGGCGTGCGCTTTGGTCTGGCCGGCATCCGCGGCGTGGGCACCGGCGTGGCGCAGGCGATTATCGCCGAGCGCGAGGCGGGCGGCCCGTTTAAGACGCTGCACGACTTTGTCGAGCGCGTGGACTCGAGCCAGGCCAACCGCCGCGTGATCGAATCGCTCATCAAGGCAGGCGCCTTCGACTCCACGGGGTATCCGCGTCGTCAGATGATGCACTTTGTGGATAAGAACAACCCCGAGAACATCATCGATGCCGCGGTGAAGCGCCAGAAGGATCGCGCGAGCGGCCAGACGTCGTTCTTCGACATGTTTGGCGACGTTGAGGGTTCGGGCTTTGAGGTGAGCGTGCCCGATCCGGATGGCCAGGAATGGGACCGCCACCTTAAGCTGAGCCAGGAGAAGGAAGTTCTGGGCATCTATGTCTCGGACCACCCGCTGCGCCCGTTTGAGTATGCGCTCAGCAAAGCGCGCGACTTTTCGTTCTCGCAGATCGACACCGGCTACGAAGTTCAGAATCCTACGGGCGGCACCATCAACCAGGAGATTCCCGAGGGCAAGGCGCTGTGGTGGGCCGGTATGGTTTCGAGCGTGTCCAAGCGCGTGACCAAAAACGGTGACCCCATGGGCATCGTGCAGCTCGAGGACATGGAAGGCGAGGCCACCGTCGTCGTGTTCCCCAAGGCCTATAAAGAGGCCGAGGGGTACCTGTACGGCGAGGTCGATCCCGAGACCGGCGCGCAGCTGTCCGATGCCTTTGTGCGCATTAAGGGCAAGCTCGAGCGCTCGGACCGCGGCGACCAGATCATCGCGCAGGAGATCGTGCCGCTCGAGCTTAACGAGGAGAACAACAAGCCCAAGGTGTTTGAGGTCATGGTGCCCAACAGCCGCTTTAGCCAGGGCAATATGGCGCGTCTTGCCACGGTGCTTACCGCCAACCCGGGCGGCGATCGCGTGGAGATCTTTATCGAGCAGGTGGACGGGCGCGTGCTACGTGCCGAGGTGCCGGCCAAGGTCAACGCGCGCTCGATTCCGCTGCTGGCCGAGGCCAAGGCCATTGTGGGTAACCAGGGTCGCGTGACGGTGATCTAAGCTACCCCGGGTGAGATTGGAGGAAGTGATGGCGCAGGGGACGTTTGTGCAGGCGCTTCGCAAAGAGGCGGCGTTGAGCGGCACCTTTATGAAGGGCCGCTCGCTCATGCTCAACGGCGCCGTGCTGTCGATTGAGGACAGCGGCTCGCGCTTCTCCAAAAACGTGACGGTTGAGGGCTCGGTGCGCGGCTCGCGCGGTGACCTGTACAAGACACACGTGGCGCTCGACATGGACGAGCATGAGGTGATCGACTACGACTGCGATTGCCCCGCTGCCTATCGCTACCCTGGCATGTGCAAGCACGCCATCGCCACAGCGCTGGCGTACCTGGACACCAGCGGCATTGAGCCTGTTGAGGGGCTGCGCACGCCGGTTCGCACGTTTACGGCGCAGCCGAAACAGCCCGCGCGTGCCGCGTCCGCCGCGCCGGCCGTCAACCCCAACTTTCCCTTCCCGGCGCCCGTCCCCACGAGCCCGAGCCTTGTGGCGGCGCTTTCCGATCTTTCGGACGCGCGCATGGATGAGCTGGCGAGCATGCGCCGCAAGCTTGCCGGTGCCGTTGATCCCGACGCCCCCAAAGCGGCGTTGGAGCCCTCGTTGGTGCCGTACTACAATCCGCTGTTCGCTGACCGCTTTAGCTGGGCGCTCGAGTTCCGCATTCGCTGTGGATCGGTCTCCTACGTGGTCAAGGACATCGACGGCATGGCCGATGCCTACGTGCGCGGCGGCACGTTCTCCTATGGCAAGAAGCTCACGTTTGTCCATTCACCTGAGGCCTTTGACGAAACATCGGCAAAGCTGTTCAACCTTGTTGCGACGACGGTTGCCTATCTCGATGACATCACAAGCTCGCGTTCGGCGTCGTACGACTTTGCCCGCAGTGGTTTTGTTGCCGAGCGTCAGTTGCCGCTGTCCGAGCATAGCATCGTATATGTGCTGGACCTGCTGCGCGGCCAGACCATCTCCTTTGAGCCCGCCTGGTCGCGGGGGATGACGACGCATCGCACCTACGACGTGGCGGTTGAGCTGTCTCCGCAAGGGGAGGACGAGGCATCCGCTAAGCGCCCACCGCTGCTTGCCGCCAAAATCGCGCCGGCGGCTGGTGGTAGCTATGACCTGCGCCTGCCCGCCGATATGTACTGCTTTGCGTCGGGCGATGCCGCCTACTTGGTTGACACGCGCCGCGCGCGCCGTACCGACGCTGCATTTGCTCAGCATGCCGCACCTTTTTTGTCGCGCTTGCTGCCGTGCCGCACGCCCGCCCATATTGCCGCCGAGCAGGTGGGTGAGTTCTGCCGTATGGCGCTGCCCATTTTGCGCGACTACACCGACCTCACCGCGCCCGCCGCGCTCGATACCGTGGCACCCGAGCCGAGCTTTGCTATGGCGATCGGTGTCGGCGATGGGCTCGTGACCTGCAAAATTACGGTTACCTACGGCGACTGGTCGGCGGATCTCTTTGGCCTGGGTGCTCCGGGCAGTCCCTTTGAAGAGCAACGTCCCGGCGTGCCGCCCCGCGACGAGGTGGCGGAGTTTCGCGTTATGGATACGGCGGCCCTGTATTTCGACTTTTACGAGGGCGGCCTGGCGTTTGAGGAACGCGACGACGAGAGCCTGTTCCACATGCTGACCGAGGGCCTGTCTGCTCTGTCCGAGCTGGGCGAGGTCATGCTCAGCGATCGTCTGCGTCAGATCTCGGTCCGCCCTGCGCCCAAGCTTTCGGTGCGTGCAACCGTCAAGAGTAACCTGCTCGACGTCGAACTGGGCGCGAGCGGCCTTTCGGCGGCAGACCTTGCCATCTACCTCGACTCCTACAAGCGCCACCAGACGTTTGCGCGCCTGACGTCCGGCGACATCGTGCGCCTGGATGAGGGGGCGCGCGCCGCGTTTGGCCTTGCCGAAGATCTTGGTGTCGATGCCGTCGATCTGCTCGACGGCGTGTCGCTCCCCGCGTCGAGCACCCTTTTTGTCGATAGCATGCTCGCACGCACGCCGGCGCTCGAGGCCGATCGCGACGCTGCGTTCCGCCGTACCGTCGAGCGCCTGGACACGCTCGGCAAGATGGACTTTACGGTGCCGGTCTCGCTCAAGGCCACACTGCGCGGCTATCAGGTCGATGGCTACCAGTGGCTCGGCTCGCTTGAGCACCTGGGCCTCGGCGGCATCTTGGCCGACGATATGGGCCTGGGCAAAACACTGCAGATGATCGCACATATCCTGACGCGCGTGGAGGCGGGGGACGCCAAGCCCACGCTTGTGGTGTGTCCTGCGTCGCTCGTGTATAACTGGACTGCCGAGCTGGAGCGCTTTGCCCCGTCGCTCGATGTGTGCGCCATTGTGGGCGCCAAGGCTCAACGCCGCGTGCAGATCGCCGGCGTGGCCGAGCATAGCGTGGTCGTGACGTCGTATGACCTTATGCGGCACGATATCGACGAGTACGTCGAGCAGGATTTTGCCCGCGTGGTGCTCGATGAGGCACAGTACATTAAAAATCCGCTCACGCAGGTGGCGCGCGCCGCCAAGCGCCTGCCTGCCGGCGTGCGCTTTGCCCTGACGGGCACGCCCATCGAAAACCGCCTGTCCGAGCTCTGGAGCATCTTCGACTTTTTGATGCCGGGCCTTTTGGGGACGCGCGAGTCGTTTGCCAAGCGCTTTGAGAGCCCCGTCGAGCATGCCGAGGGCGATAGCGCCGCTCGCCTGCAGGCGCTCGTGTCGCCGTTTGTGCTGCGTCGCGTTAAGGAAGACGTGGTGGCCGACCTGCCCGAAAAGATCGAAGACACGGTGATGGCACAGCTTACCGGCGAGCAACGCAAGCTCTACCTGGCCAACCAGGACCGCATCGCCCAGCAGGTGCAGCACCGCGAGGCTGGGGAGTTTAAGAAGGACAAGCTCAAGGTGCTCGCCGAGCTCACCAAGCTGCGCCAGATCTGCTGCGACCCGCGTCTACACTACGAGGATTACAAGGCGGGGAGCGCCAAGCTCGATACGTGTATGGAGCTCGTGCACGGCGCACTCGACGGCGGGCATCGCATCCTGTTGTTCAGCCAGTTTACGGGTATGCTCGATATCATCGGTAAGCGCTTGGCCAAGGAGGACATCGCCTTCCTTAAGCTCACGGGCGCTTCGTCTAAGGAGAGCCGCGCCAAGATGGTCGCGCAGTTCCAGGCGGGCGAGGTGCCGGTGTTTCTGATCTCGCTCAAGGCGGGCGGCGTGGGCCTTAATTTGACGGCTGCCGACGTGGTTATCCACTACGACCCGTGGTGGAACGTGGCCGCGCAGGACCAGGCGACCGACCGTGCGCACCGTATTGGCCAGCAACATACCGTGACCGTGTACAAGCTCATCGCCAAGGACTCGATCGAGGAGCGCATTATGCAGATGCAGGAGTCCAAGCGCGACCTGGTCAACAGCGTGCTCGGCGGCGACGGCATCTCGTCGGCGCTGTTTACCCGCGAAGATGTTCTGGCGCTGCTGGGCGGCGACGGGCGCTAACCCGCTCGGGTGGGGCCGCCAGGGCGGATAGCGCACGCTGCCCCATCGTCCCCGCCCGTTATGTGTTCATTTGCAATGCCGTGGATGGTTTGTCTGCCTTTGGGCATAAGAACCATCAAGAACATTGGCACGTCAGCAAAGGAGAACATCATGGCGAAATTCTTTAAGGACCCCGACGGTAAGCTCATTGCCGCCCTTGGCAACGACGTTGCAACCCCTGCCGGTTGCACGGAACTGACCGCAAACACTGAGGACGCGGCGCACGAGAAGCACGTGCCTGTTGTCGAGACCGAGCGCGACGGTCACGTGATTCGCGCACGCGTTGGCTCGGTCGAGCACCCCAGCCTGCCCGAGCACTATATTGAGTGGATCGCCCTTGAGGCCGAGGGCCGCTTAGAGGTCCATTACCTTGAGCCCGGCATGAAGCCCGCGACGTTTTTTGCCGGCGGTTCCAAGACCGGTACCGTCTATGCCTACTGCAACCTGCACGGGCTGTGGTCCGCGACGTTCTAGGAGCGCGCCCCCGCTCGGGGTATCATAGCTAGCATATGCACATGCGAGCGCCGACTGCATCATGCGGCCGGCGCTTTTACTACGATTTCGATGGTTTACGACGGAAAGGGCTGAGCCATGAAGCTCGCGCTTGCACAGATCGATATGCGCCTGGGTGATATTGAGGGCATTTGCGGCCGCATCGAGGACCAGGCTCGTCTGGCCCACGAGCGCGGGGCGCGCGTGCTGTGCGTTCCGGCTCCGCTCTTTATGGGCGCCATGCCCGGTGGCCTGGTGGGCGCTGCCGACTTTGAGCACGACATGCTTGCCGGCTTGACTGGTGTCGCCGAGCGCATCCAGGAGCTTGACATGATCTGCATCGTGCCCGCGGCGGTTTCGTTTGAGGGTCAGCCGCTGCTCGACTACATGATGCTCAAGGACGGTCATGTGGTGCCGGCGCGTTCGAGCATTGCCCTGCAGCGTGGCGAGAACAACGACACGCGTTGGGCGCCGCCGGTGTTCGACGTGGACGGCGTGCGCATCGCCGTGATTTTTGACTTGGACCGCGAACTCGAGATGTTGCCGACCGGTGTTGACCTCATTGCGTATTTCCAATTCAATGCGTTTGACATGACCGACCGCGAGACTGCCGCCATTGCCGCTGTTCGCAGCGGCGCCTACCGCAAGATCGCATCCAAGCGCAGCGTGTGGTTTGCCTGTATGGCGCCGGTCGGTGCCTATGACGAGTCGGTGTATACCGGCGGTTCGTTTGTGCTCGACGACTGCGGTCGCGTGGTGGCCCAGGCGCCGTGTTTTGAGGAGAGCCTGCTGGTTCAGGAGATTCAGCGCGGCGTGATGCTCGATGCCCTGGAAAATCACGAACTGCCCGAGTTCCGTTCCGAGGAGTGGCTGTGGCAGGCGCTGGTGCTCGCCGTGCGCGATAACGCCCGAGCCCACGAGACCTCTCTACATCTCGTATGCCGTCTTCTGCTTGAAAAA
>URRN01000037.1 GCA_900550185.1 uncultured Collinsella sp.
CTGAGGCCGACCGAATCCAAGAACTCAGTCGCCTGCTCCTTGAGCCCCTCTTCGATTCGAACCGTCGTAGGCTTAACTGTTGCTGTAGACATTTGCGACCTCCTCGCCCTCGTCTTTTACACCAGTATACCCAATATAAATGGCAATCTGATGTTAAATAACATCAGATTGCCATGCGTATTCATGTCGCGTGGGCACGATTGATCTACATCAGCCCGCTCAGGGCGATGTCGACGGCTTCGTTGAGGTCGTCGGTGATGTGCACGAGCTCGGGATCGAGCGGGCTGATCATACCGGCGTCCATCACCGGGCCGTTGAGCCAGTCGAACAGGCCCTGCCAGTACTCTGTGCCCACCAGCACGAGGGGCATGCGCTTGACCTTGTGCGTTTGCACCAGCGTGAGCACCTCGAACATCTCGTCGAGCGTGCCAAAGCCGCCGGGAAACACGATGGCGCCCGAGCTGTATTTGACGAACATGGTCTTGCGCACAAAGAAGTAACGGAAGTCCATGCCGAGGTTCACGTATTTATTGAGCCCATGCTCGTGCGGCAATTCAATGCCCAGGCCAACTGACTTGCCGTTGACACTCGCCGCTCCCCTGTTGGCCGCTTCCATGATGCCGGGGCCGCCACCGGTGATAACCGCCACGCCGCGCTGGGCAATCTTACGGCCGACCGTGCGCGCCGCCTTGTAGGCCGGGTCCGTCTTGGGCGTGCGGGCACTACCGAAGATGGTCACCGCAGGCCCTAACTCGGCAAGTGCGCCAAAGCCATCGACAAACTCGGCCTGGATGCGCAGTACGCGCCACGGATCGGCATGCAGCCAGTCGGTCGACTCCTCGGGCGCCAGCAGGTTGGCGTAGGTGTTGTCCTTAGGAATCATGGGGCCGCGCATGACCACGGGGCCGCGGCGGTACGTCTCGTCGTAGGCAGGCTCGCCCTCGACGTTCTCATTCTTAATCATGGGCACTCCTATCGAGAAAAAGAAAAGCGGGCGGGGTCGACGCCATGCGCCAAACACCCGCCCGAACATCAACTATTCGGTATGGTACCCACGATGCATCAAGTGCTTGCAAGCTATCGGTCAGCGGTCGTGCGGCCGGTGTCAGCAAATGTGACGACCGGCCGTCGCTCGCCCCTTGCCGTTGCCCGCGCTCTGCAAGCGCCCGCGCCGCTCTTAGTAGTCCACCGCCGCAGGGCTGTTCATCCAGTCGCTCACAAACGCGCCGTAGCGGCCCTCGATAATGGCCTGGCGGGCACGCTGCATAAGGTTGAGCAGGTAGTAGATGTTGTGCATCGAAAGCAGAATGCCGCCGAGCATCTCCTTCTGCGTGACCATGTGACGGATGAGCGCGCGGCTGTAGCCGCCCGTGCACACCGGGCAGGTGCAGGTGGGGTCGATGGGGCCGTCGTCGTGCGCAAAGCGCGCGTTGCGGAAGTTAAGGCGACCCTCGCTGGAGAACGCCGTGCCCATGCGGCCGGTGCGCGTCGGCAGCACGCAGTCGAACATATCGATGCCCACGCCCACGCCGCGCACGAGCGTCGTCGGGTTGCCGACGCCCATCAGGTAGCGCGGCTTGTGCTTGGGCATGTACTCGCTCGCAAGCGGCGCCAGGGTCTCGAACATGGTCTCGTGGTCCTCGCCCACCGAGTAGCCGCCGATGCCGTAACCGGGGAAGTCGCCGCACTCCTCCAGATGGCGCAGAGAGCGCAGGCGCAGATCCAAATGCATGCCGCCCTGGACGATGCCAAAGAGCGCCTGGTCATCGCGGGTGTGAGCCTTGTAGCAGCGCTCGGCCCACATGCTCGACAGCTCCACCGCGCGCTCAACGTAGGCGCGCGTGGCGGGATAGCCCGGGCACTGGTCCAGCTGCATGCAGATGTCGGAGCCGAGCTTCATGGCGATCTCCATGTTGTCCTCGGGTGTCCAGAACACGTGGCGGCCGTCGTAATCGTTGACGATAAAGCGCACGCCCTCGTCGGTGAGCTTGACGGCGTCGTTGTGGCTGAACACTTGGAAGCCGCCCGAGTCGGTAAGAATGGGGCCATGCCAGTTCATAAACTTGTGCAGCCCGCCCAGCTCGGCGATGGTGTCCTCGCCGGGACGCATGGACAGGTGATAAGTATTGGCAAGCACGATCTGGGCGCCGAGCTGTTTGACGGTCTCGGTGGGGATGCCCTTGACGTTTGCCTTGGTGCCCACGGGCATAAAGATCGGCGTCTCGATGTCGCCGTGCGGGGTGTGCAGCACGCCGGCACGCGCATGCGTCGTCGGATCCTCGGCGATCAGGTCGAATTTAAAAAGGCTCTGGTCCATAAACTGGAACTCCTTGGTTGCGGTTCATACGCAAACCATTATACGGGCAACCCGCAAACCGCACCGACTCGACAGAAACTGGTGCAAAGGGGTCATAGTCATTGGGGACGTTCTTAAACGGTTAGTCGTTGGGGACAGTCTTCAGCGCCATCTTGCAAAGGAGTGTCCCAATCTGCCGGCACTTAGGGACTGTCCCCAAGTGCCGGCAAGAGTGTCCCTTATGACTAGTCATTTAAGAACGTCCCCAACGACTACGAGATCATCTCCAACAGCCAAGGCAACGCCGATGCCCTGGCAACGTCAGCGAGCGGTCGCCAGAGCGAACAAATTGGCATGAAAAGAGGGCGGCATAGACCTTCTGGTCATGCCACCCTCTTTGAATGACAAGTTGTCGCTCTGGTGACCGCGCAGCGTCGAGCCGTTACGCGGTTTGGTAAAACCGCGTAACCCCTACGGACGCTGGCCCATGCCACCCTCGAGGGTGACGGTCTCGCCGTTCATATACTTAAAGTCGGGGCCGCAAAGCTGAACGACCACGCGGCCGATCTCCTTCTCGACGTCGCCGTAGTGGCCCGCCGGCGGCATGTGAACGTTGGCCTTGAACGCCTCGGGATAGGCATCCTGGAAGTTCTCGAGCGCAGCAGTCCAGGCAAGCGGGCACACGATGTTGACGTTGATGCCGTCCTTGCCCCACTCGTTGGCGGCGACGCGGGTCAAGCCGCGGATGCCTTCCTTGGCGGCGGCGTAGCTGCACTGGCCGTAGTTGCCAAACAGGCCGGCGCCCGAGGCAAAGTTGACCACGGAGCCCTTGGTCTCCTTCAGGTGCGGATAGGCCTTCTGCATGTACAGATAGGTAGCATACAGACCGGAGTAAATGGCCAGGTTAAACTGATCCATGGTGTGATCGGCGATGGTCACACCCGAGGCGCTGGCCTGAGCATTGTTGACGACGGCGTCGATGCGGCCGAACTCCTCAATGGCCTTGTCGATGACGTTCTGGACAACGGCCTCGTTATCCTGGCCAGCCGAGACATCGGCCTGAACAGGCAGAACCTTGACACCGTACTCGGCCTCGAGAGACTCCTTGGCGGCCTCGAGCTTGGCGACGTTGCGGCCGGTGATGACGAGGTTCGCGCCCTCCTTGGCAAATGCGATATCGATGCCGTAGCCGATGGAGCCAGCGGAACCGTCCTTAAGCGTGGCCTTGCCGCCGCCGGTGACGATCACGGTCTTACCAGTGAAAAGTCCCATACAAAGTCCTTTCAAATCGCGACGGGCACGCCCGCCGACTGCGCGTATCCAACTTCACGCGCCAAAAGCTGAGATGCAACTTTAGCGTGTTCAAGCGAAAATAAAAGACCGCGGTAGGCGAACGGCACCACGTCGTTCGGCGAAGGGATTGTCAAGTACAAACTGGATAAAGCGGCCGAGTTATCGTTATCAGATCGAGCCATCGAACACGTTTTGAAACTTTGCTGCAGCGCGTGGGATGTCGGCGCGAGACTTTATCATAGGGTGACAAACAACGATGAGGAGCACATGCCTATGACAGACGAGCTGGACCCCCAGACTCAACAGCATATTGATGATTCCGCAGACACCATTGACGACTGCGATACTTCTACCAGCAGCGATGGCAGCATTGATGCCGCCGTCGAGGAGGCTCCTGCCGCCGCAGGCGAGGCCGCAGACGCAAATGTCGCCGTAGAGCAAGACAAAGAAGAGCAGCTAGAGCAGCCGAACCCGAGCGATACTGAGCCCAAGGCCGAGAACGCTCCGCAAGTAGCAGGCCCCATCGAGGTGTCTTCGGAAGAAGAGCTCGACGCCGTCATGGACTCCATGATGGATGCCGTCAAAGCGATGAAGGACGCTGTCGCCGATGCCGATATCGACGCCGAGGAAGAGGAAGCAGCCGAGGCCGCCTCGACGTTTGTGCCCGGCGAGACCCCGGTTGCCGACCAGGGCAGCACCATGCCCTCGTTCCTGCAACTCGAGCACCCCACGATCGGCGCCGACGCGGTCGACCCGCACGCAGCGGGCTTTTCCGTGATCGAAGGCGGCACCGGCAATATCGCCGCGCCGCAGGCTGCCGATGCGGACGCTGTCGACACCGCTCGCCCGATCGCCCCGCACTCCCCCGACGCGAACCGCGATCTGGGGACCGCTGTCTCGAACACCGCGAACGCCGTGGGCACCTTTATCGCCCAGGGCGCCTCGGCCATGCGCGAGATGAACGCCGCGAAAAAGGCACTTGCCGATGCCCGCGCCCACCTGGCCGAACTTGAGCAGCGCATTGCCGATCAGGCCGAGGAACTCGAGACGCGCCAGGATATCGCAGGCCGCTACGACAAGATCGTCGCCGACCAGCGTCAGGCGATCGCCACAGCGCAAAAGACCGCTGCGGCAGCCGAGATTGACCGTGATGCCCACGCCGCCAAAGCGACAGAGCTCAAGAGTCAGCTCGAACAAATGAAGACAGAGGATGACGCGACCGAGCTCCGCCTGAAGGCCGCGCTCGACGCCGTGGAGGCCCGCGAGGCAAGCTCGCGCGAGACCGGCAACCGCCTCGTTCGACGTCTTGAGGATTCCAAGCGCATCCGCGACAAGGTGCAGGCCGAGCGAGACGCCGGCATTGCCGCCGCACAACAAACCGTCGACGCCACGCGCGCCCAGCTCGAGACGCTGCGTCATGAGTATGCCGAGCTGCAACGCAATCCCTCGGCAAATCCCGCCAACTATACGGTGCGCACCAGCGAGCTCTCGATGCAGATCTCCGACACGGCAGATGCCCTGCGTAAAGCCGAAGAAGATGTCCCGCGCATCACCGCCGACCTTGAGCACTCGCTTGCCGCAGCCGAGCAGGCCGTCGAGCAGGCTCAAGCCCCCATTGCCGAAGCCAAACGCGCGCACCAAGCCGTGACGACTGAGGCTGATGCCGCGCGCGACGAGCTGCAGACCGCAAAAACCGCCGCTGCAACGCGCCAGCGCGAACAGCGCGAGAAGATCGCCGCCGAGGACAAGGCGCGCCGCGACCAGGAGCAAAGCATCGCCAACGCCCAAGCAGATGCCGCACATGCACAGTCGATCATCGAGCAGGCGACCGAGGTACATGACCATCCAGAGATCACTGAGTCGCTTGCAGGATCCTTGGCCCGAGACAAAGCCGAACACGCCGAGACCGAGCGAGAAGTCGCCCAGCTCGAGGCCACCGAGGACGCGGTGCGCGAGCGCACCCGCGACTCACGCATCAAATTCACCGGCGCCATCGTCTGCATCGTCGCCGCAATCCTGGTGATCATCCTAGTCTGGCTGTTCGCGAGCAAGTAAACCAGCCGCCAAAAAAACGCTCAACGCAGTTGCGGTGAGATAGTTCCTGTTTAGCCCAAAAAGGCCAATTCAAGAACTATCTCACCGCAACTTATTTAGATTGATGCAAGGTAGTCGTTTAAGAACGTCCCCAATGACTACACCGATGTTTTGTTGACAACCAAAGAAATGCCGGTGTTTTGGCAACGACAGCGAGCGGGTCGCATTTGAGGCAAGGTGACGTGAAACGAAAGGGCGCTGACCTTCTGGTCGCGCCCTTGAAGTTGAACGTCAGATTGTCCAAATGC
Organism: uncultured Collinsella sp.; assembly: GCA_900550185.1. Taxonomy (GTDB): domain Bacteria; phylum Actinomycetota; class Coriobacteriia; order Coriobacteriales; family Coriobacteriaceae; genus Collinsella. Next base: position 5,932 of record URRN01000037.1, read on the forward strand.
GGCCCGCGCAGCGTCGACCGGTTACGGCGTTTGTAAAACGCCGTAACCTACAAGATGAGCATGGCGTCACCAAAGCTGAAGAAGCGGTAGCGTTCTTCGATAGCAGCGGCGTAGGCATCCATGATCTGGTCGCGGGTGGCAAGCGCGCTCACGAGCATCATGAGCGTGGAGCGCGGCACATGGAAGTTCGTGATCAGCGCGTCGACCACGTGATAGGTCGAGCCGGGCATGAGGTAAAGCTGCGTCGTGGCGTTCTCGCGCACCACGATGTCACCGCGGCCAAGCGTATCGGCCCCGTCCTCGCGGCCTTCAAAATAGCGCGCCGTCACGGCCGGATCGGACACCGGCGCGTCCGTGTCAAACGCGCTCTCGAGCGAGCGCACCGCGGTAGTGCCGACGGCGATCACACGATGACCCTCGGCCTTGGCCTTATGCACGGCGTCGACAACCTCCTGCGACACGTGGTAGCGCTCGGTGTGCATGACGTGCTGCGTGGGGTCGTCCTCCTCCACCAAGCGGAAGGTATCGATGCCCACCTCGAGCTCGACGGCGGCAAACTTGGCACCCTTGGCCTCGATAGCGGCCATGAGCTCAGGAGTAAAATGCAGGCCCGCCGTGGGAGCGGCAGCCGAGTGCTCCTCCTTCATGGCGTACACGGTCTGATATTTCTCGGGATCGCCCTCGTAATCGGTAATGTAGGGCGGCAGCGGCACGTGGCCGGCAGCATGGATGGCCTCGTCGAGCGTGCGCGGCTCGCCGGCGGCATTGCAACCGGCCGGCTCAAAGCGTACCAGGCGGCCGCCGCGGCTATCGGTGACAAAGTCGACAACCTCGGCCGTCAGCACCACGGGAGCCCCCTCGGGCGCATGAGCGCCACCGGCGCGATACTCAATCTGAGCACCGGGCTTCAGGCGCTTACCCGGCTTGACCAAGCACTCCCAAACATGGCCCAGCGGGTCAACATCCTCGCGGCGCTTGAGCAGCAACGTCTCGACCACGCCGCCCGAGCCCGTCTTGCGACCGATAAGACGGGCCGGCATCACGCGCGTCTGATTGATGACGAGCACGTCGCCCGGCTCGATATAGTCGATGATGTCGCGGAAGATGCGGTGCTCAACGGTACCGCCGTGCTCCAGCGGCGTTCCCGCCTGGGAGCCCTTGCGATCCACCACCAGCAGGCGGCAGGAGTCGCGCGGCTCGGCTGGAGCCTGGGCGATCAGTTCCTCAGGAAGGTTGTAGTCAAAATCATCGGTACGCATAGACACGTCGGATACTCCTTATATAGCTAAAGTCCGCTCTACATCCTAGCAGGCTGACGTCCCAAATGAACTACTTTTTGGACGCTTTGCGCTCGTCGCGGATGCGGGCGCGGTCCATGGCCGCCTCGACAGCCGAGAAGCGGCAACCACAGTAGTTCTGCCGATACATGCCCAGCTCGCGCGAACGGCGTGTCGCCTCGGGGTAATACGGACGAAAATCGCGAATCACCGGAGTGAGACCGCGGGCGGCAGCCAGACGCTCCAACACATCATTGCAGGTTTCGAACAACTGATACGGCGAGACGGCGAGCGTCGTACCCACAAACTCAAACCCACGCTCCTGGGCCACGCGGCACGCCTCGGCCAAGCGCAGGGCATAGCACGCACGACAGCGACGGGGCCGATCGGCACCCAGCGGTGCCACGCCGGCCTCCCAGCGCTCACGGTCCTCCCCCGCCTCGATAAGCTCGATGTCGCCATCGGCACACCACCGGCGCAGCTCGTCCAAACGCCGCTGCCATTCATCGTGCGGCTGAATATTGGGGTTTGTCCAGCAGATTGTGGGCTCAAACCCTTCCTCGCGCAGCAGGCGGACCGGCTCAAGAGAGCACGGCGCACAGCACGCATGCAGCAACAACGGCTTCATCGACATCTCCTCACCCGAAAAAGCGCACGCCGAAGGACGTGTCCTCGCAGGCGACAATGCGGCGGTCGCGCAAAATGGTCCGCACGTAATACCAGTCGCCCACACAGCCCGACAAATGCAAGCCGGCCGCCAGGTAGCACAGCAGCGGATAGCCCGAAAACGCAAACCCCAGGGCAAGCGTTGTCGTCACAACAGCCGTCGGTGCCAGGCAAACCGCCATGTACCGCCGGCGCGAATACACAACGCCCTCGGCGCAGGCATAGATCATCGCCGTCTCGCGATTCGCCCCAAAGGTCACCTGCGCGCCCGCAGGCGCCAGCAGCTTAAAAAACACACCGTGCACCAGCTCGTGCACGGCAAATGACGCCGCAGAAACCGCAGCCAAGCCGACTATCCAGCCCACGACAGCCATCCAGCCGCCCGCGTCAGCCGCATCCAAGTCTGCAGGCCCGCCCAGCAGCATAAACACCGGCACCAGGCACACGGCAAACACGCCGACTACGACCATCCCCCACACGAAGCAAGCGTGCAGAAATTCCTCGTCTTCAAACGCATGTATGTTGGAAATCTCATTCATAGCATCTTAGGATAGCGCCCCTGTCACGTACCCGTCCGCATGTGCGATAATGTCGAACGATATGCACGAATTGACCACCGCACAGCCAGGCCCTGTGCCCGGGTGCGCTCTCACCATATGCGAAGGAGTCCCATGGCATCCAAATACTCCATGAACGACCGTCCCAGTTGGCCTCGCCGCGCCATCGTTACCGCCGGCGAGCCCTACGGCAACAAGGGCCTTCACTTTGGCCACGTTGGCGGCGTCTTTGTCCCGGCCGACTTCTTCGCCCGCTTCCTGCGCGACCGTCTGGGCCGCGAGAACGTCATCTTCACCTCGGGCACCGACTGCTACGGCTCGCCCATCATGGAGAGCTACCGCAAGCTCAAGGAGAACGAAGGCTACGACAAGTCCATCGGCGAGTATGTCGAGTCCAATCACTCTCGCCAGGCCGCGACCCTCAACAACTACAACATCAGCTGCGATATCTACGGCGGCTCGGGCCTTGAGCCGGCTGCGCAGATTCACAACGAAGTGACCGCCGAGATTATCGAGCGCCTGCATGAGCAGGGCACCATCTCCAAGCGCTCCACGCTGCAGTTCTACGACGCCAAGGCCGGCACGTTCCTCAACGGCCGCCAAGTGATCGGCCGCTGCCCCATCCAGGGCTGCAAGTCCGAGAAGGCTTATGCCGACGAGTGCGACCTGGGTCACCAGTTTGAGCCCGAGGAGCTCATCGCACCCAAGAGCCAGCTCACCGGCGAGGTGCCCGAGCTGCGCCCGGTCGACAACCTCTACTTTGACCTGCCAGCCTACCTCGACTTTATGAAGACGTACACCGCCAAGCTCGCCCAGAACCCGCAGGTTCGTTCCGTGGTCTCCAAGACCATGGAAGAGTGGCTGCTGCCGGCGCAGCTCTACATCCAGAACAAGTTCCGCGAGGCCTTCGACGCCGTCGAGGACCAGCTCCCCGAGCACACCGTGCTGGAGCCCGAGGGCAACAAGAGCAGCTTTACCGTCACCTTCCCCAGCTGGAAGGAGCGCGACGACGCCCATGCGGTGCTCGCCAACGGCGGCGTGCGCTTCCGCAGCGGCAAGGCGCTCGTGCCCTTCCGCATCACCGGTAACATCGACTGGGGCGTTCCGGTACCCGAGGTTGACGGCGTGAACGACGTCACCTGCTGGTGCTGGCCCGAGAGCCTGTGGGCGCCCATCAGCTACACCCGCACCGTGCTCGCACGCGATGCCAAGGCCGCCGGCGTAACTGAGGGCGTCGCCGCCCAGGATGCCGCCCTCATGGGCGAGCCCGCCGCCGATTCCACGCAGGTCCCCGCGCCCACCTATCAGCACAGCTCACTCGACTGGCGCGACTGGTGGTGCTCGGACGATGCGCAGATCTACCAGTTCATCGGTCAGGACAACATCTACTTCTACTGCATCGCGCAGACCGCCATGTGGGAGGCCCTGGGTTGGGACCTTACGCAGAGCACCGTTAGTGCCTGCTATCACCTGCTCTACATGGGCAAAAAGGCCAGCTCGTCCTCGCAGACGCCTCCCCCGCCGGCAGACGACTTGCTCAACCACTACACCTGCGAACAGATGCGCGCTCATTGGCTGTCGCTCGGCCTGTCCGAGAAGCCGGTGAGCTTTAGCCCCAAGGCATATGACACGCGCGTGACCGGCAAGGACAAGGACGGCAACGAGGTGCGCGCCTGCGACGACAAGCGCGTCATCGATCCGGCCCTTAAGGAGAGCGCGCTGCTGACCGGCGTGTTCAACCGCCTGGCCCGCAGCTGCTTCTACGGCGTCGCCGTCAAGGAGGGCAACGAGAGCCCCTATCGCAACGGCTGCATCCCCGCCGGTGCCGCCTCCGCCACCGTGATCGAAGCCGCCGAGCAGGCAGCTCTCGCCTTTGAGCAGGCCATGTACAAGTTCGAGACGCACCGCGCACTCGCCGTGTGCGACGACTACCTGCGCGCCGCCAACAAGCGCTGGAGCGACGCCTCCAAGGCCGCCAACAAGCTCGAGGGCGACGAAGCAAACGCAGCGATGACGCAGGCCCTGGTTGATGCCTTTACCGAGCTGCGCGTGGCGACCGTCCTGATGCACGGTATCGTCCCGGCCGGCTGCGAACTCATCTGCGAGTACTTCGACGTCGATCCGGTCGCCTTCTTTAGCTGGGATAACATCTTTGCCTCCACGGACGAGTTCGTAGAGAGCCTGGGCGAGAAGCCCGGCGACCACCGCGTGAAGCCGCTGCCCCCGCGCTTCGACTTCTTCAGCAAGCACGAGAGCCAGTACTAAAGCACGCTAGTAGCAACGCGCCCGGGAATGATTATTCTGGGACGGGGATTAAAAAATCATTCCCGGGCGACGCAAAGTAGTCTTTTTGGGACGGGGATCATTAAATGATTTTTTAATCCCCGTCCCAGAATAATCATTTAGGTGGAAGGAAAGACGGATGTCCAAGCAGCGTCGTCGTAAGCAGAAAAAGCAGGTTAAGCCCGAGCTCAAGCTCAGGCAGTTTGCCGCTACCGAGCTTTCCGACCAGCTTGCCGCCCTCCCCTGCGCTGCCGACCTGCCGCGCTTTATGGTCGACACGGTTGCCGGCGCCTATACGCCTGCCGATGCCGAGCTCATGATCGAGGGCTTCGGCGCCGCGGCCACACGCCCGGTCACGCTGCGCACCAACACGCTCAAGGCGACCGCCGAGGACATCGCTGCGGCGCTCGGTGCCGCCGGCATCGCCCACAACCCCGTCGCTTGGTATCCGGACGCCTTTATCCTGCCCGAGGCCCAGGTTTCCGACCTATGGGACCTCGACATCTACCGCGACGGCAAGATCTACCTACAGAGCCTGTCGTCCATGATGCCGCCTTTGGTGTTGGGCGCCCAGGCAGGCGAGGACATCCTGGACATGTGCGCAGCCCCTGGCGGCAAGACGACGCAGATCGCCGCCCTCACCCAGGGCCAGGCACACCTCACGGCCTGCGAGATGAGCATTCCCCGCGCCGAAAAGCTTGAGTCCAACCTCCACCGCCAAGGTGCCAAAAACGTGCCCGTCATGCGCATCGACGCACGCGAGCTCGACGAGTTCTTCCGCTTTGACCGTATCCTGCTCGACGCTCCCTGCACCGGCACGGGCACCGTCGTCAGCGGCAACGAGAAGAGCCTGCGCGGCCTCACCGAGCAGTTGCTGAGCAAGTGCGCCCGCTCGCAGCGAGCACTTCTGGACCGCGCCATGGGAGCCCTCAAACCGGGCGGCACGCTCGTCTATTCGACTTGTTCGATCTTGCCGCAGGAAAACGAGGACGCCCTGCAAGAGGCCCTCGACAAGCATATGGACTGCGAGCTCATCCCCCTCGACGGCACGCCAAGCGAAAGTGAGGCACGCCGCGCCCAGGAAGCTGGCGAGAAGCCGCGCATCGAGTCCAACGCCCTGACCGAGGCCATTGCCGCGGGTCAGGTATCGGCCATCGCCAACGGCCTGCCCGGCACGCTCACCATTCCGCCCAGCCGCGAATTTGAGGGCTTCTACATTGCCCTGATCCGAAAACGCAGCTAGCGTACGGATCCAAAACTCAACAAGCTATCTCCGTGCGCGTTTGTCCTGCTGGTCGCGATGCTGTTTAAGCATCGCGCGCTCCTTGCGTTCGGCCCTTTTGCCCTTAATGGCCGTGACCACAAAGTAGATGACCGCGGCGGCAACGATTGCGCCCACGCATAGGCCAATCGAGCCCAACATTGCCGAAAATTCCATACCGCGTCACCTCTCTTTTAAACGGGACTTTCAAGATAGCACCTCGATCCCCGCCACCACAGCTCCTTCACGTTCGCCGCCCTTCGGTCTAACGGAGGACGCGGCGGGGAAAAATCAACTCGTCAAACGATTTAGCATTCGCAATTCCGGCTGCATCGCGCCGGCCACCATCGCATAGAATCGAGCCTCCATGGATACCCTCAACGACCTAAACGAACGCGTCGACGCCTTTGTCGGCACCAGCTCCTTCGACACGCCTGCCGCGGCAAACGACCAAGCTCCCATCGATGTACCCGCCGAGGTTCACGAGGACATTGTCGCCTCGGTCGATTTCTCCGAGGTCGAGCTCGCAGACGAGTTCACCGAACCCCAGGTAGCCGTGACCCCCAACGGACTGCTTCCCATGGAGCCGCTGCCCATCGACGGGCGCCTGCGCAAGGCGGCCCTTCGCATGCCTGACGAGATTGAGGAGGCCAGCGGCTTCACGCTCTTCGGCCGTCGTATCAAATCGCTCATCTACACCACCGACGTCGCGGTCATCCGCAACTCCAATGCCGATGCCGTCTTTGCCGTTTACCCCTTCACGCCGCAGCCGGCCATTACGCAGGCGCTGCTGACCGTCGCCGAGTGCCCGGTCTTCGTAGGCGTGGGCGGTGGCACCACCACCGGCAAGCGCTCCGTTCAGATGGCAGCCGTCTCCGAGATGCAGGGCGCGGCGGGCTGTGTGGTCAACTCCCCCGCCACCGCCGAGATGGTCGAGCACATCACCAACATCGCCGACATCCCCGTCATCGCCACGGTCGTACGTTGCGACGACGATGCTCACGCAAAGGTGCGCGCGGGCGCCAAGATTCTTAACATCGCGGCCGGCAAGAACACGCCACAGGTCCTGCGCGAGCTGCGCGAGCACTATCCCAACCTGCCGCTCATCGCACCGGGCGGCAAGACGCCCGAGAGCATCCGTGAAACCATCGCCGCCGGTGCCAACGCCATCATTTGGACGCCGCCTTCGGCCCAGCAGCTGCAGACCGACATGATGCAGCGCTACCGCAAGATGAAGGAAGACGCCACGCCCGTCATCTCGCACGACGATGTACCCATTATCGACCAGGTTGCCGCCGCCGAGGTCAGTCAGGTCGAGAACATGAATCCCGACGTGCCGATTCCCGACGAAGTCATCGAGCGCGTTGCTTCGATCCACGATCATATCGAGGAGCGTCGCGCCAACCGTGGACTCAAGCCCTCGCTGCACGGCTTCTTCTTCCGCGGAAAGAAACGCTAGCAAAACATCTTGGCCCGCCCCACAAACGTGTGAACTGCGTCCCAAATCTTGGACGCCCTAAATAGCGACTAGGCCGCGAGGGCCT
>URRN01000038.1 GCA_900550185.1 uncultured Collinsella sp.
CGCATGGCATCTCGCTGCCTGTCGGTATTCAAACCATCGTGATGAATGCCTTGCTGCTGCTGGTCGTTATGCGCGAGGGGGGCATGTTCTACGTGGTCCAGACGGCGACGGGCTTTGTGCTGCTGGGCTTCTTCACCGACCTGTTCGCTCCGTTTGTGGCGCCGCTGGCACATGCCGACCTGATGCTGCCCGCTATGTGGGGCGGCATTATCACGGGCATTGGCTACGGCATGGTGCTACGCGCCGGTGCCAACACTGGCGGCTCTGACACCATCGGTCAGATTATCTCGCGCAATACGTCACTACCGGTGGGCTCCACCGTCATGGCGATCGACGTTGCCGTGTGCGCGCTGTCGGCCCCGGTCTTCTCGGTCGAAAACGCGCTGTATGCGGGCCTTTCGATGGTCATTAGCGGCTACGTGATCGATGCCGTGGTCGACGGCGGCAACAGGCGCCGTATGGTACTCATCATCTCGGACAAGTTTCCCGATATTGCGGCCGACATCATGTATGGCCTGGGTCGCGGCTGCACCAAGTTTAAGGCGACCGGCATGTACTCGGGCGCCGAGAAGCCGTTGATCATGGTCATTGTGAGCCGCCGCGAGCTCAACACCCTCAAAACGATCGTGCGCGAGCGCGATCCTCACGCCATTGTGACGGTCGCCGACGTTACGGAAACCTTCGGTGAGGGATTCAAGGACATTAACGCGTAGGGCCGACTGCGTTCCATCCAAAAGACGTTCACATTGATAAACCGTTTCATCAGCGGTTCTGCCTGCTCAATTGTTCAAATAATGATAAATACTCTGGTAAAGCTTCCAGTTTCCAGCATAATGAATGACGTACGTGCATCGCGGCTGTGTTGGGACTACCTTTCCGTGCCGTGCGCATCTTGTCTTAAGAGGATGAAAGGAAGGCACAATGAGCGACGAAGAGCTCAAAAAGGTTGCCAACGAGGTAAGGAAGGGCATCGTCACCGGCGTGCACGCTGCCAAGTCCGGCCATCCGGGCGGTTCGCTCGGCGCTGCCGACATCATGACCTATCTGTACTTTGAGGAAATGAACGTCGACCCGGCCGACCCCCGCAAGGCCGACCGCGATCGCTTCGTGCTTTCCAAGGGTCATTGCGCGCCTGGTCTGTACGCCGTGCTCGCCGAGCGCGGATTCTTCCCCAAGGAGGATCTCGAGACGCTGCGCCACATCGGCAGCCACCTGCAAGGTCACCCCAACATGAACGACACCCCGGGCGTCGATATGTCCACCGGTTCGCTCGGCCAGGGCATCTCCGCCGCCGTGGGCATGGCCGTTGCCGCCAAGCACTGGGGCGATACTTATCGCACGTACGCCCTGCTGGGCGATGGCGAGAGCGAGGAGGGCCAGGTCTGGGAGGCTGCCATGTTCGCCGGCAACCAGCAGCTCGATAACCTCTGCGTGATCGTCGACCACAACGGCTTGCAGATCGACGGCCCCGTCGAGGAAGTCAACGACCCCATGCCGCTTGCCGACAAGTTCCGCGCCTTTAAGTTCCACGTGGTGGAGCTTGCCGACGGCAACGACTTCGATCAGATTCGCGCCGCCTTTGCCGAGGCTCGCGTCACCAAGGGCCAGCCGACCGCCATCATCGCCGAGACCACGAAGGGCAAGGGCGTTTCCTTTATGGAGAACCAGGTGGGTTGGCACGGCAAGGCCCCCAACGATGAACAGTTTGAGCAGGCCATGGCAGAGCTCACGGCCGCCGGAGAGGAGCTCTAGGATGGCAGACGTCAAGAAAATCGCCACGCGCGTAAGCTACGGCGAGGCCCTCGTCGAGCTCGCCAACGAGCACGACGACTTTGTGGTCCTCGACGCCGACCTGGCCGCCGCCACGCAGACCGGCAAGTTCAAGGCAGCCTGCCCCGACCGCTTCTTCGATGTGGGCATTGCCGAGAGCAATCTGATGGGTGTTGCCGCCGGTATCGCGACCACCGGCCGCGTTGCTTTTGCGAGCACCTTTGCCATGTTTGCCGCTGGCCGCGCCTTTGAGCAGGTCCGCAACTCCATCGGCTATCCGCACCTTAACGTTAAGATCGGTGCCACGCACGCCGGTATCTCGGTGGGCGAGGACGGCGCCACGCACCAGTGCTGCGAGGATATCGCCCTCATGCGCGTCATCCCCGGCATGACCGTTATCGTTCCCGCCGACGACGTGGAGGCTCGTGCCGTGACGCGCGCCGCCTACGAGTGCGACGGCCCTGTGTACATGCGCTTTGCCCGTCTGGCCTCGCCGGTTATCAACGACCCCGAGAACTATAAGTTCGAGTTGGGTAAGGGCATCGTTATGCGCGAGGGCGCCGACGTTACCATCATTGCCTGCGGTCTGATGGTCGGCGAGGCCCTCGAGGCCGCCGAGCAGCTTGCTGCCGAGGGCATCGATGCCGAGGTCATCAACATGCACACCATCAAGCCCATCGATGCCGACCTGATCGTCAAGAGCGCCACCAAGACCGGTCATGTCGTGACCGTCGAGGAGCACTCTGTGATCGGTGGCCTGGGCAGCGCCGTCGCCGACGTCCTGTGCGAGCAGTGCCCGACGCCGCTCAAGAAGATCGGTGTCAACGACACCTTCGGCGAGTCCGGCCCGGGTGCCGAGCTCCTGCACAAGTACGGCCTGGACGCCGCCAACATCGTGGCGACCACCAAGGAGTTCTTGGCATAAGGCAAGACGGATTTCATGGACTGCTTCGTCAGCACTATAAAACTGTTTCGCCAGTACTATGGAAACCCGGCAGGGGCGCTCTCTTGGAGAGCGCCCCTGTTTCAGTTGCGGTGAAATAAGGACTGTTTTGCCAGCTTAAAGGCTCAACAGTCCCTATTTCACCGCAACTCATGAAGACGCCCCTCAAGCACGGTCCCATCAGGGAAAAGGGCATATATCGGCAAAGTGCAATTCAGACCCTTCCAACTTTGTATATGCAGCACCCCAAGATAAACGCGGCGGCCCCTTAGTAGCCGCAGGCCGCGTACAGGGTTACCTCCCGAATCTTTCCGCAGGACGGAGGAGCCCCCGCAGCGCGAAGCGCGCAGCGGGGGCTCCGACATGTCCGAGGACGATTTGGGAGGTAACCCTGTACGCGGCCGGAGGGACCAGGCCCCGCCATGCTTCTTATGTGCAGTAAAGCTAATACTGCTAAAATACAAAGCGCTCATGTAGTTTAAACGCACGACGATAAGGAGCACCAGTGGGTAACCACTTCCGTACCTCCGGTGCGGGCGATGATGCCCCCAAGACGCAGGCAGGCGTCCAGGGCAGTCGTTTCGCCACTCCGGATTCAGAGGGCCAGCCTGTTGCTCAGGCCCCCACTCAGCCGGCAGATCAGGCACAGCCGGCATCCGATCCCTTTGCCTACAATCCCACCAGCGATGTCGCGCTTTCCGGCACGGCGGGTTTTGAGCCCGTTCAGGCCGTGACCGCTCGCGTGGAGCAGCCTCAGGCTGGCGCCGCCACGCCGCAGCCTACCATGGCCGGCATTCCCGACCCCATGGCCCCTGCGACGCCGGTTCCTCAGCCTGCGCAGTCCGGTCTCTTTGCCGCTATTCCCGATCCCACGCAGCCTGCTGCCCCGGTGGTCGAGAGCGATCAGGCAGCCGAGGTCGCAAGCCTCGATAACGCGCTCAACAATCCCGATTTTACGTCGGTGTTTGCGCCCATCGATCCGCAGGCCAGCCGCAAGAAGATGGCCAAGCAGGCCGGTGTCGAGCCCGTCATCCTTATGGAGCACGTCACCAAGATCTACCCGGCGCAGCCCAACAAGCCCGCGCTCGACGACATCAACATCGAGATCTATCCGGGCGAGTTCGTCTTCCTGGTCGGTCACTCCGGTTCGGGTAAGACCACGCTGCTGTCGACGCTCAACCGCGACGTCAAGCCGACGAGCGGCCGTATCCTGGTTGCCGGTCAGGACCTCATGAAGATCAAGAACCGCAAGGTTCCGTTCCTGCGCCGCCAGATTGGCGCCGTGTTCCAGGACTTTAAGCTTCTGCCGCAAAAGACCGCCTACGAAAACGTGGCGTTTGCCCTGCAGTGCATCGGCAAGCCCAAGGGCGTCATTCGCAGCCAGGTGCCCGAGGTGCTGCGTCTGGTCGGCCTGGCCGATCAGATGGACTCGCTGCCCGATCAGCTTTCCGGTGGCGAGCAGCAGCGCGTTGCCGTCGCCCGCGCTATGGTCAACCGTCCGCCGCTGCTGATCTGCGACGAGCCCACGGGTAACCTCGACCCGGCGATCTCGCTGGGCATCATGAAGCTGCTCGAGCGTATTAACCGCACCGGCACCACCGTGATCGTCGCCACGCACGACCGCGAGATGGTCGATAGCATGCACCGTCGCGTGATCGCCCTCGAGGGCGGCCACGTTATTCGCGACCAGGAGAGGGGAGGTTACGGCAACTATGGCACCAACTAACGTGGGCTACTCCTTCAAAGAGGCAATCAGCCACTTCTTCCGTAACTGGACTACCTCGCTCGGCGCCGTCATCACGATCTTCCTTTCGCTGTTTATCATCGGCCTGTTCATCATGGGCTCCGCGATGCTGAACTCCGTGATCGGTACCGTCGAGGATCAGGTTGTCATCAACGCGTTCATTAGCGATGACGCTGATCAGGCCGATGTTCAGGCTTTTGAGGCCGAACTTAAGACGTGGAATAACGTCAAGTCCGTGACCTATAAGGACAAGGACGACGCGCTGGCCGAGTATACGAGCAAGATGTCGGGCAACGCCGACGCCACCATGAGCGCGCTCGATGGCCAGAACCCGCTGCCGGCTTCCTTTGCTATTGAGATGGACGATCCGTCCAAGGTCGAGAGCACGGCAGAGAAGCTCAAGAAGGATGACGATTTCCAGAAGATCGCGGATGACGGCGACGTCAACGCGAGCGTGCTGTACGGCCAGGAGGAAGTGAGCCGCCTGTTCCAGGTGACCAACTACATCCGCATTGCCGCCGTGGTGCTCGTTGGCCTTCTGACCTTTATCGCTTTCATCTTCATCAACAACACGATTCGCCTATCCATCACGGCGCGTCGTCGTGAGATTGCGATTATGCGTCTGGTCGGCGCCAGCAACGGCTTCATTCGCGGCCCGTTTATCACCGAGGGCGTGCTGCAGGCCATTTTGGGCTCGCTGCTTTCCATCGGCGTTCTGGAGCTGCTGCGCAATCTGATGATTCCGCGTCTGCAGGAGAGCATCGGCTGGATGTCGTTTGCCCTGCCGACGCAGTACTACCTGGTGACCTATGCTGCGCTGATTCTGGTCGGCGTGATTATCGGTCTCTTTGGTTCTGCCATTGCCATGCGCCGCTACCTGCGCGTGTAGGCATGCCTGGAATTCATCCCTTCCAACGGGTCGTCTCTTATGGGGCGGCCCGTTTTTTGATCCCTATGGGACGGCAGGATTGCGGATCATCGTGGCGCTGGTCTATCTATGTGATCCGTTTTCCTTCGTCCCCTAGGGATCATTTGGGTAGACTCTTGGGATGTAAACGGCAATCGATAGTTAGGAGGCGCCATGGGGCGCAATAACAAGCATAAGCGTGGAGCTCGCAATAAACGCGGGCCGGTGCGCAGCGAACGCCGTCCGAGCCTGACCGGGCGCGTGCAGCTCCATGAGCACAGTGCCTACGTTGTAACCGAAAACGGCGACTACAAGGTCATGGGCCGCGGTAAGCGCGAGATCATGGATGGCGATACCGTTGCCGTGAGCATTAAGAACAGCCCGCATGGCGAGCGTCGCGCCGTGATCGAGGGCGTGGTTGAGCGCGCAGCTATAAGCGTGGTGGGCACGTATCAGACCGCCGGTCCGCTCGGTGTGATTGAGCCGCTCGATTCGCGCCTGAAGGCCGACTTCTTCATTCTGCCCGAGGATACCTCGGCAGATCGCCTGGGCGTCCACCCGGGTGATGCTGTTGTCGCGCGCATTTTGACCTACCCGACGCGCCTGGAATCGGGCACTGTGACGATCGAACGCCGCATTGGCGGAGATGACGCGCCCGATTTGGGCGTTCAATATGTGATGGCGCGTTACGGCTATACCGATAGCTATCCCGAGGCCGCGCTAGACGAGGCCGAGGGGCTTTCGCTCGATGTGTCCGCGGCGCTTAAGGACCCGCTCCGCCGCGATCTGCGCGACCGCTTTGTCATCACGATCGACCCGGTCGACGCGCGCGACTTTGACGATGCCATTTCGCTGGAGCGCACGCCCGAGGGCGGCTATAAGCTGGGTGTGCATATCGCCGACGTTTCACACTATGTGGCTTGGGACGGGCATATCGATCTTGAGGCTCGCCATCGTACGACATCGGTGTATCTGGCCGATCGCGTGCTTCCCATGCTGCCCGAACGCCTGTCCTGTGACCTGTGCTCGCTTCGCCCTGACGAGGACCGTCTTGCGTTTACCGTCGATATCGAGCTCGATGAGCAGGGTCGCGTGCGGCATTACGATCCGTACCCCAGCGTGATTCGCTCGCGTGTGCGTATGGACTATGACGGCGCCGAGGCGCTGCTGGTGCGTGCCGGCGCGGTTGAGTATTCGGTGCTGGAGGGTGCGGCCGAGGATGTTGCGGCTGCTGAGACCTCGCGCGAGGAAGCGCTTGAGCGCGGTCTTGCGTGCGAGGAGACTGCCCGCGGCTACAACATCGACCTCGGCGATTTCCTTGTCGCCGCTAACGAACTCGCCGAACTTCGCCGTCGTATTCGTCGCGCCCGCGGCTCAGTCGATTTTGACACGGCCGAGATTCGCGCTCTGTTGGATGAGGACGGAGTGCCCGTGCAGATTGTGGCGCGCGAGCGTTCGTGTGCCACGTCGCTTATCGAGGAAGCCATGCTGCTCGCCAACGAGTGCGTTGCAGAGTGGCTGGCAGACCGTGATATCGAGGCCTGCTATCGCGTGCATGAGGATCCGAGCCCCGATAGCCTGCACGGTGCTGCCGTTGCGTTGGCGCAGCTAGGCATCATCGACGATCGCCGTGCTGCCGGTATTGCCCTGGGGAGTCCCGATGAGCTGCAGGCTGCAGTCGATGCTGCCGCCGGTACGGCCAACGCACCGCTCGTCAACACGCTGCTTCTGCGCAGCATGCAGCGCGCGCTGTACAAGCCGCGCAACGAGGGCCACTTTGCGCTCGCCGCGCCGTGCTACTGTCACTTTACGAGTCCCATCCGTCGCTACCCCGATCTGGTGGTGCACCGCGTGCTCAAACTGCAGTTGGCCTATGAGCAGCTCGGCGGCAAGGACGCCTTGGTCCGTACGCCGTGGCTGATCGGCAAGGGGCGCGAGTCGCTGCCGCGCATTCTGCCGCAGATCTGCCGCGCATGTAGCGATGCCGAGCGCGCGGCAGATGCCGCCAGCCATGCGACGCAAAAGATCAAGATTGCCCAGTACTATGAGGACCGTCTGGGCGAGCGCTATGCCGGAACCGTCTCGTGGGTTAGCAGCATGGGCCTCTTTGTGCGCTTGGACCTAACGCAGGTCGAAGGCTTGGTTTCAATCAAGAGCCTGGGCAACGAGTGGTTCGAGTTCGACGAGGATGCGCTTACGCTGACGGGCGCCGACACGGGGACTCGTTACGAGCTGGGGCAGCGCGTGATCATCGAGGTCTCGCGCGTCAATACCACGCGTGGGCACTTGGACTTTAAGCTTATCCATTAGCTAAATCCCGACTCATGGTGGGGGAGCGGAGGGCGGCCTTTCGGGACCGCCCTTCGCATTTGAATCGTGGCTACCTTGCCGTCTGCTCGGCCGCCCGCTTACCTGCTATTTGAGAGGTAAAACCTACCAAAATAAACCTGTCCCTTTTTGGCAGGTTTACAAGAAAGCGGGGATGAGATGGCGACGGTGTACGGTTATGCGCGGGTGAGTTCGCGCGATCAGAATCTTAATCGGCAGCTGGATGCGCTGGGCGCCTATGGCGTGGGCTCGGCGAATATTTATGCCGACCATGCGAGCGGCAAGAACTTCGATCGACCGCGTTATCGCGAGCTGCTGCACGTCCTGGGAGACGGGGACGTGCTGGTGGTGCTTTCTATCGACCGACTTGGCCGTAATTACTCCGAGATTCTTGAGGAATGGCGACGCATTACCAAGGAGCTCGGGGTTGCCATTGTGGTGTTGGACATGCCATTGCTTGACACGCGCGCCAGGGCCAGCGGCGCGCCGGATGTGACCAACGCCCTGATTGCCGATATTGTGCTGCAACTGCTGAGCTACGTGGCGCAGGTGGAGCGCGAGAATATCCATCGGCGCCAGGCGGAGGGAATTGCGGCGGCGCGGGCGCGAGGGGTCCGTTTCGGTCGACCTCGCAAGCCGTGCCCTCCTCAGTTTGAGCTGGTGCGCGATAGCTATGAGGCAGGCGATATTACCCGCAGCCAGGCAGCAAAGTGCCTGGGCGTGTGCGTGGGGACGTTCGATCGCTGGATGCGCGAGGCGGGGTAGGGGTTTGCGTCGCTTTGTCGCTTCCTGTTGCGATTCAAATTTTGATACGTTGACGATGTCATTTGGGCTACACTCGCTGATATTCAAAAAAAGGAGGTTGGCCCTTGGCGCGCGTAAAACAAATAATCGGATGGACCGCGATCGTTCTGTTCGCTGCAACGCTGGCGGGCATCTGGGCGCTGACGGAGCAAAATGCGGTGGAGACGTCGTTGCTGAGCGAGTCCACCGCACGTGTGGTGGAGGGTCAGGCCACGGGCGTTCAGGCTGCCGATGCCACGGGTGAAGCCCAGGCGGAGAACGGAATGACCGGGGGAACCGATTCGGCTGCCTCGAATGCCCGGTCTGGCCGACTTGCTTCCATTCGCATGTGGGTAGGCACAAACGTCCGTCGCGTTGCCCATACCGTAGAGTTTTTCTTCGTCGGATTGTTCGCCTCCGTGGTCGTGGTTTGCTTTTCCAGGCGTCCGTGGAGCGTATGCTCCCGTTGCGTGCCCGTGTTGCTCTTTTGCGCCGTCTGCTCCGTTGGCGATCAGGTACATAAGATCTTTGTTCCCGGCAGGCATTTCGACGTTATCGATTTAGGATTCGATGCTGCGGGCTATGTCACCGCCATGCTGTTGGTATTGCTGGCAGCGGTGTTGGTGCGCCATGCGACTCGGCCGATCGGCGCCCATGCGAGGCGCTAGCCGGTAACAAGCCCGTTTTTGATAATGCGATCTTGTTGAATTATTTTGTGTCGCGCGTATTTCCGAGCGGTCGGATTTGAGGGGCGAGCGGTAGAACGCTCGCCCTTTGTGCGCCACGATGCGGCACAATGTACCGTAAAAGCTGTTTATATCCGGTACGAATCGTTCGTTGGTCTTTAATTCTTCTCAACGGAGGTGTTTGAGATGGCAAACGGATTGCTTTTGCGGCTTCGCGAGCGTGAGCTCAGCGCGAGCCCGGCGGAACGCAATGTCATCGCATATGTAAGCGCTCATCCGCACGAGGTGGTCGGGCTGTCCGTCCGCGGTCTTGCCGATGCCACGTTCTCCTCGCCCTCGAGCATTTTGCGCTTTTGCAAGCGCTTGGGTTTTGCGGGCTACAAGGAGTTCCAGCGCGAACTGATTGCCGAGCTGGCGCTCTTGGGTGACAAGAAAGACGTTGCCCTCGAGGACATCTCCATGGATGACAGCGTCGAACGTATCGTGGGGAAGGTGATGAAAAGCAACGTGCGCACGATCGAAGCGACGGCGCGAACGCTCGATTACACCGTCTTGGAGCGATGTGCGGCCTATCTTAAGCGGGCACGCGCGGTCAATCTGTTCGGTATCGGTGCCTCTCGTTTGGTCGCGCACGATCTGGCGCAAAAGCTCATGCGTGTCGACAAAGAGTGCCATCTGTACGACGACTGGCATGATCAGCTCTTGTGTGCCAAGAACATGCATGAGGGCGATATGGCAATCGCCTTTAGCTACTCGGGCTTGACGCAAGAGGTGCTGGGCTGCGCCGCCGAGGCCCAACGTCACAACTGTCCCGTTGTGGCCGTGACCAAAGTAGATGGATCATCCAAGCTTGCCACCATGGCCGATGCCGTGCTCGGCGTCGCTGCGAGTGAGCCCTTGGTCCGCAGCGGTGCCATGGCTTCGCGTATGGCCCAGCTTATGGTTGTCGATGCCCTGTACGCTGCTTACGTTGCCAGCGACTACGAACGGGCGACACATGTCATTAAGCAAAACTACATCGAGAAACAGGAAAGATGAGGTGAATGAAATGCTCGATTTAACAAAATTCACGACCGAACAGCGTAATCAAAGGTCTATGGACCTCGATACGATGACATCGCTGCAAATCGTCACGACGATGAATGATGAGGATCTTCGTGCCGTCCAGTCGGTCACAAAAGTGCTGCCCCAGGTTGCCACAGCAACCGACTGGGCTGCTGAGGCACTCGAGCGCGGCGGGCGCGTCTTTTACATGGGCGCAGGCACCAGCGGTCGTCTGGGCGTACTCGACGCTTCGGAGTGTCCGCCCACGTTTGGCGTGTCACCCGATCTGATTGTCGGGCTCATTGCCGGAGGCGAGACGGCGTTTATCAAGGCTGTCGAAGGTGCCGAAGACAGCGAGGAACTTGGCGCGAGCGACCTGCGGGAGCGTGGACTCTCGGACAAGGATCTTGTCGTTGGCCTGGCGGCAAGCGGCCGTACTCCCTATGTGGTGGGCGGCCTTGTGTACGCCAAGGCAACTGGGTGCAAGACCATTGCAATTGCCTGCAACCAAGGGTCAAAGATCGGGGAGAGCGCAGATCTTGCCATTGAACCCGTGCCCGGTCCCGAGGTGCTGACCGGCTCAACGAGGCTCAA
Source organism: uncultured Collinsella sp. (assembly GCA_900550185.1). Classification (GTDB taxonomy): domain Bacteria; phylum Actinomycetota; class Coriobacteriia; order Coriobacteriales; family Coriobacteriaceae; genus Collinsella. Next base: position 10,800 of record URRN01000038.1, read on the forward strand.
GGCGGGAACGGTTCAAAAACTCATCCTCAACATGATTTCAACCGGTGCCATGGTCAAGATCGGCAAGGTATACCAAAACCTGATGGTCGATGTGCAGCAGACGAACGAGAAGTTGGTGGTGCGCGGCCAGAACATCGTGATGGAGGCGACCGGCTGCACGCGCGAGCGCGCTATTCAGGCGCTTGCAGATGCCGGCGGCCACGTAAAAACCGCTATTGTCTCGGTGCTGCTGGACTGCGATGCCGAGCAGGCTGCGGTAGCTCTTGGGCGGGCGCGAGGCCATGTCCGTGCTGCGGTGAGTGGCCATGAGAAGAGCAATGCCGATGCCCAATAGGTGCGCGGCGTGATCTGATACGACATCCAGACGAGATACCCAATACAAGGAGGAGTTATGACGAACAAAGAGCTGGCTCAAAAGCTGCTGGACCTTTTGGGCGGTAAAGACAACGTGCTGGCAAACGCGGCGTGCATGACGCGCCTGCGCGTGACCGTCAAAGACACGGGTAACGTTGACACGGAGGGCATTAAGGCACTCGACGGCGTGATGGGCCTGGTCGAGGACGACACGATGCAGATCGTGTTGGGTCCGGGCAAGGTGAATAAGGTGCTCGAGGAGTTCTCCAAGTTCACCGGCCTTGCGAAAGGCGTTGCCGACGAGAGCGTGGTTGACGCTGCGGCCACAAACAAGGCCGCGCAGAAGGCCAAGTACGAGTCCAAGCCGGTTCAGGCCTTCCTCAAGAAGATTTCCAATGTCTTCGTCGCCCTGCTTCCCGGCATCATTGCGGCTGGCCTCATCAACGGTATCTGCAACGTCATTAACGTCTCGACGGCAGGCGCGCTTGCAGGCGAGTGGTGGTACCAGGGCATTCGTTCCATGGGCTGGGCCCTGTTTGCCTATCTGCCCATCTTGGTGGGCTATAACGCGGCGCGTGAGTTTGGTGGCTCCGCTGCGCTGGGCGGCATCGCCGGCATGATGTGTATCGCCAACAGTGCCATGCCCCTGCTTGCGCCTGGCGCGGCTGATCCTGCCGCTGCCATTCTGCTGCCGCTCACCAATGCGCAGTACAACCCCGCAGCGGGCGGCATGATCGCGGCTCTTATCGCCGGCGCATTTTTTGCCTGGATGGAGCGTCAGATTCGCAAGGTTATGCCCAACGCACTCGACACATTCTTGTCCCCGCTGCTGGTGCTCATCATCGGCGCCTTTGCTCTGATGCTCGTCATCCAGCCGGTTGGCGCATGGCTGACGACTGCCATCTTTAGCGTTTTGACCTTTATCTTCGAGAAGCTGGGCGTCCTGGGCGGCTATATCCTGTCGGCAGGCTTCTTGCCGCTGGTTTCCGTCGGCCTGCATCAGGCGCTCACGCCGATCCACGCTATGCTCAACGATCCCGACGGCGCTACCAAGGGCATCAATTACCTGCTCCCCATCCTTATGATGGCTGGCGGCGGCCAGGTCGGTGCCGGTTTGGCGCTGTACTTTAAGACCAAGAACGCCAAGCTCAAGAAGTACGTTGCAGAGTCCATTCCCGTTGGAATCCTCGGTGTGGGCGAGCCTCTGATGTATGCCGTTACGCTGCCGCTCGTTCGTCCGTTTGTAACGGCCTGCCTGGGTGCCGGATTTGGCGGCGCGCTCGCGGCGCTGCTTCACATCGGCACGGTTTCTCAGGGCGTTTCCGGTCTGTTTGGCCTGCTGATCGTCGTTCCTGGTCAGCAGCTCGGCTACGTTGCCGCTATGCTGCTTGCCTATGCCGCCGGCTTTGTCCTGACGTGGTTCTTTGGCGTCGACGAGCAGAAGATCAACGAGTTCTTTGGCGAGTAGTTTGATATCGCGAGCCGTGTTGCTCAGGGCTCGCGGCGCGCGGCAGATTTCTTGATGCTATGGTTGTGCCGGCGGGGCTAACTGCTCCGCCGGCCTTTTTTAAAGGAGTGTTGAAGCGTGAAAACGGGTATTTCGATTTATCTTTCCAACCCTCTGCAGGATATTGAGCGGACGATTGAACACGGTGCCGCGGCGGGTGCGCGCTATGCGTTCACCTCGCTGCATATTCCCGAGGATGGGGGAGCGGCGTATGCCGATAAGGTCCGTCATGTGCTGTCGCTGCTTTCCGCCCGCGGCATTGCGCTCATTGCCGATGTGGGGCCGCGCACGTGCGATTTGCTCGGGCTTGAGCGCATCGAGGACCTGCGCGATCTGGGGTTGGAATACCTTCGTTTGGACTATGGCTTTAGCGCCCGGCGGGTCGCGGAGCTGTCCGGTGTATTTCGCATTGTGGTCAATGCATCGACGGTGAGTTCTGATGAAATCGCATCGTGGCGTGAGGCCGGTGCCGATGTGACTCGTTTTGCCGCCTGCCACAATTTTTACCCCAAGCCTTATACCGGTTTAGCTCTGGAGGACATTGCTCGGGTGAATCTTCGTCTTGCGG
>URRN01000039.1 GCA_900550185.1 uncultured Collinsella sp.
CCAGCCATGGGGTTGAACTTGTTCTCGCTGTAGAACTTCTGCATTTCCTCGGCCTGACGCTGGGGATCGTCGGCATAGCGCTCCTGGATCTCGAGCATCTTGGGCTGCAGCACCTGCATGCGAGCCGTCGACTTGGTCGACTTGAGCATGAGCGGCGTCAGCAGCAGACGGATGATGACCACCAGGATGATGATGGACAGGCCCCAGTCGACCGCAAAGGTCTGGATGAGCTTGAGCAGCTCGAAAAGGATGTTAACGATCCAATCCCACATGTAAGTTTTCCTCCGATAGCGAGTGCCCGCTAGGGCACAGGGTCATAACCGCCGACGTGCAGGGGATTGCAGCGAGCGATGCGCCTCACGGCAAGCCAGCAGCCTCTCAAAACACCGTACTTCTCAATCGCCTGGATGGCGTATTGCGAGCACGTTGGGTAATAAATGCAGGCGTCAGGCAATAAGGGCGAAATAACCTGTTGATATATGCGAATAGGAGCGATGGCAACACGTCGCAAAACGTGATTGCTCATCGCTCCTCCCCGGCAACGCCGGCGCGCTTCATAAGCGAACGCAACGCCTTGTCCATCTCCTGCGGCGAGGAAACCCTCGTCTTGGGAGTTGCAAACAAGATGATGTCATAACCCGCAACGGGAAATCCACAGCTGCGGGCGGCCTCGCGCATCACACGCTTAGAACGGTTGCGCACGACAGCACAACCGAGCCGTTTAGCACCAACGAAGGCGACCCTTCCGGAGTCGCCTTCGCCAACCGATTCACATATGGTCATTCGAATCAGAGGGTGATTGAAACGACGCCCCTGACTGAACACATGCTCGAAATCTTGCCGAGACTTAATAGTCTTCATGCGAGATGTGTGTATCGCTGCTAGACAGTGAGACGCTTGCGGCCCTTGGCGCGACGACGGGCGAGCACGGCACGACCACCCTTAGTGGCCATACGGGCACGGAAGCCATGGGTCTTGGCACGCTTACGCTTATTAGGCTGATACGTACGCTTCATCTTAAGTTCCTCCTGCTGCATTTCGAGTGTCCGCGGGGGCGCGGACGCAGATATAGACACGTGAGCTTGAAGATTGTAGGGAAATCAATGTTCAAATGTCAAGAAATCAAAGGTAAAAGGTTGCGCAGTTCACACGGTTCCCCCATAAGCCGAGCTCGATTTAGCGGTGCATGGCAACTTTTCACGATATTTCATCGAGTTTTCAACAGGTCATGTTGGCAATGTTGAGAACTTTTCGTCCGTTTTCCAAAGTTTTCAACAGGTTTTGGAAAGTTGTCGAAAGATGAGAAACATTGCACGGTGAGCTACTATTTGTTCGAAACCTTTTGGAAGATTGCGAGTGGCATGTCTGACGACTTTTACACCATGGTCGATTCCGGAGACCCGGCACCCGACAACGAGCACATCACCGGCGTGCGCGAAGAGCGTGAGGAAGGCGAGCAGACGACCACGCAGGCGCCAAAAGCCATGTACGCCGCGCGCATCGCCGTCTATGACGACATGCTGTCGACACCGCGTGTGATCGTCATTGAGCCGCAAGATGTCCGCACGTATTTGGAAGAGACGACCAACACCGTCTACCAGTGCATGAAAGAGCAAGGTGGCCACATCTCGCTCATGGTCATCCGCGAGATTGTCGAAAACTTTATCCACGCACACTTTGCCGAGCCCATCATCTCGATTCTGGACGGCGGAGACACCATCCGATTTGCCGATCAGGGGCCCGGCATCGACGACAAGGAGCGCGCTTTCGACTTTGGCGTTACCAGCGCAAACAGCAAGATGAAGCGCTACATCCGTGGAACCGGAGCAGGGTTTCCCATGGTGCAGGAGTATTTGGAAAACGCCGGCGGTGCCGTTTCCATCGAGGACAACATGGGCAACGGCACCGTGGTTACGGTAAGCCTGAACCCTAAACGCGTGCAGGAAATCGAACGCGCCGGCGGACGCGGTGCTGCCGTGCGGCCCGAGACGGAGCAGCCCACATATCCCCTGCCGGGAGCTTTTGCGCAGCAGCCCATGGCAACGCAGCAGATGCAGCCCCGCATGGGACAGATGCAGCAGCCCGGAATGCTTCCTGTACAAGAGCCCCAGGCGGCATCGATGTCGATGCCGCCAAACGTGCCAGAGGCCATGCCGCTGGCGGATCAGGATGCAGCAGCAATGCAGCAGGCGACGGGGGCACCGGGCGGCCAGCAAATGGGCTATCAGCCGTACCAGCAGGGATATCCATATCAGCAGATGCCGCCACTGGGGAATGGCCAGCAGTTCCCGCAGCAGTACCAGCAGGGATACCAGCAGCCGTACCAGCAGATGCCGCAGCAGCAGTACAACCCCTGGGCCCAGCAGATGCCTCCGCAGCCTTACCAACAGTGGCCTCAAAGTTTTCAACAGCAAATGCCGCCGATGCAGAGTTCTCAACAACCAGCAGCTCAAATGATGTATCCTAATGCAGCAAATCAGTATGCGCAGCCACAACCGGACGTGTTCGTAAGCGATCGCGGCAACGCCGCGCTGGGCTATCTGGCGCAAAATCAAGCGTGCGGTGCTACCGATCTGGCGAGGGCGTTTGGAAACTCGGCCCCCACTTGGTCACGCACGCTCAATGACTTGGCGCAGGCCGGCTTGGTCATCAAGCATGGCCAGAAATACCATCTGACCGAACTCGGCGCCGCTCGCGTGCGAGCTCAGAGCTAAAGAACGGGAGAGATAGTGGACGAGGAAGCAAGCATCATCCTGGGGGATGCCATCGCCTTTTGCCAGCGCGACGGCCAAGATGCACGCCTCATCAACATGCTGGGACAATCGCGCGCCATAAGCCTGACCGAAGATACGCTCACGATCGAGGCCCCCTCGCGCTTTGCCATCGCGCAGCTCAAAAAGCATCAGCCGACCATTGAGGCCTATCTGGAAGAAATCGCCTTTGCACCGATCGCGCTCAACATCGTGGCACCGCAAGGCGCCGCGACGGAATCCGCTGCCGCGACGGCGCCCGCCACGGCTCCCGCTGCTTCCCCGGCGGTGGCGGCCTCCGCAGGCGACGTGCCGACAATCGAGCACCAGCACAGCGATGTTTCCCGTGAAACCATGGCACCGTTGCCGACCGCGGCGGCGACGTCAACGAACGCACCCGTCACGCACATGCCTATCGCTCACGACGCAGCGGCGGGCGCGGATTCGGGCATTGCAATCAAGAACACGCTCTCGGCCGATGATTTTCGTCGCATGATGAACCAGATGAAGGGCGAAGCGCCGACTAAGTCCACGCAAGCTGCGACCCCCGCTTCACCCGAGCCAGCACCAACCGTACCGGCCGAGCAGAATACGGATGGAGCCCCACTCGCCGCGAACTCAAAATTTACCTTTGAGAACTTTGTCTACGGCCCCGAGAACAGCCATGCCTATCGCTCGGCACTCAAGTTTGCCGCCCTCGCGGACGAGCGCGGCACGTGCACATCACTGTTCATCTACGGCAAATCGGGCCTGGGCAAGACGCACCTGCTGCTTGCCATCAAAAACGAGCTCGCCGAGAAGTCGCCCGAGATCAAGGTCAAGTATGCCAACTCCCAGGCATATCTGGACGACCTGATGACCGAGTTCGACCGCCAAAAGAAGAGCAACGCCCCCATCATGCAGGCATACCACGGCGTGGACGTGCTCATCATCGACGACATCCAAAACATCATCGGCAAGCGCGCGAGCGTGGACTACTTTTTCCAGCTCATGGACGAGTTCATCCGCAACAACAAGAAGGTCGTCATCGCGGCAGACCGCGCCCCCAAGGACCTGAGCATGGACGAGCGTCTGACCAGCCGCTTCAACGCCGGCATGCTCTGCCTGGTCGCAGAGCCCAGCTACGAGATGAAATACAAGATCTTGCAGCGCTATTACGAGAACACCATCGTCGCCGCTCCCGAGGCAGGCGACGACTCGCTGCTGGCGGCCTATGGGGGCGACGGCGGACACCTGACCGACGAGCACTTTAAACACATGGCCGAGGTCTCGGGCACCAACATCCGCGAACTCGAGAGCTTTTGCGAGCGCTGCGCCGGCGAAGCGGGCGACCGCGAGCGCGAGGGCGGGGAGCTCACCTTTGACGATATCGACGCCATCGCCAGCCAGTACTTCGACACATCGGCCAAAAAGATCAACGTCCAGACGGTTCAGTCCGTCATCGAAGAGCAGTACGGCGTGACGCACGAGGAGCTCATCGGCCCGCGTCGCAACGCCAATATCGCCAAAGCACGCCATATTGCCATCTATCTGGCCATCGAGATGTGCGAAATGACGACCACGGCGGTGGGCGCCGAATTTGGCAACCGCAACCACTCGACCGTCAGCACGAGTTACAAAAAGGTCCAGAAGATGATCCAGGAAGACCGCACCGTCACCGAAGACCTCAAGTCGCTGCGCGATAAAATTACACTGCGCTCGTAGGGAAATAGAGACACCTGTTGAAAACTTGTCGAAACCACGGGCATAAGGTGTCTAAAACCCAACCCGCGGTGATGAAAAGTTTTGCGCAGGTTTTGAACGTGGAAAACCACCCCTGTTGCACACAGGTTGCTGTCGATTCTCTTTCTGGGTCTGACCTGCGTCTTTGGGAGTAATCAACAGTTTCGTCAGTGCTATTACTATTATTAAGATATTTATATCTATAGAAAGGTATTAAAAGATGAAGTTCACCGTCAGCCAGAGCTCGCTTACACAAGCCATCGGCGTCGTTATGAAGGGTGTCGCTTCGGCATCCACCCTTCCCATCCTGTCGGGCGTGCTCGTTAAGGCCCAAGACGGCATCTTGGAATTCCAGACCTCTAACTACACCATCTCGATCCGTCATCGCATCGCGGCGCATGTCGAAGAAGAGGGCGAGATGGTTATCCCCTGTAAGATGCTCTCCAATATCACCAAGACCCTCCCCGATGCCCCGGTCACCTTTGAGCTGTCCGAGCGCCAGGTGCTGATTGGTTGCGAGAAGAGCTCTTTTAGGCTGAACACGCTCGATGCCAATGACTTCCCCGAGTTTCCGGCCTATGCCATCGAGAGCGCCGTGGAGCTGCCGACCGATATCTTGTCCGAAATGGTCGGCCGCGTGTGGCGCGTCACCTCGACCGACAAGGCTCGCCCCATCCTGGGCGGCGTGCACATGAAGGTCGAGAACAACACCGTACGCTTGGTGGCGACCGATTCCTTCCGCTTGGCCGTGTGCGATACGCAGGTCGAGACCTCGACCCTCGAGGGCTCCTTTGAACTCAACGTTCCGGCTGACGCCTTTAACGACGCGCTGAACATCATGGCCAGCCAGGCGACCATCATGATCGGGGCTACCGACACCCAGGTCGTCTTCGAGGCCGGCAACACCACCTACGTGTCGCGTCGTATCGAGGGCGTGTACCCCAACTACAAGCAGCTCATCCCCGATTCGTGCGTGACGAGCGTCAAGATCGACGTCGCCGCCTTTAACGCCGCCCTCAAGCGCGTGGCCGTTATCGCGAGCGCCAACCCCGCCGTCAAGTTCGAGATCGATGTCGAGAACGGTCAGATGGGCCTGTCCTCCATTTCCAATGACCAGGACCTTGCGCAGGAGACGATCGATGTCGAGGCCGAGGGCGAGTCGGGCACCATCGCCTTCAACTACCACTACATCTTCGGCTGCCTCAATGCCCTGTCCAAGGAGAAGGAGATCACGCTGGAGCTCAAGAGCTACTCGCAGGCGGGCATCTTTAAGTCCTACGACAGGATTAACTACCTGTACCTGGTCATGCCGGTCCGCATCTAGCGCTGCGCCATGACCATGTTCGCCCGTGATCTTTCCGTCGCGCACTACCGCAGCTTCGATAGCTATCGCCTTGCCCTGGACGAGGGCGTGACGATACTTGCGGGACCCAACGCGGCGGGAAAGACCAATCTCATAGAGGCGCTGCAGCTGCTGACGAGCGGCGCCTCGTTTAGGCATCCGACCGCAGCCGAGCTCGTCCATGACGGCGTGGGCTCGTGCAAGATCGAGCTGAGGCTCGAGGGCGACGGCCGCGTGCTTGATATGGGATTGAGCGCGGAGGACGGTAGGCGCTCGTTTAGCCGCAACGGCAAGAGATGCTCTGCCGCTGGTGTGCGCGGGGTTCTGCCGAGTGTGCTGTTTTGCCCCGACCATCTGGACATGGTTAAGCGAGGCGCCAGTGTGCGCCGCGCCGCCCTCGATGACTTTGGCATGCAGCTGAGCGCACGCTATGCCGATCTTGCGAGCACCTATGGGCGCTGCGTGACCCAGCGTAACGCCCTGCTTAAGGAGACCTGGTGCTGTCGCGAGATGCTCGGCGCGTGGAACGATTCGATTGCCCGCGCGGGCTCGGCCCTGCTCGTGCACCGGTTGGCCCTGCTCGACCGGCTGGCGGGCCATGTGCACACTGCCTACGGGCAAGTGGCGTCAGGTGAGGCCGCCAACGTGACCTATGCGTCCACGCTGGGGGATTTGCCCCAGGTCGAGGATCGCGAAGAGCTGAAGGGTTGGGCGTACGAGCGCATGCTGGCTGCCCTTGACGAGCATGCCGACGAGGAAATTCGCCGCGGCGTGACGTTGGTGGGACCGCATCGCGACGAGATTGAGTTCACCGTGGCGGGTCGCTCCGCCCGTTCATTTGCCAGCCAAGGACAGCAGCGCACGCTGGTGCTGTCCTGGAAGGTGGCCGAGGTCGCCGTGGCTCGCGATGTCCTGGGCACTGCCCCGCTGCTGCTTCTGGACGACGTGATGAGCGAGCTCGACGGCGAGCGTCGCGGCGCTTTCCTGCGGCTGATCGGCGATGATATCCAGACGGTCATAACTACGACCAACCTGGGGTACTTTACCGATGACCTGCTTGATCGAGCCAAGGTGGTGAGCATGGGTGAGACGTGCTAATTACGAGCGCGAGAGCGAAACGGTTGCCTTCAGTGGATTTTTGAACGCAGAGCGTCAGCGCATCCTGGCGGCCGCGACACCTGAGCGCCGCGCGCAGATGGAGGCTGCCGAGGAGTCGCGCGCGGTCTATCGCGCGTGGAACGCGGTGTGCTCGGGCACGCGCGAGGGGCGGCATGTGACGGGCTTGCGCTACCTGCCCGAGTCCAATGAGCTGCTGGTATATCTCGATTCGCCCTCGTGGACGCAGGAAATGACGCTGTTGCGCGAGATCATCCGCGCGCGCATGGAGCGCGCCGGTGCGCATGTGGACGGCCTGGTGTTCAAAACCACCGCGCCCGGTCACACGCCGCCCGCCGCCAAGGAGCGCCTGCGCCCGGCGACGACCGAGCGACCGCCGGCCCCGCACGCCGACCTAAGTGAGGCCGAGCGTACCGAGATCGAGCGCCAAGTGGCGCCCATCGAAGACCAAAAACTGCGCGAGGCCCTCGAGAATGCCATGAGAGCCAGTGCCGAGTGGGCCAAGGGCGTGCAAAGCAAAAAAGAGCCTTAAATCGCATCTGGTGGCCTTGTAGAGCCAAATACCCTCGTTCCCGAGGGTATTTTTTTACGATAAACTAGTAAGGCTGTACACATTTTCTTGACTGAAGGAGGACGTGTGGCAAACGAAAACGATTACGATGGCGGCGAGATTAAGATCCTCGAAGGTCTCGAGGCCGTTCGTAAGCGCCCGGGCATGTATATCGGCTCGACGAGCGCCAGCGGTCTGCATCACCTGGTGTGGGAGATCGTTGACAACTCCGTCGACGAGGCCATGGCCGGTTTCTGCACCGAGATCCAGGTGACGGTCCACGCCGACAACTCCATCACGGTCGTCGACAACGGGCGCGGCATCCCCGTCGACGAGCACCCTGTTAAAAAGATCCCGACGCTCGAGGTCGTCATGACGATCCTGCACGCCGGCGGTAAGTTCGATAACTCGGCCTATAAGGTCTCGGGTGGCCTGCACGGCGTGGGCATCTCCGTCGTCAACGCGCTGTCCAAGCGCGTGGTCGTTCAGGTTCGTCGCGACGGCAACACCTACGAGATGGAGTTCTCGCGCGGCAAGACCGTCAAGAAGATGGAGGTCGTGGGCACCTCGAATTCGACGGGCACCACCGTCACCTTCTGGCCCGACGACGAGATCTTCGAGACCTGCATCTACGATTTCGATACGCTGCACAACCGTCTGCAGGAGACGGCGTTCCTCAATAAGAACCTCAAGATCGTGCTGACCGACGAGCGCGAGGCGACTCCCCACGTGGAGGAGTTTTGCTACGAGGGCGGCATCATTGACTTCGTCAAGTTCCTCAACGAGGGCAAGGACGTCCCCGAGGCCTTTAAGGAGCCCATCTACATCGAGGGCAAATCGGACCCGGGCGCGCCTGTGACCAAGATGGGCGAGGTTGAGGTTTCCCTGCAGTGGAATAGCGGTTACGGCGAGAACGTCATGTCGTTTGCCAACGACATCTACACCCCCGAGGGCGGCATGCACCTTGAGGGCTTCCGCACCGCGCTCACCCGTGTGATCAACGACTACGCGCGCAAACAGAACCTGCTCAAGGAAAAAGACGCCAACCTGACCGGCGACGATGTGCGCGAGGGCCTTTCGGCCGTTATCTCGGTCAAGCTGCCCGACCCGCAATTTGAGGGCCAGACCAAGGCCAAGCTCGGCAGCTCCTATATGCGCGCGCTGACGCTCAAGATCGTGACCGACGGCCTCGCCGATTACCTCGAGGAGCACCCCAAGCCCGCCCGCGAGATCGTCAAGAAGGCGCAACAGGCCTGCAAGGCGCGCAATGCCGCCCGCAAAGCGCGCGAGGCGACCCGCCGCAAGAGCCTGCTCGAGACGGCATCCCTGCCCGGTAAGCTCGCTGACTGCTCGGTGCGCGATGCCGAGCTGACCGAGCTCTTCATCGTAGAGGGTGACTCGGCAGGCGGTTCGGCCAAGGACGGCCGTCGCCGAGACATCCAGGCGATTCTGCCCCTGCGCGGCAAGATTTTGAACGTCGAACGCGTTGGTGACCATCGCGCGTTCTCGAGTGACACCATCCAGTCATTGATTACCGCGATCGGCTGCGGCGTCACGACGAGTGCCGGCGACGGCGGCGACTTCGATATCACCAAGGCGCGCTACCACAAGATCATCATCATGACCGATGCAGACGTCGACGGTGCGCACATCCGCATTCTGCTGCTGACGTTCTTCTACAAGTACATGCGTCCGCTGATCGATGCCGGCTACGTCTATGTTGCCTGTCCGCCCATCTTTGGCATTAAGGTGCGCAACAAGATTCACTACGTGTATCCCAACGGCCGCCAGCCCGAAGACGAGATCCTGCGCGACACCATCCAGAGTCTGGGCCTGAACCCCGACGATAACGACGAAGACAGCAAGGCCAAGGATGGCAAGATCACCAAGAAGCGCAAGGGCTATACCGTCCAGCGCTACAAGGGTCTGGGCGAGATGGACCCCAAGCAGCTCGCCTCGACGACGATGGATCCCAAGACCCGCATCCTGCAGCGCGTGTCGATCGAGGATGCCGTGGTGGCAGACCGCGCCGTGCGCGAGCTGATGGGTTCCGAGGTCGGCTATCGCCGCGAGTACATCGAGAAGCACGCGCATGACGCACGATTCTTAGATGCCTAACCTGTTCGGCTTTCCCAGCCACCGCACCTTCGCTCTCAATCGTCGGTCGCGTACCCAAGTACGCTTCCCTCCTCTTTCGAGCGAATCTGCGGCACCTGGAAAAGCCGTCTCCGTGGTAGGGAACTAATGGACCACGCAAACCATGAGGAGGTAACGTGGCAGACGATATCAACAATAACGAGGGCATGGGCGAGGCCGGCGATGCCGGCATGCCCGACGATCTGAAGCGCCTGCTTGCCCGTGCTGAGCAGGGCGAGGACGGCGATCCTGACGCCTATAACCCCGATGCCGATGATGACGAGGAAGAGGACGACGACGGTGAGCTCGAGGAGAGCTTTGGCGAAGTCGATCGTGGCGCCTCGGCCGGCGAGGATATAAACGGCGGCCAGCTCCAGATTTCGGAGTTTGGCCGCGAGATGAAGCAGTCATTTATCGAGTATTCGATGTCGGTCATCACGGCGCGCGCCCTGCCGGACGTGCGCGACGGCTTAAAGCCGGTGCACCGCCGCATCCTGTACGCGATGAACGAGAGCGGCATCTACCCCAACCGTCCGCACAAGAAGTCCGCTTGGACGGTCGGCGAAGTTATCGGTAAGTACCATCCGCACGGTGACTCCGCGGTCTACGAGGCCATGGTTCGCCTGGCGCAGTGGTTCTCCATGCGCACGCCGCTCATCGACGGCCACGGCAACTTCGGCAACATCGACGGCGACGGCGCCGCTGCCATGCGTTACACCGAGAGCCGCCTGGCAAAGCCCGCCATGGAGCTGCTGCGTGACCTGCAGAAGGATACCGTCGACTGGCAGCCCAACTATGACGAATCGCTCGCCGAGCCCGTGGCACTGCCTGCGCGCTTCCCCAATCTGCTGGTCAACGGCAGCCAGGGTATCGCCGTCGGCATGGCCACCAACATCGCCCCGCACAACCTCACCGAGGCGATTGAGGCCACCTGCTACCTGATCGACAACCCCGACGCCACCGTCGACGAGCTCATGCAGATCATGCCCGGTCCGGACTTCCCCACCGGCGCCATCATCATGGGCAGCGCCGGCATTAAGCAGAGCTACGAGACCGGCCGCGGCTCCATTACCGTGCGCGCCAAGGCCCACGTGGAATCCACCAAGACCGGCCGCAACCGCCTGGTCTTTACCGAGATTCCCTACATGGTCAACAAGGGCACCCTGCAGGAGAAGATCGCCCAGCTCGTCAACGACAAGCGCATCGAGGGCATCTCGGACATGCGCGATGAGTCCAACCAGAAGGGCATCCGTCTGGTCATCGAGCTCAAGAAGGGCGTCATTCCGCAGGTCGTGCTCAACAACCTGTATAAGTACACCTCGCTGCAGACGACCTTTGGCGCCAACAACCTGGCGCTCGTCAACGGCGTTCCCAAATGCCTGAGCCTGCGTGAGATGCTGCAGCACTACATCGACCACCAGGTCGACGTCGTCACTCGCCGCACCCGCTTCGACCTTAAGAAGGCCCAAGCCCGCGCGCATATCCTCGAGGGTTATCTTATGGCTCTCGACCATATCGACGAGGTCATTAGCATCATCCGCTCCTCGCAGACCGACTCCGAGGCCAGCAGCCGCTTGATCGAGCGCTTTGGCTTTACGCCCGAGCAGACCACGGCCATCCTCGAGATGAAGTTGCGCCGCCTGACCGGCCTGGAGCGCGACAAGATTCAGGAAGAGTTGGACGGCCTGCGCCGCGCCATCGCCTACTACGAGGACCTGCTGGCGCACGAGGAGAAGATCCTGGGCGTCATTAAGGAAGAGATGCGCGAGATCTCCAAGAAGTTTGGCGATAAGCGCCGCACCGAGATCAGCCAGGTTGAGAAGGACCTGGATGTCGAGGACCTCATCGCCGACGAGGATATGGTCGTGACCATCACCCACACCGGCTACGTTAAGCGTATCCCGGTGGCCGCCTACCGTGCCCAAAAGCGCGGTGGCAAGGGCGTGTCGGGCGTCAACCTCAAAGAGGACGACGTCATCGACGAGATGTTCATCGCGTCCACGCACGAGTACGTGCTGTTCTTCTCGAGCAAGGGCAAGGTCTATCGCCTGAAGGTGCACGAGCTGCCGGTGGGTACGCGCCAGGCGCGCGGTACCGCGATCGTCAACCTGCTGCCCTTCGAGGAGGGCGAGAAGATCGCGAGCGTCATCAGCTGCCGCGAGTTCCCTGCCGACGAGTATCTGATGTTTGCCACCAAGAGCGGCATGGTCAAGAAGACCGTGATGAGCGCATATGACCGCAGCCGTCGCGACGGCCTGATCGCTATCAACCTGCGTGACGACGACGCGCTGCTGAACGTGCGCCGCGTGCGCGAGGGCGACAAGATTATCCTGGCCACCACCGCGGGCAAGGCGATCATGTTCTCCGAGGAGCAGGTGCGCGCCACCGGCCGCGATACCAGCGGCGTTCGCGGTATCGGCATGAAGGACGGCGTGAGCGTTCTGGGCATGGAAGTCACTAACGGCAACGGCGATCTGTTCGTCATCACCGAGCGCGGCTACGGCAAGCGCACGCCGGTCGCGGACTACCCGGAGCAGAATCGCGGCGGCCAGGGCGTCTACACCATCCAAATGACCGAGCGTAAGGGTAACCTTGCGGCCATGAAGACGGTGGGCCCACAGCACGAGCTGTTCATCGTGACGGAGGGCGCGACGGTCATTCGCGTTAAGACCGACGAGATCAGCCAGACTGGCCGCGCCACCCAGGGCGTCAAGATGATGACCGTCGACGACAGCGACCGCATCTGCGCCGTAGCCCGCATGACAGCCGCCAAAGAGAAGCCCGAAGGTGAAACCACGGAAAACGGCTCTGCCCCCGAAGAAACCCCTGTCGATCTAGGCGACGGCAACGACATGCCAGAAGATCTCCTAGACGAGTAAGAGGCCCTAGCTGGTAAAAAATTATCAGACCCCATATATCGGCGGTCGGCGCACCTGCGCGCCGACCGCTTTTTTGAAAACCTAGGGACCCGCGTTCGCCCCGGCCGCCCGGCGGCATATGAAGTCGATCGCGAGTTCCGCACGAGCCGGAGAGCACTTAATGTGCTCTTCGTGCGAGTCAGGACTGTCCGAGCAGGCGACTTCATATGCCGCCGGGCGGCCGGGGCGAACCCCTCCCAAAGATTTTCAAAAAAGTTGTTGACGCGCGCGTAACGACTCGTCTAATATATCCCTTGCGCGATGGACCTGTAGCTCAGTTGGTTAGAGCGTCCGGCTGATAACCGGGAGGTCACAAGTTCGAATCTTGTCAGGTCCACCATCAAAACTGTGAAGAGCCCTGGGGCGTTGCCTCGGGGCTTTTTTCTTACCTACTGAAAGTAGTCAAAAAAGCCCCGCCTCAAATTAACTACTTTGATTTTGTGTGCTGTGCGAAAGTTTGGGTAGTATAGCTATTCAATGCGGCGGGCTGCCGCGTGTTAACCGCTACGTACCGGAGGTGTTCCATGGTTCGTGTCGACATAGAGACCATCGTCATGGCCGCCGGTCCCGTGCCATCGCTTAT
>URRN01000040.1 GCA_900550185.1 uncultured Collinsella sp.
AGTGGATCCGCGACCATGCCAACTTTGAGAAGGCGAAGGTCGATGAGATCGAGGAGGTCACGCGCCACGATGTCATCGCCTTCCTGACCAACATGAAGGAATATATCGACGCCGATGTTCCCGAGGGCGAGCCCAAGCCTAGTCGCTGGGTTCACTACGGTATGACCAGCTCCGACCTGGGTGATACTGCTCTGTGCTATCAGCTTACTCAGGCGTGTGACCTGATTATCGAGGACGTCAAGAAGCTCGGCGTGATCTGCAAGCGCCGCGCCTTCGAGGAGCGCAATACGCTCTGCGCCGGACGCACCCATGGCATCCATGCTGAGCCGATGACCTTCGGCATGAAGTTTGGCTCTTGGGCATGGGAACTCAAGCGCGACCTTGATCGTCTTGAGGATGCTCGCAAGAACGTTGCCTTCGGTGCCATCTCCGGTGCCGTCGGCACCTACAGCTCCATCGAGCCGTTCGTCGAGGAGTACGTCTGTGAGCACCTGGGTCTGGTTCACGACCCGCTGTCCACGCAGGTCATCAGCCGCGATCACCACGCCTATCTGGCCGGCGTGCTTGCCACTACAGCGGCTACCTGCGAGCGCATCGCGACCGAGGTCCGCAACCTGCAGAAGACCGATACACTCGAGGCCGAGGAGCCCTTCCGCAAGGGCCAAAAGGGCAGCTCCGCCATGCCGCACAAGCGTAACCCCATCACCATGGAGAAGGTCTGCGGTCTGTCGCGCGTCGTGAAGTCCAACGCCCAGGTCGCCTTCGACAACGTCGCCCTGTGGCACGAGCGCGACATTTCGCACTCTTCCGCCGAGCGTGTCGCCCAGGCCGATAGCTTTATCGCGCTTGACCATATGTTCCAGTGCCTCATTCGCGTTATCGACGGCCTGCAGCTGTATCCGGCCCGCATGATGGCCAATCTCAACAAGACCCGCGGCCTCATCTTCTCCTCCAAGGTCCTGCTTGCCCTCGTCGATACGGGTATCACCCGCGAGGATGCGTACGCCATTGTGCAGGAGAACGCCATGGCCACCTGGCACGAGGTGCAGGATTGTGTCTCTGGCCCCACCTTTAAGGAGCGTCTCGAGGCCGATCCGCGCTGCACCGTCAGCCAGGAGAAGCTCGACGAGATTTTTGATCCGTGGGACTTCCTCACCCGCATCGATACGGTCTTCGATCGCCTGGAGCAGCTGAGCTTCGAGTAGGGTTAACCTAATTCGACCGCTTGCGGATGCATTTCAACCTTTGGCGCCTTGCCCGTCTTGGGCGAGGCGCTTTTTTTACTGTCGCATATGCGCCCGGGTAATAAAATGAACTCCGACTGCTGTTTCGATGAAAGGGGGCACGTGCCCAGACGCATCAAGCGGGCCACCATCGTCTCGTTTACGCTCATACTCCTTGTTGCCGTCTGTGCGGGCGCCCTGACGTATACCGTTCGAAGCAGTTCTTCCTCCTCGAATGAAGCCGATAGAGATCTCCCGGTGCTCAAAATCGGCGTTACGGATAACGACCCCTATGTGTATGTCGATACCACGGGCGATTACGCCGGTATCGATATCGACATCGCCCGAGAGGCCTGCAAGCGTGCGGGGCTCAAGCCACAGTTTGTCGATATTGACTGGAACGATCGCGACCGGCTGCTCAAAAACGGTGATATCGATTGCCTGTGGTGTGACTATTCTCCCTGTTATCGCGAGGATAAGTATTACTGGACCGAGCCGTATCTAACCGTGACGGTCTCGGTTGCCGCCAAGAAAACGAGTGGCATCAAGTCCTTGGCACATCTCGATGGAAGTAAGACCATTGCGGTGATTGCGGGTTCGGTGAGTGAACGCCGATTGCTTGCGGGGGATCTGGGGGTCTCGTCGGACGTTCAAATCAAATCATATGGCTCTGCCGAACTCTGCAAAGCCGCTCTAGTCAAAGGGTACGTTGACTGCTGGATGGCGGATGTCCAGTCGCTTGACCGACTCGTTGCTCAGTATCCCGGCGTTTACCGTGTGTTTGCCGACAATGTTATGACGGTTGACCTGGGCGTCGCGTTTGATGACAGCTATGAAGGATCGGTCGTAAAGGATCTCAATACCGCGCTGTTCGACATGGATCGAGATGGCACGATTGACCGTATTGTGGGCAATTACAAGACAGGAGCGACGACGGGCGGGCAAGGAGGAAATTCATGACAACTGATGAGCACCGCTTGAGTCGAAAGACTCTGAACGTCATAGCTGCCAGCGTTATTGTCAGCGCCGTCTTGTTAGGCCTGTTGTATACGGTTGGAACCCATCGCTGCCTCGAAAAAACGCTTGGGTTTGGCCAAGAAACCATGGTGTTTTTGGAGAACGCTTGCGAAAAATATGACCGCTACGAACAGGGGAGAAAAACCGAGGCGACGCACGATTTGCTCGCCGCGGTCGAATCGTTTGTGACGTTCCTGTCCTCTGATCGCGTTGAGGTTAACGACGATCTTATCGAGCAATTTGTCCATGCCGAGAACCTTTCGGGGCTGATGGTCATGGACTCCGATGGCCATATGGCTGCCCACTACGACATCGATGGTCGCGATCCGCTCATGTTGTGGCGAGATGAGTTGGCCTGTTCGCCGGTCGCATCGATGTATCAAGGTTCCAAAGTGACCTACTCAACTGTCGATGAGCGCCGTGGTGTCGTTTTTGCCGTCTGTGCTGTTCCGTATGGCGACGGCGTTGCCCTGGCATACCGCTCACTTGTTTCCGATACGGCGGACGACTATTCATATGCCATAGCCGACGTGCTTTCGAACAGTACCTTCCACCAGGGTCCCACGGTGCTTGTTATGGAGGATGCGGAGATTGTCTCATCCAACAGTGCCGATGCTGACGTGTCGCTCGCCCGACTCCTCACCAGCGTAGGAGTTGAGTGGAAAGACGACGGCCTGACGCGCATCGAATATCGAGGAGACGAATGGTATGCCGTGCGTGCGGCATATAAGGACTACCGCCTGTTTGCGCTATATCCCAAATCTGAGGTCATGTCTGACAGGATTTCATTTGTCGCCGTCGGCGTCTTGGTGTGTCTTGCGTTTTGGGTCGTGGTGCTGTTGGCTCGAAATATCGTTGACCACCGCAATTTGGTCGAAAAGGATAAACAGCTCGGCATTATCAATGCCATAAGCGCCATCTACGATTCGACCTTCCTTTTGCATCTCGACACCCTCGAGATCGAGGGGATCAATATGTCGCCGGCGATAGCGAAGATATTTGCCGAGCACAGCGAGGCATATGACTTTATGGACACGGTCTGCCGGGATATCGTGAGCCCCGAAAGCCGCGAAGCGGTTGTGGGACTCGTAGATATAAGTTCGCTTCGTGAACGTATGGAGGGCGTACCGTACTTGGCTGCCGAGGTGCGAGATTGTCGAGGCGCTTGGTACTCGCTACAGGTTGTCCCCCAGCATCGCGATGAGCAAGGCCGGCTGGAGTCGGTCGTCGTGGCGACGCACAACATATCGATGGTCAAGCATGCCGAGGAGCTGTCATATCAAGACAAACTGACGGGGCTTCGCAACCGCAACTATCTTGAATCGCGCGGAGATAGTCTGGTAAACGAGGACTTGCCCGTGAGCGTGATTATGTTGGACTGCAATTATCTCAAGCGGACCAACGACATCTATGGTCACGAGATGGGGGATGAACTGCTGCGACGGACGGCGTCCGTGCTGCGGCGGGTGGCTGGTGCGGATTATCTGCCGATGCGCCTTGGCGGCGACGAGTTTTTGCTGGTTTGCCCCCATACTGACAACGAGTCTGCGCTCGGGCTGGAACAGGATCTTCGTCTCGGTCTTGCCGCGGTAAGCGATGAGGCCCTGACGGTCAGCGCATCGATTGGCGTGGCGACCGTCGAGACGGCTGGAAATACGCTGGCCGATGTATATCGTGTCGCCGACCACAATATGTATCGGGAGAAGCGCACGGTCCACGCACAGGGTGCGGACTGCTAATCTTGCCCCCGCGAGTCCATGCATCGTAGGATGTTGAATCGGTGCTTGCGATAATAAGTCGGCCCAGGCGGGGATAATAGACGTCTGAAATTTCTTTCTGAGAGGGGATCTCAATGATTAGTTTTGACTACAAGCCGCAGGGTGTATGCTCTCGCAATATTCACCTCAATCTCTCTGACGATGGCAGCAAGGTGCTGGGCGTTGAGTTTACCGGCGGCTGTGACGGCAATCTCAAGGCAATCTCCAAGTTAGTCGAGGGTGCTCCTGCCGATCGCGTAATCGAGGTTCTCGCCGGTAATACCTGCGGTATGAAAAAGACCTCTTGCGCCGATCAGCTTACGCGCGCTATCGAGGCCGCTCGCGCCGAGATCGCCTAATGGGTATCGCCGACCACATCAAGAATGGAATATCGCGCCGTGGCTTTGTGCTCGGCGGTGCTGCCGCGGGCGCTGCCACGGTGCTTGCCGGTTGCTCGAAAAAAACGGGCACCAGCGATGATGCCGCCGGCGAGCCGCAGGTTATCAAGGACGATTCCAAGATCATCTCGATTACGGATGAGTACGAGGCAGTCGACATCGATCTTGAGCCGGCGGCGTCGTGGACGCTGCCTCTGGGTACGCTGCTGTACTACTGCGACGGCGATTACGCCGCGGCGATGATGGCGCCCGCATCGGCGCTGCACGCCAACACACTCGGTGTGCTCAACCTGGGTGATGGCTCGCTTACCACATTAATCGAGGATCCTATCGAGGGCACGGGATATGCATTCTACGATGTCCGTGCCGGCGACGGCGTATTCGCGTGGGTTGAGATGAACTTTGCCAATTCATCGTGGAAGCTCTACGCTCAAAATCTGTCGGGCGCTTCGCTCTCTGGCGATGTGGTTGAGCTCGATCGAGGTGGCAAGGACTATGATCCGCCCCTGTTCACGGCGTTCGGGTCATCGGTTATCTGGTATAAAATGCCTTCGGCAGGCGGCAATAAAACGAGTAGTGATTCGTTTTGCTATCGTCGCTCACTTGATGAATCCAAGGCCGAGACAATTTGGAAATCGACGGGCCGCTTTGCATCGGCCCCGCGCGCGAGCGACGGCATTTTGACCATCTCGCCGCGTGTCCGCAACGACGAGGGCGTCTACTACGGCATAACGGCAATCGATCTGACCGACGGCAACAACACCAAGCGTGCCCAGCTAGTCCTTCCCTCGTCAGTCTCGCCTTTCGAGGCCGTGTATATGGGCGATACCTTCGTGTTTTCTATCGAGGCGGCCTATAGCGGCGTGGGCAGCCTGGGCAATATGGGCACGTATATCGGTAATGAGGGAGGGCCGTACCTCTTTCTGTCACGCGAGCCGCTCGCATGTGCGGCTGGCAAGAAGAATAAATACCTTGTTAAGGTACAGGCGTCGCATTTCCTGATCGACACCTCTGCCAAGACCTATGGCTCGCTGCTGTCGCCCGACCGCGCTTTGGAGTATGGCGATTATCCAGCTACGGCGGGAAAATCGGACTCATTCCTTACGTACGCCACGGTGCGCAACAGCCAGGGTATACCAGAGACGGTCGCTGCACGCCTATTCTCTCTTTAAGCTTAGAGGGGTTAAAAAGGCGCCAACAGGGGAATAAACGCGTTGTAATTGTGAGTACCGCCCGCCGAGCTGCCGCGTCATAGCGGCATCCGGCGGGCTCAGGTGCGTTAAAATGGGCTTGTTCTTAGCTAATTGAGACAGGGGGGCCGTGTTATGGCTTCAGATGCAAAAAAGATTCTGCTGGTCGAGGATGAGAAGGCAATCCGTGACGCCGTCGCTGCCTATCTCGAGCGCGAAGGCTACTGGGTTGTGGGCGTCGGCGACGGCCAGTCCGCGATCGAGGAGTTCGAGAAGCATCAGTTCGACCTGGTCGTGCTCGACCTTATGCTCCCCAAGATTCCCGGCGAGCGCGTTTGCCGCACCATTCGCGATACCTCGGATGCCCCCATCATCATGCTGACGGCTAAGGGCGAGATCGAGGACCGTATTATCGGTCTTGAGCTCGGCGCCGACGACTATCTGATTAAGCCGTTCTCGCCGCGCGAGCTCGTCGCCCGCGTTCGCGCTCTGTTCCGCCGTGCCCATCAGGCCGACGAGCCCGCCGTCGAGGTACTCGACTTCGGCGATCTGGTCATCGATATCTCGGGCCACAAGATCTTGGTCGAGGGCAAGGAAGTCGATCTGACGGCTTCCGAGTTTAAGCTGCTCACCACGCTTGCCCGCCATCCCGGCCGTGTGTATAACCGCATGGAGCTGGTCGAGAAAGTGCTCGGGTATGACTTTGAGGGCTATGAGCGCACCATCGATAGCCACGTGAAGAATCTTCGCGCCAAGCTGGGCGATGATCCCAAGAAGCCCAAGTGGCTCTACACCGTCCATGGTGTCGGCTATCGCTTCGAGGCTCCGGCCAAGACCGATAAGTCGGACGAGAAATAGGGAAATCACATATGACACCTGCGCGCTTTGAAATCGGACAAAAGCACAAGCAGGAGAGCGAGGCGGGTTCCAAGGCTAGTTGGAACACGCCTCGTTCCGATTCACGGCCAACGATGAGCTATCCCTCGCGCATGGCACTTGCTTTTGCTCTGACATCGCTCATGACGGTATTGGTGCTGGTGGGCGTTGTCTCTGTTGTGTGGGGCACGGTCTTTTCGGATTACACACGCTCCAATATCGTCGAAATCGCAAATTCCGCTGCCGAGAAGTTGGCGACCTCATATGAGGAAAACGGCTCTTGGACCGCGGGAGAACTGCGCACGGTCGCAACGTCGAGTTTGGTTTCCGACGATCTGGGCATGCAGGTCGTCAATAAAAAGGGTGTGATCGTTTATGACGATTCCTGGCCCTCGGCAAGCGCCACCGCCGATGTACGCGAAAACCAGGCTACGACCGACGACACGAGCGGCAAGAGGGCATCGCATAGCCCGGTCTCGTCTGCTCCAACCGACTCCGATAGCGTTGCTAACGTCGAGATTGTAACGTCTTCCGGCGAGCATGCCGGACAGGTAAAGCTGTGGGCCATCGGCTCCGACGCTCTGCTCACCAAGGCGGACTCTGCGTTTAGGGAGAAGACCTTTAACGCCATGGCCCTCGCCGCGGTTGTTGCAATCTGCATTTCGGTCGTTATCGGATCGCTCGTGTCGCGCATGCTCACCAAACCGATTCATCGCATCACCAGTACCGCAAAGCAAATCCGTGACGGCGACCTGTCGGCTCGCACGGGGCTGCGCGGTGATGACGAAATCGATCAGCTGGGTGAGACCTTCGATGAGATGGCCACCTCGCTCGAGAAGGATATGAAACACGAGAAGCGCCTGACCTCAGACGTTGCACACGAGCTTCGCACGCCGCTTATGGCCATGCTCGCAACGGTCGAGGCCATGCAGGATGGCGTGTATCCCACCGACGATGAGCATTTGGAGACCGTTGCTTCCGAGACGCGTCGCCTGGCTCGTCTGGTGCAGCAGATGCTCGACCTATCGCGTATGGAAAACAGCACGGCTCCGCTCAATCTAGAACCGGTGGACATGGTTCCGTTCGTGCGATCGATTGTGAACGGCCAGGAGCGTCTGTTTGCCGACCGTGACCTTCGTCTTCGCTTTGCAGATGAAACCCAAGGGCACGACGATGTCGTCGAGGCCGATCCCGACATGATCACGCAATGTGTTATCAACCTCATGAGCAACGCCATGCGCTACACCCCCGAGGGCGGTTGGGTCGTGGTGTCGGTGCTCAGTGACCGCAGGCACGTCAGCATTGCCGTTTCTGATACCGGCATCGGTATTGCCAAGGACGATCTGTCGCGCATTTTCGGGCGGTTTTGGCGCGCCGATGCCAGCCGCGCCCGCGAAGCTGGCGGCCTGGGCGTCGGCCTCGCCGTGACCAAGCAGATCGTCGAGCGTCACCATGGCTACATATCCGTGGAGTCGGAGCTTGGAAAGGGTACGACTTTTACAATTCATCTGCCCCGCGAGCACACGGCGGACGCGGCATCTACTACAATGGAGCACTAGCTTTTCGCTATTCGGTGAAGGAGGGGCCGCGTCCCTGCCGCTCCGAGTTTGCGAAAACATGCGGGAAAGAACCCGCATTTCTGTCGTATTTAGGTAAGGAGTGACTCACGTGACAACGATGGAGCGTCGTCCGGATTCCCGTGGCAAGGTTCGTGATATTTACGATGCCGGTGAAAACCTGCTGATGGTCGCCACCGACCGCATTTCTGCGTTCGACTTCATTCTTCCCGACGAGATTCCGTTTAAGGGAGAGGTGCTCAATCGCATCTCGGCATTCTGGTTCGATAAGTTTGCCGACATCGTTCCCAACCATCTCGTTTCCATCGACCCGGCGGATTTCCCCGAGGAGTTTGCTGAGTATCGTGACTACCTCGCTGGCCGCGCCATGCTGGTTAAGAAGGCCCAGACGATTCCTATCGAGTGCATCGTCCGCGGCTATCTGACCGGTTCGGGCAAGAAGACCTATGACGAGAACGGCACCGTCTGCGGCATTCAGCTGCCCGAGGGTCTGACCGAGGCCTCCAAGCTTCCCGAGCCGCTGTTCACGCCGTCCACGAAGGCCGAGATCGGCGACCACGACGAGAATATCTCGTTTGAGCGTTGCTGCGAGATCGTGGGTGAGGACATCGCCGCGCAGATTCGCGACCTGTCCCTCAGGATCTACAAGGCCGCTGCCGAGTACGCCGCGACCCGTGGCATCATCATTGCCGACACCAAGTTCGAGTTTGGTGTCATCGATGGCAAGGTCACGCTGATCGACGAGTGCCTCACGCCCGACTCCAGCCGTTTCTGGCCTGCTGCCAGCTACGAGGAGGGCAAGATCCAGCCTAGCTACGACAAGCAATTCGTCCGCAATTGGCTCAAGGCCAACTGGGATATGACGGGGGAGACCCCGCACCTGCCCGCCGAGGTCATCGATGGCACGTCCGAGCGCTATCGCGAGGCCTTCCAGATCATCACGGGCTCCCAGTTCACAAGCATGAAGGAGAACGCATAAGTGAGTACCCGTAGCGCCACGAACAAGCGCACGCAATCCCACGAGGTTACCGGGGTTGCGCGCAAGTCCGCCGCATCTGCTAAACCCGCCCGCCAGGCAGCGAGCTCCGTTCGCGTCGTGCCGGCTTCGTCTAAGGCACGCCGCAAAGAGCTCGAGAAGGGTGAGAACCTCGAGGGCCTCTCTAAAGAGGAGAAGCGCGCCCGCAAGGCTAAGCAGCGCGCCAAGGAGGACCGCATCTACACGGTGTCGAATATCCTCCTCAAGCAGGACGAGGACTACACCAAGCGCCGTCGTATCTGGTGGGCCGTGCTCGCCATCGGCATGGTACTCGTCGTGGCAATTTGGGCTTCGCTCTACTTCGCTCCCGGCGGCACGGTGTCCAGTCCCGTCCAGATGGTCGGCATTGTTTTGTCCTATGTCATCATCTTAGGTGACTTTATCTACGACTTCGCTCGTATTCGTCCCTTGCGCAACATGTATCGCGCGCAGGCCGAGGGCATGTCCGAGAACAAGCTCAACGCTCTTATCGAGCGCGCAGCTGCCGAGGAGGACAAGAAGGACTCCAAGAAGAAGTAGCGTTTGCATCCATACTTATCGCTAAGATATAAGGCGCGTCGTTTTTGCGGCGCGCCTTTTTACTGTTCTATAGATAGATGGAGTGGCACATGATTCGAGCTGCCCTGACGGTCGAAGAGGCCTTGGAGGGTATGAAGTCCCTGGAGCCCAAGATTAAAAACTATGCGCGTCTGGTTGTCCGCAAGGGCGTAAACGTTAAGCCCGGCCAGGAAGTCGTCGTTCAGTCTCCGGTCGAGTGCGCGCCGTTTGCGCGCGTGGTGGTCGCGGAGGCCTATGCTGCCGGCGCCGGCCACGTGACGGTCATTTGGGCCGATGATGCCGTGACGAGGCTCACGTACGAGCATGTCGAGAAAAGCTATTTTGAGCAGACGCCCGAGTGGAAGCGCCTGCAGCTGGATTCCCTGGCCCAGGACGGTGCCTGCTTTGTCTTTATCGAGGGTGCGGATCCTGCGGCCCTCAAGGGCATCGATCCAGCCAAGCCGGCCGCGGCATCAAAGGCGAGGAATACGCAGTGCAAAGTTTTCCGCCGTGGACTGGATTACAACATCAATCCGTGGTGCATCGCCGGCGCTCCGGTCGTGGCTTGGGCGCGCGAGGTGTTCCCGGGAGACGCCGATGAGGTTGCAATCTATAAGCTGTGGAATGCGATTCTGCACACCGCTCGCGCCGATGGCCAGGACCCAGAGAGCGACTGGGAGCTCCATGACGCCGCATTCGAAAAGAACCTGCGTTTCCTGAACGACAATCGTTTCGACTACCTGCATTACACCGCGGCAAATGGAACCAATCTGACGATTGGCATGACGAAAGGTCACGAGTGGGCCGGCGGCAAGGGCAAGACGCCCGATGGGCACCCCTTCTTCCCCAACATTCCCACCGAGGAAGTCTTCACTTCGCCCGATCGCATGCGCGCTGACGGTATCGTGTACTCGGCCATGCCGCTCATCCACCACGGCAATAAAGTCGACGATTTTTGGATTAAGTTCGAGGGCGGCCGCGTGGTGGACTACGACGCCCGCGTGGGCAAGGCAACGCTCGCAAGTATCATCGATACTGACGAGGGCGCTGCTCACCTGGGAGAGGTTGCGCTCATTTCCAAGAACACGCCGATTCGAGAAAGTGGTGTTCTGTTCTACGATACGCTCTATGACGAGAACGCTAGCTGCCATCTCGCGCTAGGTGTCGGTTTCCCCGAATGCATCGAGGGTGGGTATGACATGTCCAAGGAGGAGCTCCTGGAGCATGGTGTTAACGTCTCGAGCACGCACGTCGATTTTATGATCGGCACGGACGACATCGATATTACGGGCATTACGCCTGATGGACGTGAAGTTGTGATTTTCCAGAACGGCCAATGGAGTTGGGAATAGTACCAGACCGTGGTACAATGCCACCCGCGGGCCGTTAGCTCAGCTGGCAGAGCAGGGGACTTTTAATCCCAAGGTCCAGGGTTCGAACCCCTGACGGCCCACCCAAAGATTGTTGAGACGGTCAACTTCGGTTGGCCGTCTTTTTTGTCGCCCTTTCATGGGTTCGAACCCGTCGGGGGGGGCGCGGAGCTGAGTAAACGCGCGAGCGTTTGCCAGCGCAGCGCGCAAGGCGCGAAAGCGCCGCAGCGGCCGCCTGCGAAGCAGGCTGAACCCCTGACGGCCCACCCAAAGAAAGGAAAAAGAAATAAAAACAGATAGATACGGAATTAGCGGCAGCACATTAAAGATAATAGCGGCCATCTCGATGGTTCTCGATCATGTAAGCAGGATCGTCCTGACCAATGGAATCATGACTCACGCATCGTACAATCAGATATCAGACGAACAGTGGGCGATTCTAAGCGAGGCTTCGGATGTGCTTCATGTTCTTGGCAGAATTGCATTTCCCTTATTTTGCTTTTTGATAGTTGAGGGATTTTTGCATACTCATGACATAAAGAAGTACCTGCGAAATATGCTTGTCTTCGCAATCATTGCGGAGCCCATATACGATTTCGTTCAAACCGGGCAGCTATTTGACCTTCGGCAACAGAATGTTATGTATGAGCTCCTGCTTTCCTTGGTCTTTTTGATTATTCTGGAAAAGATTCAAAGTCTTTCAAAATGGAAGAGGCACATTGCAGAAATTGCTCTGATTGTTTTGACAGCACTGGCAGCTGAATGCACTAAGCTGGATGGCGGTGCGTATGGCATTCTGCTTGTGGCTGCATTCTATTTATTCCACGACAGCAAAGCTAAGATGTTCTTTGCTGCAGTATGTGCAGTGCTCCTTTCGTCATGCCATATAATTGGCGGCGGATTTGAGTTCACTACAGCTAATATTTTTAATCCTGATGTTGCTGCCGCGATAATTTCGTTGTTGCTTATCAATCTTTATAATGGCAAGCGAGGGCTGAAGCTGAAATATTTCTTCTACATTTTCTATCCGGCACATCTTGCTCTGCTTTATGGTGTCTCGCTTATTGTTTTGAACTGTCTTTAAAAACTCTCAAACAAGTCTCTGAAAGCAGAAACAAATTGACCCTAAGACTGCTTGTGAATTTCCGGAAGACCTGAGAGATGCGAGGATAGACAACGAGGGCTGCAGAAAGATGCTTCTCAGTTCTCTGGCGGATCGCATGAATCTGTATGAGGATCACTTCCACACACTCATTGATAACAGTGATAAACACGGCAGATCCTCAAAACATGAGACTGCGAAGGTCGAAAGATGCTTCGAAAGCATGAATGGCAGCGAGAAAATGAGTTCGGAAGCACCCTCTGGATGCTCCAGCATAGAATAGAAAGCGGTCAACTTCGGTTGGCCGTCTTTTTTTGTCGCCCTTTCATGGGTTCGAACCCGTATCTATCTATATATAAGAACGTTTGGCGAACAAAACCCGCCTTTTACCGACGGGAAACAAATAGCTGATGCTTTTGGAGTAAAGTGGCGCTCCAGAGATGACCGATGCCTTAACACCTATAAACCAGCTGGTCATCGCCAATATCAGAAGCCAATGCTTCAGCTTTAACCTCAGTGATGCGACTGAGGGACCTATTCATTTGTGAACAAAATATGGAGTGCGCGATTCCCGCCCACGGCGCCCCTCCGGTCTGGCAATATATCTCCTTGCCGCACGGCCCGGTCGGACCGGGAACCAGCGCAGGCGTGCACCTTGAGAACCGGATACTGCGAGGATGGACACTTACTTCAGTGTCGCATCCGGGCAGACATCGAACCATTTGAAATGGTCTAACTTGGATTTGTTTTTCGCAAGGCCGCCGAGAGGCGGCCCCGAGAAATTCCTTTTCCTATACTAAAACCATATGAATCGAACGGAACCGATCAGCGATGGACTGAGAGGACCGGACGGGCTCGAAGCCCAAATATTTTGGACGGAGAGTTCGATCCTGGCTCAGGATGAACGCTGGCGGCGCGCCTAACACATGC
>URRN01000041.1 GCA_900550185.1 uncultured Collinsella sp.
GTATTGAGCAGGAGCTCGCCGCCGCAAAGGCCGCGCACGAGCGCGAGCTCGAGGCCGCCCGCGCGGAGATGCAGCAGCGCTTGGCCTCGTTGGCGCACGAGCTGGAACAGGCCGAGCGCGATCGCGCCCGCGCCGAGCGCCGTGCCGAGGGCAACAGCCTGTCGCGCTATCTGCTGGCTCGCTTGCGCGGAGAGGCCGCCGAGGGCGATGTCGCCACGACCGTTGAGGGAGATGAGACCGACGTTTCGGCATCTGACGCCACTGACGTCGAGCCTTCCGCAAAGGACGCCGACAAGTGATGAAGCACGTGCTCCGCGTGATCAACGTGCTGGCGACCGTGGTGATCCTGGTCGCCTTTGTGGTGCTGCTGCGCACGGTGTTCACGCCCGCCGGCGAGATCCCCACCATCATGGGCTATGGCTTTATGCGCACGCTGACCGGCTCGATGGAGCCGGCGATTCCCGTGCACTCGTTTATCGTCGTCGATACCGACAACAGTCAGGCCTACCAGGTGGGTGACATCATCACCTTCCATTCGTCCGATGACGCGCTGGAGGGTTCACTCAACACGCACCGCATCGTTGCCGTGGAGGCCGCGGCCGACGGCACGCCGGTCTACCGCACCAAGGGCGATGCCAATCCGGTCGAGGACGCAGCGCCCGTGCCCGCCGCCGACGTGGTGGGCCGCGTGGTCTTTGTCTCGGCGGGGCTGGGCGTGGTGGTCTCGTTGCTCACCAATCCGCTGCTGTTCTTTCCGCTTATCGTGGTGCCGCTGATCGTGCTGCTGGTGCTCGAGATTCGCCATATGGTCAAGACAACGCAAGAGGTGGCACGCGCCGAGGACGAGGCCGCCCTGCGCGCAGCCGTGGAGCAGATTCGCGAAAAGCGCCGTCGCGAGCAGGAGGAGCAGGGCGACGCCGGTGACGAGGGCGATGCCGACGGTGGCCATACCGATGAAAGTGCGGAAGCCGATCCCGGCGCCCCAGGCGATTCCAACCGCTCGGCATAACTCATCGGTGCCTTTCGTCCCTGCAATTTGGACGCTCGCAGATGCTCCGCATCATCTGCTATTTCATACCAATATTCGTGCTACAGTTTGGACGCTTTATTGCCAATTGATTTCGGGGGAGTGGGATGGAACAGAAGCGCTCGGCGCAGTGTGCACGTGAAAGGGCTTCGGTACCGATGACGGCGGCGTCTGATTTTATCGTGCCCGAGGGGACTGACGAGCTGAGCCGCAGCACCCGCCGCGCATGGCGCGACCGCCTCAACGACGCCCAGGCGCGCAAGATGGCCCTGGGTACGCTCGCCGCGTTTGCCGGCGGTACGTTTTGGGGTTTTTCTGGCACCAGCGCCAGCTACCTCTTTGACGTGTGCCATATCGAGACGTTTTGGCTGATGAGCGTGCGCCAAGTTATCGCTGGCCTGCTCTTTATGTTCGTTGTGCTCAGAAAAGACCGCGACCGCTTGATCGAGCTGTGGACTACCCCCGCCGATCGCAAGCAGCTTATTCTGTTTACGATCTTTGGCCTGCTGTTCAACCAGCTTTGCTATCTGTCAGCCGTGCGCCTGACCAACGCGGGCACCGCGACCGTCTTCCAGTGCCTGCAGCTGGTGGTCGTCATGGGGTATGCCTGCGTCACCGCGCATCGACTGCCGCGCACGCGCGAGGCTCTTGGCATTTTGCTCGCATTGGGCGGAACGTTTTTGATCGCCACGGGCGGCGACCCCAGTACGCTCAACATCTCGCCGATGGGCCTGCTCTCGGGCCTTTTGTGCGCAGTGGGCGGTGCCTGCATAGCAATCATCCCTGCCGGAATCCTCAACAAATACGGTAGCCCGGTCGTCACGGGCTCGGCCATGCTTTCGGCGGGAATCGTGATGAGTATCTTTACCCAGCCGTGGGCGCATATGCCGGCGCTCGGCCCCTCGGGTGTCGGCGCGCTCGCGATATTTATTGTGGTGGGGTCGTTCTTCGCCTATATGTTCTACATGCAGGGCGTTAAGGAGATTGGCTCGGTGCGCGCGAGCCTCCTTGGAACCATGGAGCCGGTTTCGGCCACCATCACCAGCGCCCTTATGCTGGGAACGGTGTTTTTGCCCACCGACCTGGCGGGCTTTGCCATGATTATCGCGATGGTGTTTTTGACGGTGTAGATGGCGCCAAGACGGAAAAGGTGTTGTGCCGCATTTTCGCCAATTGATGTCCGTGTCTGGAGTTTAGCTGTCGATGCTCAAAATGCCATAAACTAGTAACGTTATGGACTTTTTCATTGCGACTCAATTGCGAGGATTTCTTTATGGCTGGTAATCACTTTAAGGGCAGCGATAGCGGCCGTCCTGCAGTTCCGCCGCGTCCGAACGGGGCTGGTAAGGCCGGCACGCCGGGCGGCGCTGGACAGGGCGGTTCCGGTAAGCGCGTGTCCCCGGGCGAGACAGCGATGTTTACCGCTCTGTACGAGCAGTCTCAAAAGGCAAAAAAGACCGGCCGTGCAAGAGGGAATGTCTTTGCGGGCGGTGCAACCTCCACGTCGCAGCCGAGCGGGGCTCCTTCGGTACCCGCGAACAACGCAGGTGCTGCCAACGCCGCGAATGCCGCCGGCAACGTTAATGCCGACAAGGCCGCCAACAATACTCCCTCTGCCGGTGGCGCGGGGCTTACGGGTAACCTTGGCACGATTTACACCGGCGCCTCCGAGACTGGCACGTTCGCCCGCCTGGATGATAGCGGTGCCGAGTTTGCGGGCTCGGGTTCCAAGGAAGATTATTACGATTTTGGCTTGAACTACGGTGGCGACGCTTCGCCGAGTTCGACCTCTGACGGTCTGGTCCGTCATCGCCATCGCAAGGGCGAGCGCAAAAAGCGTCACACCGGCGCCATTATTGCCGTTGTAGTCGCGGTGCTTCTCGTTGCGCTTGGCGCAAGCGGCTTTATGCTGCTTAACTCGGCAAAGACCGTAAAGAGCGAAGCGAAGGAGGCTGTCGAGATCGTCGGTGGCCTTAAGGACAAGGTCACGTCGGGCGATTTTTCGACGCTGCCTGACGACGCGAAGAAGATCGATGAGCTCTGTAACAGCATGAAGGCGGAGACCTCGAGCCCGCTGTGGGCGGCGGCTTCGTTTATCCCGGTGTATGGCAGCGATATCAATGCGGCCCGCACCATGATTGACGCCCTGTCCGATGTCTCGAGCAATGCGCTGGTTCCCATGGCCGATAACCTTTCGCAGGCTACGCCCGGCAAGCTGTTCCAGGACGGCATGATTAACGTGTCCGCGCTGCAGGCGGTCGCCGATTCGCTTTCCAGCAGCTCGAAGGTGTTCAAGAGCGCCAACGAGAAGGTCCAGGGCATTGGCGATACTCATATTTCCCAGGTGACCGAGCTGGTCGATAAGGCCAAGGACGGCTTTGCCACCCTCAACGGCGCGGTTGACGCGGCGGAGAAGGTCGCCCCCGTCCTTCCCCAGATGCTCGGCGCCAACGGCCAGACGCGCAACTACCTTATGTACGCCATGAACAACGTCGAGATTCGTGCTTGCGGCGGCTTTGGCGGTTCGCAGGGCCTGATTTCGGTCACTGACGGCCAGATGTCGATTGGCGAGTTTGTTCCCCGCATTGGACTCAGCGAGGATGAGGCAGTCGAGAGCGTCGACGAAGAGGATGAGGCGCTGTTCGGCAACCACAGTAACCTGTACAACTCGGGCAATACCTATTCGCCTGATTGGCCCCGCAACTCGCAGCGTGTCGCCGCGCTGTGGAAGTCCCAGTATGGACAGGACGTTGATGGCGTCATCGGTATCGACCCGGTGTTCCTGCAGTATCTGCTGGGCCTGGTCGGTAATGTCTCGCTGCCCGACGGAACGGTTGTCGACGGCACCAACGCCGCAAAGGTCCTCATGCACGATGTGTACTGGAACTATCCGGTCGAGGAGTCGGACGGCATCTTTGCATCCGTCGCCAGCGCTGCCTTCGACAAGATCCTTGGCGGTATCGGCGATGTCGATGTTACGAAGCTTGTCAGCGCCGTTGAGCGCGGTGCCGAAGAGGGCCGCCTGATCGCGTGGATGAGAAACGATGATGAGCAGAATGCCATCAAAGAGACGGGCATTGACGCTTCGCTGCCCGATCCGGATGACCCGAGCGCCGATCCTGTTGCCGGCGTTTACTTTAACAACCTGAGCTTCTCCAAGCTCGACTGGTACCTGAACGCCGATACGCAGATTGGTCAGGGCGTGAAGAACGGTGACGGCACGTGCTCCTATCGCATCACCGTTACCCTGACGAACATCATGACGCAGGAGGAGGCTGGCAAGCTGCCCGACTACGTTGCGGCGAGCGCACCCGATGCCGCGCGTGACGACGAGCGTCTGAATGTCTCGTTGTTTGCCCCGACGGGCGGCAACATTACTGATCTGACCGTCGAGGGCACCCAGTTTGGTCTTGGCGCCGCTACGTGGCATGGAATCCCCTTCTATTCGGGCACCGTTGACCTGCATGCTGGCGAGACGACGACGATCACGTATACGCTGACCACGTCGGCCGAGGCGGGGGACAAGCCGCTTACGCTGCGTCAGACTCCTACATGCCAGGCGGCTCGCGACAGCGCGTCGGCGTAGGGTTTTTCTGGTAGCGCAGATAATCGAGTACCATTTTGGGGCGGACAGGCAATCTGTTCGCCCCTATTTTGTAAGGAGAGCGCATGAAGTACTTTGGCACCGACGGCTTTCGTGGTGAGGCCAACGTTGGGCTGACGGTAGAGCACGCTTATAAGATTGGCCGTTTTGTGGGCTGGTATTACGGCGCCAACCGCGAGCGCAAGGCACGCGTGATCGTGGGCAAGGACACGCGTCGCTCGAGTTATATGTTCGAGGCGGCGCTGGTGAGCGGCCTGGTCGCGAGCGGTGCGGACGCCTATATGCTGCACGTGATCCCCACGCCGGGCGTAGCGCATCAGACTGTGGAAGGCTGCTTCGATTGCGGCATCATGATCAGCGCGAGCCACAACCCGTTTTGCGATAACGGCATTAAGCTCGTCAACAGCGACGGCTTTAAGATGGACGAGGACGTGCTGGAGCTCATTGAGGACTACATCGATGGCAAGAGCGAGGTGCCGCTGGCAACGGGCAACCACATCGGCGCCACGGTGGACTACATGCAGGGTCGCAACCGCTACATTGCTTCGCTCATCGCCAGCGCGAACTTTTCGCTGCAGGGCGTCAAGATCGGCATCGATTGCGCCAACGGCTCGGCATCCTCGGTGGCCAAGCCGGTGTTCGACGCACTGGGCGCCGATGTGCGCGTGATCAATGCCGCGCCCGACGGCTTTAACATCAATGTCGACTGCGGCTCTACGCATATTGAGCGCCTGCAGCGCCACGTGGTGGAGCAGGGCCTGGATGTGGGCTTTGCCTACGACGGCGATGCCGACCGCTGCCTGGCCGTGGACGAGCGCGGCCGCGTGGTCGACGGCGACCAGATCTTGTACGTGTGCGGCGTGTACCTGAACAAGCACGGGCGTCTCTCGGGCGGTACCGTGGTACCGACGATCGCCAGCAACTTTGGCCTGATCAAGTCGTTGGAGCTTGCCGGACTGAGCGCCGTGACCAGCGGCGTGGGCGACCGTCACGTGTATGCCAAGATGCGCGAGGGCGGCTACAGCCTGGGTGGCGAGCAGACGGGCCATACGATCTTTGGCGATATCGAGCGCACGGGCGACGGCATTATGACCTCGCTGCGCGTGATGGAAGTGATTCGTGCCGAGCGCGAGACGCTCTCGCAGCTCACGGCTCCGTGCAAGCTGCTGCCACAGGCGCAGGTGGCCGTGCACGTGGCGGACAAGGACGCCGCGCTCGAGAACATGGGCGTGCAGAACGCCATCGCCGAGGCCGAGGCTGCGCTGGCAGGCGAGGGCCGCATGCTCGTGCGCAAGAGTGGAACCGAGTCGGTTATCCGCGTGCTGGCCGAGGCGCCCGACCAAGCATCCGCCGATGCCGCCATGAAGCGCATCGCCGCCGCGCTGGAAGCTCTGTAAGGTAGTCATTGGGGACGTTCTTAAACAACTAGGTGGAAAGGGGGCGCTGCGGATTGGTTCCGCGGCGTCCCCTTTGCGTTGGCGTGTCGGTTATGCCTTACAGCTCGTACAGCGTGGTGAACTTGTCCTGCAGGTAGCTGCAGTAGTAGCGGGCGTCAAAGTCCATGCCGCACGCGCCCTTGATGAGCTCCGGTGCGTCCTTGGCACGGCCCCACTGCCAAATGTGCTCGCCCAGCCAGGCACGGACGGGCGCCAAATCGCCGCTCGCACAGGCACCGGTAAGGTCGACGCCGTCGCGGCACATGGCCGGCACAAACATAGCGTCGTAGGCGCTACCCAGCGCATACGTGGGGAAGTAGCCAAACGAGCCACCGCTCCAGTGCGTATCCTGCAGGCAGCCGTGCGTGTCGTCGGGAACGGGAATGCCCAGGTACTCATCCATAAAGCGATTCCAAAGCGCGGGGATGTCCTTGGCCGTGGCCTCGCCGGCAAACAGCATGCGCTCGATCTCGTAGCGCACCATAACGTGCAGCGGATAAGTGAGCTCGTCCGCCTCGGTGCGGATCAGCGACGGCCGTGCGATGTTCACGGCATGGTAGAGCGTATCCTCGTCCACACTGCCATAGACCTCGGGCGCGTGACGGCGCAGCACCTCGAGCAGCGGGCCCATAAAGGCGCGGCTGCGACCCACGGTGTTCTCGAAAAAGCGGCTCTGGCTCTCGTGGATGCCCATGGAAGTGCCGCCCTCCAGGCGGGTGCGCGCATAGGCAGGATTGACGCCCAGCTCGTACATGGCGTGTCCCGCCTCGTGGATGATGCTGTAGACGTTGGAGATGCAGTCGTCCTCGTAGATGTGCGTCGCGATGCGCGCGTCGCCCACGGCAAAGCCCTCGCTAAACGGGTGCTCGGTAAAGGCAAGCGTGGTGTCGTTCAGGTCCAGGCCGACGAGCTTCATAAGGTCGAAGCTCATGGCGCGCTGTGCGGCCTCGGGCACGCGGGCGTGCAAAAAGCCGGCAGCGGGCTGCTGGCCGCGCTCGCCGATGGCGTGCACGAGCGGCACGACCGTCGCCTTGACCTCATCGCAAAACGCATCGAAGCTCTTGGCGGAAAGGCCGCGCTCGTACTGGTCGAGCCAAACATCGTATGGGTCGCGCTTGGGGTCCATGAGCTCGGCCTGATGCTTAAGTTGGGCGACGATTCTATCCACATAGGGCTCAAAGCTCGCCCAGTCATTGGCCGTCTTGGCCTTGTGCCACACGGCGTCGGCCTCGCAGGTGAGCCTGGTCCAGGCCTCGGCCTCCTCGGTGGGAATGACGCTCGCTTCGCGCTGGTCGCGGCCGAGTACGCGGATCTCGTCGAGCAGCTGCGGGTCGTCGATCTTGCCGCTGGCGACGGTTTCGCGTGCCAGCGAGCGCACAAGTTCGACAGACTTTTCGCTGGTCAGGAGCTTATGATGCTCGCCGGCAAGGGTGCCCATGGCGTCGGCGCGCGCTGCGGCGCCGTTGGCGGGGGCAATGGTCGCGCCGTCAAACTCGGCAATCTTGAGCAGGTACTCGCGGGTCCACAGCTTGCCCTCGAGCTTGCGGAATTTTTTGACGGCCTTATCGACCTTCATGCTTTTGGGCGTCTTGCCCGCTGCGGGCTCGGCCTTCTTATCGTGCTTCTTTCCCATACCATATCCTTGATCTCGCGAACCGAGCGCCACGGATGGGCGCACGGCCAGTTTACACAGCTACCTGCCTTGTACCCAGCACGAACAAAACGGAACGCGGCGATATGCCCAAACAATGTGGTATCCTGTAGCCCAATGCGTTGACGGAGAGGGTTTTGCCCGCCGCGTCGCCGGCAAGAGAGGGAAGGTCATGGGCTGTAAGCCTTCCTGCGGTGGCAAGGGCCAAGCGTTCACTCCCGAGCAGCGACCTCAACGGGCACGCGGCCGGCGGCGGCGATGTCCCCAGTAGGGAAGCCGTGAGCCTCGCGACAAGGGGCAAAGAGTGGGCGCGGCGGGCCAGACATCCGCCGGGTCAAACAAGGTGGTACCGCGGAATTCAACCGTCCTTGGGCAATGCACATGCCCGAGGACGGTTTTTTGTTACCGAACCGGGCCGCGTTTTCGCAACGTCAGACGGCGGCAGCCGCCTCGGCAAGCGGGGAGCGCGAGAGACGAAAGGGAAGACATGAGTCTGATTGATGATCTGGTCAAACTCGAGGAAGAGGCCAAGGAGCTCGTCGCAGGCGCCGACGATGCCGCAAAGCTCGAGGCCGCGCGCGTTGAGCTGCTCGGCCGCAAGGGCCGCATCACCGGCCTGATGCGCATGATGGGCAAGCTCGCCCCCGAGGATCGTCCCGTGATGGGCAAGCGCGCCAACGAGATGCGCCAGCTGATCGAGGGCATGCTCGACGAGCGCACCACCGAGATGAAGGCCGCCGCCCTCAAGCACGCACTCGAGCACGAGGCCGTCGACATCACGCTACCGGGTATCCGTCCGCAGATCGGCCACCAGCACCTGATCAAGCAGATCATCGAGGAGGCCGAGGACATCTTCTGCGGCATCGGCTACACCGTCGAGTCTGGCCCCATGGTCGACACCTCCTATTACAACTTCACCGCGCTCAACGCCCCCATGGATCACCCGAGCCGCTCGGCCCGCGATACCTTCTATGTGGTCGACAACAACCCCGGCAGCGTCGCGCACCCCGAGGCTCACGCCCACGGCGAGTCCGACGTGCTGCTGCGCACCCAGACCTCGGGCGTGCAGATCCACACCATGGAGTCGCAGAAGCCGCCCATCTACATGATCTGCCCGGGCACCGTCTACCGTCCCGACACGGCCGACGCCTGCCACCTGCCGCAGTTCAACCAGATCGAGGGCCTGGTCGTCGACGAGGGCATCACCTTTGGCGATCTTAAGGGCACGCTCGACTACTTTGTTAAGTGCATGTTTGGCGAGGACCGCAAGACGCGTTACCGCCCGCACTTCTTCCCCTTCACCGAGCCGAGCTGCGAGGTAGACGTGAGCTGCCACGTGTGCGGCGGCAAGGGCTGCAACTTCTGCAAGCACAGCGGCTGGATCGAGATTCTGGGCTGCGGTATGGTCGACCCCAACGTCCTGATTAACTGCGGCATCGACCCCGAGAAGTACACCGGCTTCGCCTTTGGTATTGGCGCCGAGCGCGTCGCGGCCCTGCGCTACGACCTGCCCGACCTGCGCACGTTGATGACTGGTGACATGAGGTTCTTGAACCAGTTCTAGAACGCTTTCTTCTTAGTTGCAGTTTCCGGCTCAAAGCCGCATTTATGAAAGGAGACCAGTTAGATGCGCGTTTCTTACGACTGGCTCAAGACCATGATCGATATTCCGGAGGATCCCAAGACCCTTTCGGACGAATATATCCGTACCGGCACCGAGGTCGAGGCGATCGACACCGTGGGCGAGTCCTTCGACCACGTGGTGACCGCCAAGGTGCTCACCAAGACCCCGCACCCCGATAGTGACCACATGTACGTGTGCTCGGTCGATGTGGGCGACAAGAATCTCGACGCCGACGGCAACCCCGCTCCGCTGCAGATCGTCTGCGGCGCGCAGAACTTCGAGGCCGGCGACCACATCGTCACGGCCATGATTGGCGCTGTCCTGCCCGGCGACGTCAAGATCAAGAAGAGCAAGCTTCGCGGCGTCGTGTCCATGGGCATGAACTGCTCCGCGCGCGAGCTCGGCCTGGGCGGCGACCACTCCGGCATCATGATCCTGCCCGAGGATACGCCCTGCGGCATGCCGTTTGCCGAGTACGTGGGCTCGAGCGACACCGTGCTCGACTGCGAGATCACGCCCAACCGTCCCGATTGCCTGTCCATGATCGGCATGGCCCGCGAGACCGGCGCCATCTTCGACCGCGATTTCCACGTTGAGCTGCCTGCCATCAAGGCCGAGACCGGCCGCGCGACCGACGACGAGCTTTCGGTCGAGATTGCCGACGAGGGCCTGTGCGACCGCTACGTCGCCCGCATCGTGCGCAACGTGAAGGTCGGCCCCTCGCCCGACTGGATGGTCAAGCGCCTTAACGCTCTGGGCGTGCGCCCGCACAACAACATCGTCGACATCACCAACTACGTGATGATGCTCACCGGTCAGCCGCTGCACGCCTTTGACCTGGACACCTTTGCCGAGCGCGAGGGTAGGCGTCGCGTTGTGGTTCGCGCCGCCCAGCAGGACGAGAAGTTCACGACCCTCGACGGCGAGGAGCGCACGCTCGACGCCGGCATGGGCCTTATCACCGACGGCGAGCGTCCCGTGGCACTGGCTGGCGTTATGGGCGGCATGGATTCCGAGATCGAGGACGATACCGTCGATGTGATGGTCGAGAGCGCCTGCTTCAACGCCGGTCGCACCTCGCACACCAGCCGCGACCTGTCGCTGATCTCCGACGCCTCCATTCGCTTTGAGCGCCAGGTTGACGAGACCGGCTGCGTGGACGTCGCCAACGTTGCCTGCGCGCTCATCGAGGAGATCGCCGGCGGCGAGGTTGCTCCCGGCTATGTCGACGTTTTCCCTGCGCCCAAGACTATCGACAGCATCAAGCTGCGCCTGGCCCGCGTGCATGCCATCTGCGGTGCCGACATCGAGCCCGAGTTTATCGAGCGTTCGCTCACCCGCCTGGGCTGCACCGTCGAGCGCGACGGCGATGACTTCATGGTCACCCCGCCGAGCTTCCGTCCCGACCTGCCGCGCGAGATCGACCTGATCGAGGAGGTCCTGCGCCTGTGGGGCATGGGCCGTGTGACGGCGACCATCCCGGCTGCCAAGAACCACATCGGCGGCCTGACCCGCGAGCAGAAGCTCACCCGCAAGGTCGGCGAGATCCTGCGCGCCTGCGGCCTCAACGAGACCACGACTTTCGGCTTTGCCGCCCCGGGCGACCTGGAGAAGATCGGTATGTCCACCGAGGGTCGCGGTTGCCCCGTGGTGCTCATGAACCCGCTGGTAGCCGAGCAGACCGAGATGCGCCGCTCGCTGCTGCCGGGCCTGCTGCAGTCTGTGGCCTATAACGAGGCCCACGGCACGCCCAACGTGCACCTGTACGAGGTCGGCAGCCTGTTCCACGGCCGCGAGAACGCCAGCCTGCCCAAGGAGACCAAGTCCGTGGCGGGCGTGCTCTCGGGCCAGTGGAGCGAACAGTCTTGGAACATGAAGTATCGCAAGCTGCGCTTCTTCTTTGGCAAGGGCATTGTCGAGGAGCTGCTTGCCCAGCTGCGCATCGAGAAGGTTCGCTTCCGTCCCGTTGAGGGCGAGGGCTACGCTTTCTTGCAGCCGGGTCGTGCGGCCGAGGTCCTGTCCGGCGGCACCGTGCTGGGCTGGGTCGGCGAGATTCACCCCGAGGCGCGCGAGGCGATGGGCATCGATGAGGTCGTCGTTGCCTTTGAGCTCGATCTGGACAAGCTGATCAAGGGCGCCCGCAATCAGGAGAACTACCGCGAGTTCTCGCAGTACCCGGCTGTTGAGCACGACCTTGCTATCGTGGTCGACAATGCTGTGACCTGCGAGGATCTTGAGCGCCGCATTACCAGCGCCGGCGGCAAGCTGCTCGAGGGCGTGCGCCTGTTCGACGTCTACCGCGATCCCATCCGCATCGGAGCGGGCAAGAAGTCCATGGCCTTTGCGCTTACGTATCGCTCCGACGACCACACGCTCACCAGCGAAGAGGTCGAGAAGGCGCACCAGAAGATCGTCACCAAGGTGTGCAAGGGCGTAAACGGCGAGGTCCGCGGCTAGGGCTTGCGCCGGGAGCGCAGGGCCTGATGGCGGTTGCTGTGGGCTCTGCGTGACCGCGGTGTTCGGAATGAGGCACCGACGAGCCTTCATATGTGACATACGCATTACAAAACGGCGCACTGCTTTGTCGGCAGTGCGCCGTTTGCTATCATAGCCCGCGTGGTGTTACGAATTCGCCAACTCGTAACACTGTCGAAATGGTTCATGCGGCGCTGCGATTCTGCGCGCCGGCAATCGGGAGGCGTATATGCACATTCCAGATAATTACCTGTCCCCGCAAACCGATGCCGTCATGGCGGTGGCGATGGTGCCTGTTTGGGTCCATTGCATCAAAAAGGTGCGCGCCACGCTCGACCGCGAGCACATGGCCTTCCTGGGTATTTGCGCCGCCTTCTCCTTTTTGCTCATGATGTTCAACGTGCCGCTGCCTGGCGGCACCACGGGCCACGCCGTCGGCGGCGCGCTTATCGCACTGCTGCTGGGCCCCGAGGCTGCGGCTATCGCTGTCTCGGTCGCGTTGGCGCTTCAGGCGCTGCTGTTTGGCGACGGCGGCATCCTGTCCTTTGGCGCCAACTGCTTTAATATGGCCTTTGTGCTGCCGTTTGTTGCCGCTATGGTATTCCGCGCGCTCAACAGCCGCCTGCACGACAAGAGCTGGGGCACTTCGGTCTCTGCCATCGTGAGCGGCTGGGTCGGCTTGTGCGTGGCTGCCCTTTGCGCTGCCATCGAGTTTGGCATTCAGCCGATGCTCTTTACCAACGCCTCGGGTGCCCCGCTGTACTGCCCCTTCCCGCTGTCTGTTTCCATTCCGGCCATGTTGATCCCGCATATGCTGGTTGCCGGCGTGATCGAGGGCGTGGCGACGGCCGCGATCTACGGTTTCATTAAGAAGACGGCGCCGAGCATCATTGTCGGGCCCGAGGCCGTCGATGGCCAACTTGCTGCCGAGGGCGTTGCTGCCAAGAAGACCTCGCTGGTCCCCACGCTCATCCTGGTTGCCGTGCTTGTCGTAGCAACACCGCTGGGCCTGCTGGCCACGGGTGACGCCTGGGGTGAGTGGGACGCCGAGGGCG